>JBEHZA010000171.1:0-9411 GCA_048497895.1 Verrucomicrobiota bacterium
TTCGTCCGGAATTCGAGGCTCATGTCAAAGAACTGACCGCGAAGTTGGCCAAGTTAAAAAAAGAAGCGCCCTCAGTGACTTCGGCTTTCGTGATGCAGGAACGGAAAGCACCGCGCGAAACGTATGTGTTTATTAAGGGGGATTTCACGCGTCATGGTGAGGTGGTCACGCCGGGCACTCCTGCGGTCATGCCGGCGCTGGGGATAGAACAGCCGACGCGGTTGGATTTGGCCCGCTGGCTGGTGAGCAAGGAGAATCCATTGACGGCTCGTGTGGCGGTGAATCGCTGGTGGCAACATTTTTTTGGCCGGGGAATCGTGGAGACGGAAAATGATTTTGGCACGCAAGGCATTCCGCCGACGCATCCGGAATTATTGGACTGGCTGGCCCGTGAATTCATGGCGCAGAAGTGGAGCGTGAAGGCGATGCACCGGTTGTTGGTCACATCAGCCGCGTATCGGCAGGCTTCGGCAGCGCGGCCTGACCTGGCGGTGATTGATCCGACCAATAAGTTGCTGGCGCGCCAAACGCGGTTGCGATTGGATGCGGAGATTGTGCGCGACGTGGCCTTGAGCGCGAGTGGCCGGTTGTCGGAGAAAATCGGCGGACCGAGTGTGTTCCCGCCGCAGCCGGAAGGGGTGATGAATCTGGGGCAGGTGCGCCGTGACTGGGTGGCGAATACGAATGAGGATCGTTACCGTCGGGGCATGTATACGTATTTCTGGCGGGCAACGGCAAACCCAGCGCTAATGGTGTTTGATGCGCCGGATTCGTTTAGCGCCTGCACCCGGCGGATTCGGTCCAATACACCGTTACAGGCGTTAACGCTGCTAAATGATCAGTCATTTGTGGAATTGGCGCAGGGGTTGGCGTTGCGGGCATTGAAGGAAGCGCCAAACGATGACGTTCAACGGGTGCGCTACGCGTATCGCTTGTGCGTGGCGCGGGAACCGGCGGGTGATGAACAAAAAGTTTTGCTCGATCTCCTGGCTCAACAATTGGCCAGTTACGATAACGCGTCGGCAGAGGCGGATTTGCTGATGGCGGAGGCGGACGGATTCAAAGGGGACAAGAAACAATTGGCGGCCTGGACGACGGTCGCACGGGTTTTGCTGAATCTGGATGAAACGATAACCCGCGAGTGACGATGAACCGAAACGAATTTTCCCACCGGTTGCAGGAAATCACGCGACGGCATTTTTTTGGCCGGTGCGCGATGGGGCTGGGCTCAATGGCGCTGGCTTCGATGTTGAATGAGGCGCAGGGAGCCGAGGCAGCAACGTCGTTGATCAATCCGATGGCACCAAAAGTTTCGCCGAAGGCCGCGCGGGCAAAAAATATCATTTATTTGTTCATGGCGGGCGGTCCTTCGCAGTTGGAGTTGTTCGATTACAAACCGAAACTGGTGGAACTGAACGGCAAATCGATTCCGGATTCCTATTTGGAGGGAAAACGGTTCGCGTTCATGGACAGTTCTTTCAAAGACCGTTCCAAGTTGTTGGGCACACGGCGTCAATTTCAGCAACATGGCCAGAGTGGGATGTGGGTTTCGGAATTATTTCCGCACATGGCGACGATTGTGGATGACGCCACCTTTATTCCGACTTGCGCGACGAATTTGTTCAATCACGCGCCGGCGAAATTGTTCATGAACACGGGGTCGGGACAATTTGGACGTCCGAGCATGGGGGCATGGCTGACGTATGGTATCGGAAGTGAATCGCGGGATTTGCCGGGATTTGTAGTGTTGCAATCGGGTCCGCGTGGTCCGCGTGGCGGGGCGGTGAACTGGTCGAGTGGTTTCCTGCCGACGACGTATCAGGGGGTGCCGTTTCGTGGTAAAGGTGATCCGATTCTCGATTTGAGCAATCCGCAGGGGGTGAGCGCGCTGCGCCAACGGCAAACGCTGGATGCAATCCGGGAATTGAATTTAAAACGGCTCGTGCAAACGGGCGATCAGGAAATTGCGACGCGAATCTCAGCGTATGAAATGGCGTATCGCATGCAATCGAGCGCGCCGGAGTTAATTGATATTTCAGGGGAATCGACAGCCACGCTGACGGCTTATGGCATTGAGCAGGGCAAGCCGTCGTTTTCGGCGAATTGCCTGTTGGCGCGGCGGTTGGTGGAGCGCGGGGTCCGGTTCGTGCAGTTGTATCACACGAGTTGGGACAGTCATGGCGGGCCGGGAGAGAATCTGGAAGACGATTTTGAAAAGGTCTGCCGGGAAGTGGATCAGGGGTGCGCGGCGTTGGTTAAAGATTTAAAGCAACGTGGTTTGCTGGATGAAACGCTGGTGGTTTGGGGTGGCGAATTTGGACGGACGCCGATGGGTGAGAACCGCGAGAAGACGGGACGGAATCATCACATTGACGCGTTTACCATGTGGCTGGCGGGTGGAGGTGTGAAGGCGGGTTATGTGCATGGCCGGACGGATGAATTGGGTTTTAGTCCGGTGGAAGGAAAGGTTCATGTGCATGACTTGCACGCGACGATTCTGCATTTATTCGGGCTGGACCATACGAAGCTCACATTCCGTTTTCAGGGGCGGGATTTCCGGCTGACGGATGTGGAAGGGGAAGTAGTGCATCAATTGTTGGCGTAAGCCAGTGCGGTTGATCTGCAAAGCTGCTGTGATCCTCTTTGGCCTGCTAACCGGGTACAGGATTTTTTTTGGCCGCCCTTATTTTTAGCTTAGGGATACTTTCGAGCAACGTCCGCAATAAAACAATTCCCAATGCGACCAGAGCGATCAGCCCGGGTAGTTGTGTGCGAGGGAAAGTACCGGTCGTTTCAAATTGAATTGGGCCTTCCGTGTCGCCATAAGCTTTGTAAGCTTCCAGATGGTATAAGGGCAGGGCCACGTCCAAGGCGATTTTAGATGGCAGGATTAAAAAAGCCAGACCCGCACGCAATGCTCCAGCGGCTAAAAAAGTCAGGGCGATTGCGAAATAGCCTTTGATCCAGTTGAGCAATTGTTCCCGGTTGGCTTTTTACCGCCAGTAACAGAGCAGGTCAGTAGTGATCCAGGCGGTTCCCAGCACAAAGGCTCCGCCAAATTTTATCCAGTGCAAGCCACCCAGGATCAGGCCAATCAGCAGGGATCGTTTCAGAGAGCGATGTTCCGGAGGATTCCAAAGATAGGCCACCAGCAGAATGCCGAACATTTCAAAGGGGACATAGATCCGCCCGCCCGCTACCATTCTCAAGAAGAAAGGGAACACGGTTAAGCTGCAAGCAAGGAGGGCAGCCTGGCGGGACATATCGCGCCGCAACATCAGGTAGGCAAGAACTTCGCACAGGATGATGATGGGGACCAACGATGCGAGGTAAACGGTGGGTGAGTTCCCGAATAGCTGGGAAATCGCTGAGTAGTAGAGAATGGGGATTGGTTCGTAGTGCCAGAAAATATCCCAATATAGGAGGTCTCCTTGGCTCAGTGCCTGGGCTACAAGCAGGACGTGCGCATCGTCTCTAAACAATGCCGAACTGCTTTTTCGTCCGCCCTGAATAAAGCGGTTTCCAAACGGGTAATCCGCTTGCTACTGAGTCGTTGGTATTTAACATGGCCATTTGTGAGTAGCCTGATTTCCGAAGTCGAAAAATCTATCCGCAATCGACGGCTTTTCAAGCGTCGTCAAGCGATGCTCGTGGCAGTCTCGGGAGGCTTGGATTCTATGGTTCTCCTGAACGTGCTTCAACGATTGAGCGCGGAAATGGAGTGGCAATTAGTGGTCGCCCATTTCAACCATCGCTTGCGCGGGCAGGAGAGCAATAGGGATGAACGGTTCGTCAAACGGGAAGCAGAGCGTTTAGGGTTGGAGTTTTTGGCCGGTCAATGGAGGGAAGGGAAACGAGAGGAGATTCGTCAGCATGGCCTCGAAATGGCAGCGCGGAATGCACGATACCAATTCCTGGGCGAAACAGCCTTGCGGCACAAACTTTCGACGATTGTGCTGGCTCATCACGCAGACGATCAGGCAGAACTTTTTTTTATCCGGCTTTTACGTGGCGCTGGCGGTGAAGGTTTGGCGGGGATCAAGTGGTCTGCGAGCCAGTCGCCGCCTTATTCCCTCATCCGCTTGATCCGGCCCTTGCTGAATCAATCGAAAGCGACTCTGATCGAATTTGCGAAACAGGAGGGTATTCAATACAGGGAAGATTCCACCAATGTCCAAATCGACCGCTTGCGTAATCGCATCCGACACGAGCTTCTGCCACTATTACGGGAACAGTTTGAGCCTTCCGTAAACAAGATAGTCTTACGATCCATGGAGATTCTGGGGGCAGAGGCCGCTTACGTCGAGGGCGTGGCGCGGAAGTGGCTGGAGAGCAAACGACGGGTGAGTTTTGCGCGGTTGCATCTGGCGGTGCAACGGCAATGCTTGCGCCTACAGTTGATGACCTTAGGAGTGGGACCGGATTTTGAGCTGATTGAACGGTTGCGGCAAAATCCTGGCGAACCGGTTTCAGTAAATCCAACCAAGGTCGTGGCCCGGGATGAGGCAGGCAAAGTTTACGTGGTGCCTTTGCGGTCAGTAAAATTCAATCCGAGTGAGCGAACGCAGAAGCTGAGTGGTGGCAAAGCGGGCTGTGATTTTGAAGGTTTGATGCTGGCCTGGGGAGTGGAAGCGGTTCGGCCCGCCAGTCCGCGTCCGATAGCCAAGTCCGGCTGTGAATGGTTTGACGCGGATAAAGTGGGTGCTGTCATCCACTTGCGTCATTGGCAGCCGGGCGACCGGTTCCAGCCGATTGGACTGGCTCAACCGGTTAAATTGCAGGACCTTTTCACCAATTTGAAGGTGCCACAGGAGGTGCGACGGGAAAGGGTGGTGGCTACCACAGCGGAAGGCCGGATTTTCTGGGTGGAAGGAGTGCGGATGGCAGAGCAATTCAAGCTCGACAAAGGCACGGTTCGCCGCTTGAAATGGCAGTGGTACCGTTCCTGATCAATCCCTTCCGGACTGGCGAAGCGGGTGCCGAAGGCCTGCAGCCAGTTTAAAGTATGCTATAATAACCTAGCAGGTGTGCCAACCCGATGGTTGCCACCAGCAGATTGGTGTGATAAGGTCGCAAACTATTTGACCCATGTCTGACGATAAAAACAACGATAACGGACAGGATAAACGCGGGACGGAATTCCGGTCGCCGCCTAAAACTTACCTCTATTGGCTCATCATTCTGGCGATCATTCCAGTGCTAATGGTGCTGCGCGGGAAGACGGAAACCAAATCCGAGGTGATTACACACCAGCGATTTGTGCAACTGGTCGAATCCAATCTGGTGGTGAAAGGCCAGATCACCTACGCGCCGCCGCAATCCAGCGAGTTGCGCGAGATCAGCGGTGAGTATCACGCGCCGGAAGATGCGAAGGACGTCACGCGTCCGTTCCGGATCAAGACGCGTTTGCCGGAAGCGTTGGAAGAGCAAATGTTGAACTCGGGCAAGTTCATGCCCGTGGAGCCCAATACCTTTTTGATCAACATGATTTACGCGTTGCTGCCGTTTTTGCTGTTGGCAGCGATCATTTATTTTTTCCTGTTCCGGCAAATTAAAATGGCAGGCAAAAACGCCCTGAGCTTTGGCAAGAGCAAGGCCCGGATGTTAAGCAAGGAAAAGAACAAGACCACGTTCAAAGATGTGGCAGGGATTGATGAAGCGCGGGAAGAAGTTTCCGAATTAGTCGAGTTCCTGAAAGATCCGAAGAAATTTCAGAAGCTGGGTGGCCGCATCCCGAAAGGGATTCTGATGGTTGGCGCGCCGGGCACGGGCAAGACCCTGTTGGCGAAAGCGATTGCGGGGGAAGCGGACGCTTCGTTCTTCAGCATCAGCGGTTCGGATTTCGTGGAAATGTTCGTCGGCGTGGGCGCCAGCCGGGTGCGCGATATGTTTGAACAGGCGCGCAAGAGCACGCCGTGCCTGATCTTCATTGATGAAATTGACGCGGTGGGTCGTAGCCGGGGCGTGGGTCTGGGCGGCGGCAATGACGAACGCGAACAGACGTTGAATGCGTTGCTTGTGGAGATGGACGGTTTTGACACACAGGAAGGCATTATCATTATTGCGGCGACGAATCGGGCGGACGTTCTGGATCCGGCGTTGCTGCGTCCGGGACGGTTTGACCGGCGCATTACAGTGAACCTGCCGGATGTGCGTGGACGGGAAGCGATTCTCAAGGTTCACGCGAAGAACGTGAAGCTCGATCCTTCGGCCGACCTGTCAGTCATTGCGCGCGGCACACCGGGTTACTCGGGTGCTGAACTGGCCAATTTATTGAATGAAGCGGCTTTGCTGGCGGCTCGTGAGAATAAGAAAGCGGTCGGCATGGCAGAATTGAATGAAGCCCGTGACAAAGTGCGTTGGGGCCGGGAACGCCGCAGTCTGGCGATGTCCGATGAGAACAAGAAACTGACGGCCTGGCACGAAGCGGGGCATGCGTTGGTGAACGTGATTCTTGAACATACGCATCCGCTGCATAAAGTGACGATCATTCCGCGCGGGCCTTCCCTGGGCTCCACGATGTCGTTGCCGAAGGAAGACATTCTCAATTATCGCCGCAAGGAAATGGTGGACATGATCACCATGACGATGGCGGGCCGGATTGCGGAAGAATTGGTTTCTGGCGACGTTTCGACCGGCGCTGGTGGAGACATTCAACAAGCTACGCATATGGCGCGGGCGATGGTCTGCCAATATGGCATGAGCGAGAAGCTCGGCATGGTGCAATACGCGGAAGATGATGAGTTTTTCCTCGGACGCGATTTAATGCGCCGGAAAACCTACAGCGAACATACCGCCCAAGAGATTGACGATGAGGTGCGCCGGATTATCACGGAGTGCTATGAGCAATCGAAACAGATTATTTACAGCAACCGTGACAAGCTCGATTTGATTGCCCAATGTCTGCTCGAATACGAGTCGTTGGATGGCGTGCAGGTGGAAGAAATTGTGCGCACTGGCAAGTTCACTCCGCCGCCGCCGCCGCCTGATGTCGGCCCACCGACTGGCGCGATGGCAGCGACGCCGTTGCCTGAAGTCTCCAAGCCGATCCCACCGAAACTGGACCCGGGTTTGGGTTCGCCAGCGCCAGCAGCGGCTTAAGGTAATTGGCGGGCGCGATTGAGTGTCGAGTGTGTTGGAACGGTGCATCTGGAGTGAAGCACCGGGTCGCTGTCCGCACAAAAGTGTCAGGTATTCAGGTGCGTCTTTCGCGCTCTACGTTGCTGCGACCGGGGACGGTCGCTGTCCGAGGTGTTTTCCTGCGTCTATTTTCTTCCTGAGCAGCACTGTGGATTGACTCCGCGCTTTGTTTGGATAGCCTTTGGCCATGATTATTGCACCTTCGTTGCTGGCGGCGGATTTTGGTCATTTGGTGAAAGAGACCAAAAGGGCCGAGGCAGCGGGCGCGGATTGGCTTCACCTGGACATCATGGACGGCCATTTCGTGCCGAATATTTCTTTTGGCCCGGCGGTGGTCGCCACGTTGCGTCCGGAGACGAAGCTGTTTTTCGATGTGCATTTGATGTGCTCGAAACCGGAAATTCTGTTGGACCCGTTCGTGAAAGCGGGCGCAGATGAATTGATTGTGCACGTGGAACTGGGCGAGCGCGTCAATGATCTCCTCTGGAAAATCAAATCACTGGGTAAAAAAGTAGGGCTGGCGGTGAATCCGCCGACGCCGATCAGTGCGGTGCAGCCGTATTTAAAGCAGATCGATTTGCTGCTGGTGATGACGGTAAATCCGGGTTTTGGCGGTCAACCGTTCATTGCGGAGACGCTGCCGAAAATTCAGCAGGCCAAAGCCTGGAGGGAGTCACTGGGATTGAATTACCGGATCGAGGTCGATGGAGGTATTGTTTTTGCGACGGCGGCGGAATGCGCACGGGCGGGGGCGGATACGTTTGTCAGTGGGACCGGTTTGTTCAGGGAACGGAGCATGAAGACGGCGGTAAAAAAGATGCGCAAATTGGCGGAAGAGGCGGCAGAATCCGGGGGCAAAACTCCGGACCTGAATTTGTCGCTGGATTTAGTGTGAGGGGGAGAATGACGAATTGCCGAATGACTAAATCCGAAAGAAATCCGAAGAGCGAATTGGCCACAACAGAACGCAGAGAACACAAAGAGGAACATCTTGACCACGGATGAACCGATCCCGCATGCGGGACAGATGGGGGAGTTGTCGAAGTCGGCTGAATTGAAATTTTGAATCTGTGTTTATCGATGGCCAGCCGTGGTTCAATCTGAATCTGAATTTATATGGCGCAGATTAAGTTTGGAACGGATGGATGGCGGGCGGTGATCGCGGAGGATTTTACCTTTCACAATCTGGAACGGGTGGCGCAGGCGACGGCGGATTATTGGAACGCCAATCCAGTAGCGGGCACGGAGAAACAGGTGGTGGTGGGATATGATCGGCGGTTTTTGTCGGATCAATTTGCACAGCGCACGGCGGAGATTCTTGCGGGGAACGGTTTTCGGGTCATTCTTGCTTCTGAAGCGGTGCCTACGCCGGCGGTTTCTTTCGGAGTGAAAGCCCGTAAGGCGGTGGGTGGCGTGATGATTACGGCGAGTCACAATCCGGCGATATTCAACGGCTTCAAATTAAAATCATGGCACGGCGGTTCAGCGGAACCGGAGTTGTGTCAGGCGGTTGAAAAAACGTTAGATCAGAATCCGGTGCGGGCGGTGGATTTTGAAACGGCGCGACGGGCGAAGCAGATCGTGGCCAAAAATCTGCGCGCGCCGCATTACCGGGCGATCAAGAAGCTGGTGAATTTTCCACTGATTGCAAAATCGAAATTACGGTTTGCTCATGAGGCTTTGTTTGGCGTGGGGGCGGGATGTTTTGATGAACTGCTCGCAGGAACGACGTGCCGGGTGACGACATTGAATGCGGCGCATGATCCGCTCTTTGGTGGCATCAATCCGGAGCCGGTACAGCGCAACTATGGGAAGAGTGCGGCGTATTTGAAGCGGCATCCGCACGATATTTGCCTGGTGACGGATGGGGATGCGGATCGGGTCGGCGGCATGGATGGACGCGGAGGTTATCTCAGCACGCATCAATTGATCTGCCTGTTGCTGGAACATTTCATTGTCAACCGGAAGGCCACGGGGCGGGTAATCAAGGCGCTGACGACGACGTCGATGGTGGATAAAATTTGCGCGAAACACGGTTTGCCGCTGGTGGAAACCGGAGTAGGCTTCAAATATATCGGCGCGGAGATGGTCAGGGGCGGGGTGTTGCTCGGTTTTGAAGAGAGCGGAGGCATTGGCTTTCCCGGGCATGTACCGGAACGGGATGGGATTCTGGCGGGACTGATGTTGTTGGAGATGCTGGCGACAGAAAAAAAGTCGGTGAAGCAATTGATCGCGCGGCTGGTGCAGGAGTACGGGCCGCATTGTTATGGT
>JBEHZA010000172.1:0-9388 GCA_048497895.1 Verrucomicrobiota bacterium
AGATCAAGCCGATCCTCGCTCCTACGGAAGCGATTCAGCGGGAGATGAAGAAACATCTCGGCGTAGGTGCTGATACGATCGACACGCTGGATGAGGGACCTCCGTTGCAGGTCGTCGATGAAAATCAGGACGAGAACACCAATTTGGACAATGCGGCTGAGGATGCCTCTATTATCCGTTTCGTCAACCAGGTCTTGTCGGACGCCATTGAACTGCGCGCTTCCGACATTCATCTGGAGCCTTTTGAAGATGAACTCCGTATTCGTTACCGGATCGACGGTGTTCTGCAGGAAGTTCCGGTGCCAGCTCAGATCAAACGGTTCCAACCGGCGATTGTTTCCCGCGTTAAGATTCTCAGTCATTTGAACATTGCCGAGAAACGGCTGCCGCAAGACGGACGGATCAAGATTCGGCTGACGAATAATGAAGTGGACATCCGTGTATCTGTCATTCCCATGCTGCACGGTGAGGCTGTGGTGCTGCGTCTTTTGAGGCAGAATTCCACGCTGTTGGGCATGGAACAGGTTGGCATGGATGCCCGGGATTTAAAGAGTTTCAAACGGGTATTGGGGCTGCCGCACGGGATCATTCTCGTAACCGGCCCGACGGGCAGCGGTAAAACCACCACCCTTTATACAGCGCTCAGCGCCATTAATGATGCGGATACCAAGATCATTACGATTGAGGACCCGATTGAGTATCAGTTGCGCGGAGTGAACCAGATTCAGGTTTCCGAAAAATCCGGCCTGACCTTCGGGCGCGGGTTACGGGCTATTTTGCGGCATGATCCGGATGTCGTGCTGATCGGTGAAATTCGCGATACGGAAACCGCCCAGATTGCGGTGCAGGCCTCGCTGACCGGTCACTTGGTTTTCTCCACGTTGCACACGAATGATGCTCCCGGCGCGGTTACGCGGCTGGTGGACATGAAGGTGGAGCCTTATCTGGTGGCGTCTTCCTTGGAAGCGGTGCTGGCGCAACGGCTGGTGCGGGTTTTGTGTCCAGAATGCAAGGTGGAGGATGAAACGGACACGACGGCGCGGATCAAACAAATCATCGGCATTCCGCGCGAATTGAAGGTTTACCGGGCCGTTGGCTGCCGGGCTTGCCGGAACACCGGTTACCACGGACGGCATGGCATTTTCGAGTGGATGGATATGAACAGTGAGATTTGCGGAAAGATCTTAAAAAACTGTTCCAGTGGTGAAATCCGGGAAGCTGCCGTCCGCAATGGCATGCGCTCTTTGAGCGAAGACGGCTGGCGGCTCGTTCGCCAGGGAATTACGACTCCGGAAGAAGTCATGCGGGCGACCAAAGATCAGTCTTTATCAAATAGTCCGGCTGAAGATGCCCAGGCCGCGGAAATTGCAGTAACTGAAAAACGTCATGGCCTTGTTTCAGTATAAAGCGTTACAACTGGACGGCTCGGTTGCGGAAGGTGAACTGGAGGCCGGTGGCCGCCAGGAGGCGTTCCGTCAAATGCAGGAGCGAAATCTTCGTCCCATCCGGCTGGTCGAGGGCAATGGTGCAGCCAAGGGAGGAGCGAAGAAAGCTTCTACCGGCACTGGCTCTACCGACAGTCAGGCTGCGGGGACATCGTTCAAATTATCCTTTGGCAGTCAAACCCGGGTTTCCTCCCGCGAACTCGAAAACTTCACCCGTTTACTCTCCAGTCTGCTGGCGGCCGGTGTGCCGTTGAGCCGGGCACTGGTGATTTTGGTTAAGGAATCCTCCAACCCGGCGGCCAAGGCCAAGTGGAAGGAAATTCACGATTCCGTGGTGGACGGCATTTCGCTGGCCGACGCGATGGCGAAATCTCCCGATACCTTTCCGCGGGTGTACGTAGCCATGGTGCAGGCGGGTGAGACGGGCGGGTTTCTTGATCTCGTGCTGGCGCAGATTGCGGATTTCCAATCCCGCGAAAAGGAACTGCGTTCCAAGGTGACTAGCGCGATGTTGTATCCGCTGATCCTGCTTTTCCTCGCGTTGTGCGTGCTGGTTTTCCTGATGGTGTTCTTTATTCCCCGGTTCCAGAAAATGTTTGAAGGTTTTGGCGCCAAATTGCCGATGCTGACGGAAGTCATTATCGCCATCAGCCACGCGATGATTCACTACGGCTTGTGGGTGGGCATGGGCGTAATGATTGCGGCCTTGCTGGTGCGATCATGGGTGATGTCTGAACAGGGCCGCCGGGTCTGGGAGAGCGCCATGCTGCGCATGCCCATCGTGGGTCCGTTGGTGGCGCAATTCGCCATGGCCCGCTTTTGCCGGATGCTCGGCACGCTGCTGGGCGCGGGCGTTCCTCTCGTTCAAGGCCTGAGCGTCGCGCGGAAATCCATTGGCAATCAGATTCTCGTGGATGCCGTTTCCAACTCGATTGAACGGGTGAAAGAAGGCGGTCAACTGGGCAAGAGCCTGGGCGAATGCCGCGACCTGTTTGCCGGTTCCGTGATCGAGATGGTTTCCGTGGCCGAAGAAAGCGGCAAGCTCGATCAGGAATTGATCCGGATTGCCGCAGTAACAGAAGGCGATTTGGATCGTCATCTGAAGACAGCGGTCGCCTTTGCGGAACCGATGATGCTGTTTTTCATTGCCGCTTTTATTGGCACCATTTTCATCGGCATGGTGCTTCCGATTTTCACACTTCAAGACTACATCAAATAAATGAAACTGCTAAACACACCTATGAATTGTAATCGTATCCATAGAACCCGGGGACAACGCGCACAGCAACGCGCGTTCACTTTGGTTGAACTGCTGCTGGTGCTGAGCATCCTCGCCCTTTTGGCCGGTTTGGTGCTGCCGAAATTGACCGGTTCCAAAGAGCGGGCAAACGTGAGCGCGACCAAGACGCAAATCAGCGCCTTTGGCACGGCGTTGGATATGTTCGAAGTCGATAACGGGCATTATCCCAAAGGCAAAAGCGGGTTGAATGATCTCGTCACTCAACCGAAGGACGCTTCCAACTGGCACAAATATCTCGAATCCATTCCGCTGGACCCGTGGGGGCATCCTTATATTTACGAATGCCCCGGCAAACACCGGACCGATTCCTACGATCTGATGTCCATGGGACCGGATGGCCGGGTCGGGGGCGATGATGACATCACTAATTGGCAACCGAATGGGAAATAACCGGCGCCAACGCAGAGCCGCGTTCACGCTGTTGGAGCTGATCCTGGTCATGGCGCTGCTGGTTGTGGTGGCCTCACTGGTAACGCCTACGCTGGCCAAATTCTTTACCGGCCGGGCGCTGGATTCAGAAGTGAGAAGATTTGTTGCCTTAACCCACTTTGCCCAAAACCGGGCGGTATCCGAAGGGGTGCCGATGCAATTGTGGATCGATTCCCGCAACGGGTCTTATGGCCTGAATCAGGACAAAAGCTATGGTGACAATGATCCCAAAGCGGTGGTTTGCCAGTTAAGCGAAGGCTTGAAAATCGACACCATGAAAACTCGCGCTACCACAGTGCTGGCCAAAAGCCAGACCGGACGGATCCTGAACGGACAGGTGGGACAAGCCGCCGGCAAGCTGCCGATGATTTGTTTTTCACCGGATGGCACGATCCGGACTTCCTTAAGTGTGGCCGGAGTTTCTTTTCAGGATGGGGTTGAGCAACCTGTCTGGCTGGGACCAACAGCCAATGACCTGGGTTATGAAATTCAGGACCAAAATAAAATCACGACCAATGCCCGGCACTAAAGCACGCACCGCCGGTTTTACGCTGATTGAACTGCTGGCCGCGCTGGCGTTCATGGCAGTGGTTATTCCGGCGATTATGCAAGGCATGAAGATCGCCAGCCTGGCGGGAGTTGTGTCTCAACGCAAAGCTTTGGCGGTGCGCATTGGTGAACGCGTGCTAAATGAATCGATTATTACCGGACAATATCAGTCTGTGCAGAGCGGGATTGAACGTTCGGGACCTTACGAATTCCGCTGGAATATTCATGACGATCCGTGGAAATCCGCGACGACTTCTTCCAGTCTCAGCACGGCCAACGGCGTCAATCAAACGGCGGTGAATGCAAACAGCATCCATGAACTTTCGGTGGATGTAGTGTTCGCCGCGCAAGGCAAAGACTACACGGTGCATTTGAGCACCCTGGTCAACCCGTCGCAACGCGCCACGGCCAATCTGCCGCCGGCGATGAACACTTTCTAATGAACCTGCCGCTTAACCAGCAGAACAGCTTCCTGGCCTTCACTCTGATTGAGTTGATGGTGGCTCTGGCGGTGTCGGCGGTGATTCTGGTGATCATCAACAGCATTCTGTTTGGCGCCATTCATTTGCGGGAGAAAACAGCGGAAGCGGTGACGCAAACGCTGCCGGTTGATCGGGCGGTGGCCATCATGAAACAGGATCTGCTGGGAATTTTGCCGGCGAACACCAAGTCTTCGAACAGTCTGGTTCGTCTCATGGGCACGGATGCCGTGGTGACCGGGTTGGCGCAACCGCTGGGGGTGGAAATTTACTGTGTGGGACAGATTAGCGATGAAGTTCCCTGGGGCGATATTCAGAAGGTGGACTATTGGCTCCAGCCGCCCACCAACCGGACGGATGTGCCGGGCAAAGATTTGATTCGGGGAGTGACGCGCAACCTGCTTTCAGCAACTCCAATCCAGCCGGAGCAGCAGCAAGTGCTGTTAAGCGGAGTGCAGAACCTGCAGTTTTCTTTCTTTGACGGCACCAACTGGAATGACACCTGGAGCACTACGCTGACCAATATTCCGATTGCCATTAAGACCTCGATTTCATTTGCCTCGGACAAAGCCGGAGCGGTCGCCAGCGCGCCGGTGCAATTCACCGTGCCAGTGGTGGTTTGGGGTGGCACCAACCAGACGGGGACGAATCAATTCAACAACTGAGCCATGAAACTCCTGAATCATCAACAGCCAGCCCGGTGCGAAGCTTCGGTTTCGCAAAGCGGCTCCGTGCTGGTAGTGGTGATGTGGGTAGTCTTTGGCCTCGTTGCTTTGACTTTATATTTTGCCAATTCAATGACCTATGAATTGCGCGCCGCCGACAATCGCGTGGCGGAGATTGAAGCGGAACAGGCCATTGAAGGCGCGCGGCGCTATATCAGTTGCGTGCTCACGAACCTCAATCAACCGGGCATGGTGCCCGATCCGCAAAGTTACCAATGCGAAGCCGTGCCGGTGGGCAACGCCAAATTCTGGCTGATTGGCCGGACCAACTCGGACAATACTACGCCGACAACGGTGTCCTTTGGGGTAGTGGATGAAGCGTCCAAGTTGAATCTGAACAGCAGCATGGTGGGCACGAATCTGATGACTCTGCTGCCTTATACGATGACGCAGGATCTGGCCTACAACATCATGGCCTGGCGCAGCACGAATACGGCGAATAGTTTCGGTGGAGCGGAATCGGATTCCTATTTGGGGTTGGAGCAGGCTTACATCGCGAAGAATGGAAGTTTTGAAACGGTGGAGGAGTTGCGTTTGGTTTACGGCATGGATCTGGACATTCTGTATGGTGAGGATGCCAACCAGAACGGATTGCTCGATGCGAATGAGAACGATGGCGACGCCACTGCTCCCAGTGATAATTCCGACGGCAAGCTGGACCCCGGACTTTTTGACTACGTTACGGTCTATACGCACGAACCTTCAGTGCAAACCAACGGCACCGCCCGGTTTAATATTACGACCACGGCGGGAGCGGATTCCGTGCGCACTAATCTGACGGCTCTGGTCGGTCAGTCGGCGAACCAAATCGTGCCTCGAAACAGCGTTTACACCAGCCCTTTGCAGTTTTTTATCGCGGCCAGTGCGCGGGGATTGACGCAGCAGCAGTTCATGCAAATTGAGAGCACTATCCGGGGCACAAATATTGTGGGGTTGGTAAATGTGAACACAGCCAGCACTGCGGTACTGCAGTGCCTGCCGGGAATGGACATCAATAAGGCCACCCAACTGGTCAACTATCGGCAAGCGAATTTAACGAACCCGAATAACATGGGGACGGTGGCGTGGCTGACGCAAGTGCTCGACCAGGCCACCATGATCCGGCTGGGGCCGTGGGTGACCGGCAAGACGTATCAATTTAGTGTCGATGTGGCCGCCGTGGGACGGAGTGGCCGCGGTTATCGCCGGACCCGGTTTGTCATGGACACCAGTTCCGGTTCTGCGGTGGTGGTTTATCGGCAGGATCTCAGCCATTTGGGTTGGGCCCTCGGAAAATCGGTTCGCGATCAAATGCTGGCAGTGAAATAGACAACATGATCAAGTTCTTAAAAAAGCAACGCGCCACTTCAGTGCTCGGGTTGTCGTTGGAAGGCAACCGGCTGGAAGCCGTAGTTCTGCGCCGCACCAATGGCTCCATCCAGCCCAAAGAAACGCTGGTGACACCCTGGGAGTTGAACGCGCTGAATAACGATCCGGAAGCGGTCGGACGCGAATTGCGGAAGCAATTGGACGCGGCTGGCATTCGTGAGCGCAATTGTGCGGTTTGCTTGCCTTTGAGCTGGGTGTTGACGGTGCCTGCCCAGTTGCCGGAGTTGCCGGAAGAGGACATTGCGAGTTTTCTGCAACTCGAAGCCGAGCGCGGCTTTCCTTCAGGTTATGAAAATCTGCAAATGGCCAATTCCCGTTCCCGTGCTCCCGGCGGTGGACAGCATGTCACCATGATGGCCGTGCCCCAGGAACATCTGAATAACCTCGAACGGGCATTGAAAGCTGCGCAACTCAAAGCGCAGACATATTCGCTCGGCATTACCGCTCTGGAAGCGGATACCGAAGCCTCTGGAGCGGGTGAAATGAAGTTGCGGCTGGGCAGTTCCAGCCTTGACTTGCTCGTTTCCGCCGGTGGCGGCGTGCTGGTGTTGCGTTCGCTCGATGGGGCGGTGGAAGGAGCGGACACTTCCAAAGGAATCGATCTCGAATTTGTGGCCCGTGAGTTGCGCATTACGCTGGGCCAATTGCCTCCCGCTTTCGGTGAGGCCGTGCGCACGATCAAGGTATTCGGTCCGGCTGAACTGGTGCGCAACTTTATTAGCGGCATTACTCCCCGCACGGCACCGTTGGGCTTGAAGTATGAGTTTATGGGCAAGGTGTCCAGTGCCCAGTTTGTTCCTCCAGTGCCGACGGCGCTGGCTTTGTCTCCGGCGCTGGCGCTGGGGGCGAATTGGCTGCGGCGGAATGTTTCTGTGCCGGAATTTTTACCGCCGAAGGTGCATCCGTGGCAGCAGTTCTTCACTTCCAAATATGCTTCGAAACGGCTGGCCTGGGCAGGGGCGGCAGCGGGCGGTTTGCTGCTCCTGGTCGGAGGCGCTTTCCTGATCCAACAATGGCAGCTCTCCCGCTGGACCTCCCGGTGGGAAGCGATTGCGCCGGATGTGGCCGTTGTGGAGGACGCGCAGCAGCACATCCGGAGATATCGTCCCTGGTTTGATGAATCCTTCCGGGCATTGCGGGTTCTGCGCAAATTGACCGAGGCTTTTCCGGAAGACGGAATGGTCACCGTGAAGACGGTGGAAATCCGGGATTTGACGGCCGTGACTTGTTCTGGCATTGCGCGGGACCGTCAATCGGTGCTCAAAGTGATCGAAAAATTGGGCAACACGAAGGAAATATCCGAATTGAATCCAGAATCACTCCGCGGCCAGGCGCCGACGGTGCAATTTACCTTTAACTTTCAATGGGAAGGGGATACGAGCAGTGGAAATTAAAAATCGAGAACGAACCCTGTTAATCACTGCCATCGCCGCTTTGGTGCTGCTGGTGGGGAACAGCCTGATTTACGAACCGCTGGCCAAAAGCTGGCATGACCGTTCTGACCGGATCAAGAAGCTGCAACAGGATGTAGCCCGGGGAACGCAATTACTGGATCAACGGCAACGGCTGGAAAGCCGCTGGCAAAAAATGGAAACGAATACGTTTTCAACTGAGGTCTCGCTGGCGCAAAGCAGTTTGCTTAAGGCGTTCGAACGCTGGGAGCAGGACAGCCGGATTAAAATCGACCGGATCGCTCCGCAATGGAAGAGCGGGGATGATTATTCCAAGCTGGAATGCCGGGCCGATGCTTCCGGCAGCCTCGATTCGGTCCTGCGGTTTTTGTACGATGTGGAAAAAGATCAGCTCGCCTTGAAAGTGGAGATGGTCGAAATCTCCGCGCGCGACAACGATGGCCAGCAACTTTCGCTGGGACTGCAATTGAGCGGTCTGATTCTTAATCCTCCGGCCCAGCAACCCAACCACCCATGATGCAAAGATTTTATCAGTTGGCGTCCTTGTGTTGGCTGCTGACCATGGTTCAAGTGTCGGCGGCGGAGACCAATACAGTGACGTTGAAGCCGACCCCGACCAATGGGGTTGCCAACGCCAAACCGGCGTCAACCAATGCCGAGGCCAATGTCAAATTGGACATGAATTATTTCCGGATGGTTTCGGAGCGCAATATCTTCAATCCCAACCGGCGTCCACGAGTGTCCAATAACGCCGCGCCGCCGAGGCCGGTGCAGGTGGATGTTTTCACCTTGCTGGGTACGGGTAGTTACGAGACTCAAAGCAATGCGTTTTTTGACGGCACCAGTTTTCAATTTCGCAAGACAGTCGGGTTGGGCGAAAGCATTGCGAATTATAAGATCGTTGGGATTACGAGTGATTCCGTAACCCTGGGCGCTTCGAGCAATCAAACGATTACCTTAAGTATCGGCATGCAAATGAAACGGTCGGATGGCGGACCCTGGAGTCTGGTGGCGGGTTCCCAGATTCCGGCAGCCAGCGTCAGTACGCCGGCAACTTCAGATCAAACGACGACCAATAGTACCTCAACTACGACCAGCAGCAGCAGTGCGGCAGATGATGTCATTAAACGGATGATGGAACGACGGGCCAAGGAGAAATAAATATGAAACCTATCCACCAACTTATTTTATCCGCGAGCATGGCTTGCGGGCTACTGACTTTTACCGGCCCCGTGAGGGCTGCGGATGATGCGCCAGCGACGGATACTCCGCCGGTCAAGATCGACGCTCAGGCTCAACCGGCCAGTCCGGCGACTCCGGCTAATCAGACACCGCAGCCACCGGCTGCTCCTGACGCGCCCGCTGTGCCCGCACCCGCTCCTGCCGCTGATCCGAACGCGGCTCCGGCGCCTGTTGTGGCTCCCGTGACGCCCCCGGCTGCTGCTGCGCCGGATACCAATGCGGTTTCCACCACCGAATTTACGCCCGGCAAAGGGTTGCGCATGAATTTCCGGGGCGCGCCATTGGAGACCGTGCTGAACTACATGAGCAAAGCGGCGGGATATATTATTCATCCGGGCCGCAACGTGGATTTACGGGCTCGTGTGGATGTCTGGAGCGATCAACCGCTGGATAAAGAAGAAGCGGTCAAGGTGCTCCGGCAACTCCTGAACGAGAATGG
>JBEHZA010000173.1:0-9335 GCA_048497895.1 Verrucomicrobiota bacterium
GGCTGTGTTCCGTCTGCGGAACCAGCCGCAGCACTTCCAAGTTTAAAAAGCCGCGTTAGAATTTACCGAAGACCGCCAAAACTCCACTTGGGAGAAATGTTTGAGGACAGCTTCCAAACTTTCTCTTCCACTTAAACATCTCGAACCCGCTGCGGCTGATCCCGCAGACAGAACACACCCCCGCTCCATTACTCATACCGCAACGACTCAATCGGGTCCAAATTCGCCGCCTTATACGCCGGATACGTCCCGAAAATAATTCCCACCAGCGAACAGATCACCAGGCCGATCAACGCCCAATCGAACGGAATATTCGGCGGCACATTCATGTAATGCGCTGCCAGATTCCCGCCCGCAATTCCCAGCAACACCCCAATCACTCCCCCAATCTCACACAGCACAATCGCCTCCAGAATGAATTGGGCCATGATGATGCGCTTGCTCGCTCCCACCGCCCGGCGAATCCCAATCTCCCGCGTCCGTTCCGTCACCGCCACCAGCATGATGTTCATGATGCCGATACCCGCCGCGATCAACGCAATCGAACTCACAATCGCTACGCCCACCCGCACCGCCAGCGTGATTGCGCGAAATTGGTCCACCAGCGTATCGTTGGAGAAAATCTCAAAATCATTCGGCGCACCCGGCGGCACTTTGCGGATGGCCCGCAACGCGCCAATCACCTGCTCCATCGTATCGTCCAGCCGATCTTCACTCTGCGCCTGCACCAGCACATTCACGCTGCGCTCCCGCCCGTAACGGTTCAAGCCAGTCGTAATCGGAACCGCCACAAAATTACCCTGATCGCCTCCGAGCGTATCCCCTTTTGATTCCAGGAATCCCACCACCGTATAATTGATACCATCGAATTTGATCTGTTCTCCGAGGGGAGCACCCAGCGGAAACAGCTTCTTGGTCAGACTGCTGCCCAGCACACACACATTGCGCGCGCTGTCCAGGTCCTGTTCCATCAACGCCCGTCCGCCTTCAATCGTCCAGTTCTTCGCGGCAAACGTATCCGGCGTTACCGCCGTCAGGGAGACGTTCGGATTCGTCTTGTCAAACCGCGACCAGGCTTGCGATTGCGCGAGGTTCGCTTCCAGCGCAATATTTTTGGCCAACGCCGCGCGCGCCTCCAATTGCCTCACCTGTTGATAAGTAATATTCTTGCGCCGCCGGATTTTTTCCCACCCTTGCGGTCCTTCCGTATGAATGGCCGGCCATTTCTGAACTTGAAACGAATGCACGCCCAACTGGCTCAATTCCGTTTCAATATTGTGTTGCAGCGCCCGCATGGCCGTCATCACGAGGATAATGGAAAACACCCCGACCACGACGCCCAGCAACGTCAGCGTGGACCGCAAGCGATGCGCCGTCACGGCATCCAACGCCATCCAGAAGCTCTCCACCACCTCAATGAAGAACAGCCGCCAGAACGGCGGTTTCTTTTTGGAGTTGGTTGGGTTCATCACCATGACTTTATTCCTGACGCAACGCGTCCACCGGACTCATCCGCGCGGCCCGCCACGCTGGTAAAAAACCGGCCATCACCCCCGTTAACAGCGAGACCCCAATCGCGGTCAAAGCCACGCTGGCCGATAACTCCGTCGGCAACGACCGGCTCATGAGCAACGTAATGGGAAACGCAATCGCCAGGGCAATGAGTCCCCCAAACAAACAGATCATCGCCGCTTCCGTGAGGAACTGGAGCAGAATGGTGCGCCGCTTCGCTCCCAGCGCCTTGCGAATGCCGATCTCTCGCGTCCGTTCCGTCACCGAAACCAGCATGATATTCATGATGCCAATGCCGCCAACGAACAACGACAGCCCCGTGATGAATAACCCCACCCCTGCAATCATTCCGCCCACCCGGTTGAACACCTTCACAAACGCGTCCTGTTGATTGATCGAAAAATCATCCGGGGCGCCTGGCGCCAGTTTGCGGGCCTTGCGCATAATACCGCGCACTTCCTCCTTGGCATCCTCCAACTGATCGAGATTTGCCACTTTGACCTGAATGCTCAAATCCGGCGCGCGATCAAATACGGATTGAAATTGGCGCAACGGCATCGACGCCTGCAAATCCAGGCTGAAAATCCCCAGAAAACTCCCCTGCTTTTCCAACACCCCCACCACTTCCATGCTATGACCGCCGATCATCACCCGCTGGCCCAGCGCCGAGTAGCCCGGAAACAACCCTTCCGCCACATCGTAGCCTAGCACGCAAACCGGACGACCTCCTTCCGATTCTTCCGCCGTAAAATAGCGTCCCTGTCCGATTGTCCCTCCGCCAATGCCATACCTTTGTTCCGTCGTCCCGGTCAGATAAACCCCATCCGCACTGTGATCCCGCGTCTTGACCGTATCCACGCGTTCTGCGATCGGAGCCACCGCCGCCGCCAGTGTGCACTCCTTCATGACCGCCCGCGCCTGCGCCATCGTAATCTCCCGCCGGTTCCGCATCTTCCACCACTCTTCATCACTCAACCACGCGAACCGTTGCACATACAAAACATCCGTGCCAATCACCGAGATGCTGCGGTAGAAAGATTTCTTCACTCCCTGCAACGCACTGCCCATCAGCGTAACCGTCACAATCCCCACCACGATCCCCAGCGTGGTCAGAATCGAACGCAACTTGTTCGCCCGCACCGCGTCGAACGCAATCGCCAGTCCTTCGGATAATTCGGTAAAAAAATTCATCTAAAGAGGAATTTCGACAGAATGAACAGAATCGACAAAATGAATGGGAACCAGATCATTTGCGGGGCATCATTGGCGTATCGGGTACGGCAATCTGCCATGAACGCACGAGAGCGAAGAGGCGCCAGGGTCACACCGTGCCAATTATGCTGAAATTCCTGCTGGTAAGAATTAACTCTCACCTTGTTCATGTTTATCCTGTTCGTCCTGACTGGACCCTTTGGGTTTTGCCACCCGGAACTTTTTCTTAAACTGCAACCGTTCACCGCCAAAATTTAATAACAACCCATGATCCTTGCCGGTCGCAGTCAGGTAATTGACCGTCTGAACTTCATGGGCCACGGCCAATTCCTGCACCGCTTTCAATTCTACAATTAGTTCATCGGCGACCAGCAAATCGGCCACAAATTCTCCGACTACGGCACCATCATAGCGCACCATTATAGGTAATTGAGACTGAAACGGGACTTGCGCTTTGCGAAGTTCATGAGCCATCGCCCGCTCATATACTGATTCCAAAAAGCCCGCGCCCAGCGCATTATGCACCTTCATCGCAATCCCAATCACTTGTCCGGCCAGATCATATTTTTCACTCATTCAGCCTCTTGGTATTCAGTCCATTCTGTTCATTCTGTCAAAATCCACAACTATCTCACCGCTTCATCACTGGCAATCAACCCATCGAGTATCCGGATCATCCGCCGTGCCCGGCGCGCGATCGTTTCCTCGTGCGTCACCAGAATGATCGTGTTGCCGCGACTCGAAAGCTCCTCGAATAACGCCATGATTTCCGCGCCCGTTTTGGAATCGAGATTTCCCGTCGGTTCATCCGCCAGCAAAATCGAAGGCCGGTTCACCAGCGCCCGCGCCACCGCCACCCGCTGGCGCTGACCGCCGGAGAGTTCATTCGGTTTGTGATGCACCCGGTCCGCCAGCCCGACATTCGCCAGCGCATCCAGCGCAATCTGCCGTCGGTCCTCACGCGGAATGCCGGAATAAACCAGCGGCAGTTCCACATTACGCAACGCGCTAGCCCGCGGCAGCAGATTGAAGGTCTGAAAGACGAAGCCAATTTCCCGGTTGCGAATGGTGGCAAGTTCATCGTCATCCATCGAACTCACATTCACTCCGTTCAATTCAAAATCCCCCGTGGTCGGCGTATCCAAACAACCCAGCAGATTCATCAGCGTGGACTTGCCGGAACCGGACGGCCCCATAATCGCTACGTATTCGCCCCGCTCAATGTCCAGCGAAACGCCCCGCAACGCGTGTACCGTTTCCGCGCCCATCTGGTAACGCTTGGCGACATTTTTAATTTCGATCAGAGCCACGGTGAAATCAGCAAAGGGTTGGACCGGCTTACTGCACCTTGATCAACTTGCCATCTTCCAGTTCACGATTGATGGCTTTGTAACCGCCGGAGACGATGACCTGGCCTTCCTGCAAACCATCCGTGATCTCGACATAGTTATCATCGCTGATGCCGCGCTTGACCGGGACCATCTTCGCCTTCGCGTCATTCGTCACAAAAACCACTTCCACCGGTTTGTTCGCGTCATCCTTCTTCTTGCCGGGCTTGGCATCCGTTACCACTTCATTGCTTTTTTTCTCCGTCGTGGATTGGGCCTCGGCTTTAGCCTCCGCGCCTTTGGGCAACCGGGTTGTCACACTTTGGATCGGCGCCGCCAGCACATTCGTGCGATAACGCGTTTCCACTTTGGCCGTCACCGACATGCCGGGACGAAACGCTTCGTTTTCTTTAATCCGGATTTTCACCTCGAACTTCGTTGCCTCCTGCTGCGTTCCTGTTGCCGAAGTCTTGGCCGTGTTGGCCACCTCAGTAACTACTCCGGAAAACTTGCGATCGCGGAACGAGTCCACTTCCAAAGCGGCTTTCTGGCCTGGCTTGATCAACACCACATCCACCTCGCCAATATCCACTCGCGCCTCCATGTCATCCAGGTTCGCAATGCTCAACACCTCCGTACCCGCCATCGTCGCCGTGCCGACGACGCGTTCGCCCAGTTGCGAATTCAATTTGCTGATCGTACCGCTCAACGGCGAATAAATCGTTGTCTTGGACAAGTCATCCTCGGACCGCGCCAGCGTTGCTTTCGCCACTTCCGTTTGGTGAATCGCATTATCCAACTGCGCCTTCGCCACGCTTAAAGCAGTTTGGGCATCGTCCTGTTGCGATTCCGACACCAGCCGGTTGCGGAACAGTTCCTTGCTCCGGTTAAAATCGTATTTCGCCTTGTCGAGATTGGCCACGGCCAGATCCTGATTCGCCATCGCCGACCGCAACGAAGCTTCGCAGGAATTCCGGCTCGCAAGGTAGAAATCCGGTTTGATCTTCAGCAGCAGCTCCCCTTTCTTCACGTCCTGCCCCTCTTTCACCGGCAACTCGATAATTTCACCGCTCACCTCCGGGCTGATCTTGACCAGCACCACCGGTTGCAATTTACCCGTCGCTTCGACCGTCTCGGTCAGGCTGCGGCGCGTGACCTTCTCGGTTTGCACCGTGATCACCACCTCCTGCTTATGTGAATAGGCATACCACGAAAGCCCGCCAATCACCCCTAACAACACGGTGAAAACCGCTATCTTACGACCCATTTTTTTTGCTTTTGCCATGTACGTTCCTCTAAAGACACTGGAAACACCCGATTTGTTGCGAAAATCTGCTCCCTCAACCCGTTTGCATTTGCGCCGCGAATTTTTGCATGGCAACGCCCGCCACGACCAATCCCGTGCTGATGATGGCCCAAACTCCATAAACACACGCTGCCGCGCGCCCATACGTCGTGTTCCCCAGCTTCTGCAGCCCGATCGAAAGCACTGCCAAATACCATAACGTCGTGACATTCAACAGCGAGAGCAAAGCATGATTGAGATTGGATGGATCAAAATGCGTCATGAACAGGACGGGCGTAAGCGAAACTTGCACACTGCCCTTGGCAATAATCAACAAGGTCACAATCACCACCCCCACCACATCAATCATGCAACACATAGCTGTGATCTCAACCGCCTTTAAATAGTCACACGGCGCCTTGAAAACGTAGGTGGCAAAAATCCACACCCCCATCGCCGCCATAAACAACCAGACCGTGTAACCAATTACGCGGGCCATAATCCCGCTGATCATCAGAAAGGCCGGAGATGAAAATTTTTCCGCCATCGCTCGAATCTGGTCGGCCTGTTGCTGAGACATCTTCCCCTTGGCAATCTGTTGCTCGAAAACTTTATCCTGCTGTTCCCGCATTTGGTGAACCACGGCGGGTTGAGAAAAAATGGCAATGGTCGAAATAATCGCGGCGACACACAAAATCGCGAGCGGCACCAGCCAGTTCGTGAACGCGACCGGACTGGCTTTCATCTCCTCAAACACCTCTCCCGGCGTCGCAAAGATATTGAACAATCGCGAAATCAGCGACGTTGGCGGCACGGGCAACGATTCTTCCGGCGGAGTTGGCGGTGTTGCTTCCATATCACGATTTTCAGCGTCTTCCTACCACAGTTTGAGTCAGCCGCAACCTGCGGAAACCCACGCCCAAAGTCAAGGGACATAACCAACCGGGGCGCGGCATTTATGCCGCTTCGACCTTCAAAAATCCACCGGCTTTCGTCCTGACTAAACCATGATTGGACAACTTCCTCCCCAATTCGTTCCGCTCCCTCCTTTGATCCAAATCTACCCCTCCTCCAAACTGCTCCACCGCTCACCGGCCTTTAACACCCGGTATGCCTGCCCAATCCGCTCGCCTTCCGTGGTAAACTCCTCCGGCGAAGCCGTATTGAAACTGAACATATCATAGTGGCACGGAATCACGCACTTCGCACCGATGTCTTTCGCCAAATGCGCCGCCTCCCGACCCCATAAATTACCCGCTACCCGCCGCTCTGGTCCCCGCCCATTGATCGGCAGTAACGCTACATCCACCCCAAACGGTTTCAACCACTCTACCATCCCTTCAAACAATACCGTATCGCCGCTATGATAAACCGTCCATGGCCCGAACTTCACCACGTAACCCAGGTAAATATGCCGCCCCAGCTTATCCTTATCCAATCCCTCATGGGCCGCTGGAATCGCGTGAAACTCAAACCCATTTAACGTGACCGATTGCCCCGCATCTACCCCCGTCAACCGGTCCGCCGCCACTCCCACCCGTTGCGCCACAAATTCACGATTCGCTTCCGGCACCAGAAATTGAATCCCCGGATTCACGCGCAGCAACGGCTTTAACGTGTCCGCATCCAGATGATCCGTGTGATTGTGACTCGAAGTGACAATGTCGATAAAATCCAACCGTTCCGGCGCAATCACTAACTCCGTCATCCGCACATGCGGCTTATCCGTGCTCGCATATTTCAGCGTTAGCGAATCGGAAAGATACGGGTCCAGCAGCAAATGCTTCCCCTGCCATTGAATCAGAAATCCGCTCTGCCCCAGCCACCACAGATGAAAAGATTTTGCGTCCACCCGTGCCGCCGCCACGTCGGCTAAAAAGGCTTCCCCCTGCAACTGTGGTTTAATCATGCGTGCCCCAATTCCTTCCGCACCAGCTTCACGCCCTCCACCATGTGCTTCAACTTCTGCTTCGCCGCCCAGCGCGCCGTTTGGCTCAGCCCGCAATCCGGCGCGAATGAAAGCCGGTCTGGTGCCGCAAATTTCAGACACGCCTTCACGCGCTCCGCCACATCCGCCACCGTCTCAATGTAATAACTCTTCACATCGATAATCCCCACCGCCACATCGCGGTGCTTCGCAATTTCACCGATGATCTCAAGTTCAGAAAATTCGCGGTTCGCCATCTCCACATGAATCTCGTCCACCTTCATGTCGAGAAACGCCGGAAACATCGGCGCGTAACGCCGCAACCCCACCGGATGCCCCTTGTAATTGCCAAAACATAGATGCGTCGAGAGATGACACTTGCCCGCCACCGCTTCCACTGTCCGGTTAAAAATCTCCACGAACCGCGCCGGATTTTCCCGGTGCGCGTAACAACTCATCGAAGGCTCATCCACCGTGATCTCCTGGCAACCCGCCTTCACCAGCGCCGCCAACTCACTCCGCACAATCGGCAGCAGCGCTTCCGTCAACGCGTAACGATCCGGATATTGCGCGTTCGGCAGCAACCGCCCACTCAACGTGTAAGGCCCCGGCACGCTCGCCTTCAACGTGTACCCCGGCGGCGCGAGCCGTTTCAACCGCTCAAAATCCTCCACCGTCCCCAACCCGCGCGGAGCCACCAATGGCCCCGTTACCTTGTGTTTGCCCCGCTGATCATGCGCGGGTGGCCCGTAACGCCGCGGACTCGCCGATTCCAATTCGATCCCGTGCAAAAAACCATAGAACGACAAATTGAAATCCAGCCGCGTCTGCTCGCCATCCGTAATCACATCCAATCCCGCGACCACCTGATCGTTTACGGCCACCGTCACGGCATCTTCCACGAGTTCCGCGCGATCTGTTTCGCCAAATTTTTCCAGATTCCATGACGCCAGTTCGAGCCAGCCCGGAAACGGATAACTCCCCACCACCGTCGTGCGCAAAGGTTGTGTTTTCATATTTAAAGATTCATTCCAAACGCAAAATCATTCACCAAACACGGACGCATCCGCACCCGCACAGGAGCGCGGCATTCATGCCGCTTCACCGTCCAACCGACAGCGGCATACGCATTTTTCCCGACGCCGTCCTTAGCTTTCCTGCCCCAGATTCTGATAAAGCTTCGCCAACCGCCGCGCATGCTCATCATACGCCGCCTCGAACAATGCCGTCGCGCGTTCCCGTCCCACCACCGCCCCCGCCGTCAGCACCTTCGGCGGCGAACCCGCCTTCGTCAGCCGCGCCGCCACCTCCGCCTTGATCGAATTCACCAGCAAGCACCCGCCCACTGTCGAACCCGGCGCTACCGGCGTATTCAATCCTTCTACGCGCACCATCGCATCCCCCACCGGCGCTCCCGTATCCAGCACCAAATCCGCGAAGTCTTGTAGTTTCCTACCACTCGCATGCTGGCTCGTGCTCGCTTCCGAATGCTTTTTACTGATAACCGCCACGACCTTAAGCCCGCGCTTTTTAAAACCCTCCGCCATGAGGGAAGCAGTGGAACTTTTGTGATTCGTGATTCGTGATTCGTGAACGCCATTTGCTGCCACCATCGGCTCGTCATTACTGCGATGAGGCAGGTCAGGACGAAAAATATTTGCGCGAGAGTGGCGTGGAAAATCCCGATCTGGTCTTTGTAAAGCACCACGCGCAGGCCGCCGAGCAACCCTTGAAGTTGAACGATGAAAAATGTGATCCAGCCCAATAGCGGCAACGGACGCGGCGCGGCTTCGTTTCGGAACCAAACCAGCGCAGCCAGCAACACCATGCCGCCGATGCCCGTCAGAAGTACCTGAACGCCTTGTGCCTGCGCCGCCACCGCGGGCTCAGGTCATGCTTCGACATGCGGCCAGTGTAGCGGTCTCGGGGCCCTGGGCAAACGAGTTCTCCACATCGGGCTTGGCGCGACCCGGGGCCGCCGCTACCAACACGCCCGCATGAGCGATCTCGTTCCCGACAGCCTGTCCCCCGCGGACCTCGAGGCCTTCCTTCACCAGAAAATCCCGCTCAC
>JBEHZA010000174.1:0-9328 GCA_048497895.1 Verrucomicrobiota bacterium
CCCTGGCTGACGCGCCAGGCGGTCGACATCGTGCAGCCCGACGTCACCAAGGTCGGCGGCATCAGCGAGCAGCGCCGCATCGCCTGGATGGCCTACGACTTCGGCGTGAAATATATCGGCCACGGCTGGAACACGGCGCTCGGCCTCGCCGCCGACCTGCAGATGGCCTCCGCCTTCCCGGACGCCGATCTCGTCGAATATATCGGCGGCAGCCCCTATCTCGACGGCATCCTCGCCGAGCCCTTCTCGCTCGACGCGGAGGGCTGGCTCGCTATCCCCGACAAGCCGGGCCTCGGCGTCGCCATCGACCGCGACAAGCTCGCCCGCTACTCGCCAGACGTCGGCCGCATGTTCGCCTGACGCAGGCCAAGCGGGCGCCGCCCGGGTGCCCGCCCGCACATCCTGGTTCAGGTGATGGGCACGATCGGCAGCACGATGTGCGAGGGCGTGTCGCCGCCGAGATGGATCGTGTTGAGGGCGCGCACCGTGTGGGTGTGGCGGCCGAGCGGCTCGCCGGTGTTCGGGTTGACGTCGAACTGCGGGAAGCTCGACGAGGCGATGTCGACCCGGATGCGGTGGCCGGCGGCGAAGACGTTCGAGGTCGGCGGCAGGATCACGGTCACCGGATAGACGGTGCCCGGTTCTATCAGCTTCTCTTCCTCGTAGCCTTCGCGGAAGCGCATGCGCTGGATCGAATCGACGATGTTCATCTGGAAGCCCTCCGGCACATCCGGGCTCGCCGGATAGACGTCGACGAGCTTGGCGGTGACGTCGGTGTCGCGCGCCGACGACGAGATCCACAGATGGACGCGGATCGGGCCGGTGACCTCGACCGGCTCGGTCAGCACCTCGCTCTGGAAGACGAGCACATCGGGCCGCTCGGCGAGCTGGCGATAGGGCGGGCGCGAGCCGAAGATGTCGGGACGCTCGCGCTGGTGCATGGGGCCGTCATTGACGAAGGTCGTCATGCGGCCGCGCAGCGTCAGATAGGCGGACGAGAAGCCCTGCGGCAGCGGCTTGAACTCGAGGAAGATGGAAGAACAGGCGGTCACGGTGGATGGCGAGTTGTATTCGCTGCCCTCGCCGTTTTTTGTCATGGCGACGCAGAACCCGGTGGAACTGGAAGGGACGTATCCCTTGCCGTTCGCGCAAATGGACCGGTTCATGGTGCGATTGAGCATTGGTTATCTGGCGCGGGAAGCGGAAGTGAAAATGTTGCAGACCCAACAGCGGGCGGAGCCGTTGGAATTATTAAAAGGGGTGCTTAATTGTGAATCGCTGGTGCGGATTCAAACGGCGGTGCGGGCGACCACAGTGGATGAGACGTTGCAGGGGTATATCGTGGATATTGTGCATGCGACGCGGTCCACGGATTCACTGGAGTATGGGGCGAGCCCGCGCGGCAGTCTCGATCTGCAAAGTTTTGGCCAGGCGATGGCGTTGCTGGCGGGGCGTGATTATGTGCTGCCGGACGATATCAAACGCGCGGCGCGCTGGATTTTGCCGCACCGGCTGATTACGCGCAAAGGGACACGTTCGGTAACGGTCAGTGCGCGGTCAGTGATTGATCACATTGTGGAATCGGTACCGGTGCCGATTTAATTTGCCTTCCGATCATGACCAGCAGCGTTGCCAAAGCTCCAGAAGCGGGAGTGGGTGTTTCGCCGGTGGGTGGTGAAACAGGCTTGCGGGCGCAACGCATTCGCTGGCGCTTGACGGAGACGGGTCGGTTGTTCCTGGTGATCTGTCTGCTGCTTTACCTCGCGTCGTTGACTTCGCAATCGGGCTTTCTGTTGTTCATGATCGGTATTTTCCTGGGCTGCTATTTTATTAATCTGTTTGCCGCGCGGCAGATGGTGGGACGGGTGGAAGTGCATCCGCCGGCGAGTGTGCATCTGGCGGAGGGGCATCGGCTGGCGCAACCGTGGCGGGTGATGAATACAGGCGCGCGACCGGCGGCGATGATTCAAATCGATACGCCTGCGGGAACATTGCTGCGCGTGGCGGCGTTGGCGGCAGGCGCGGAAGCTAACGTCTTGCCGGAACAGGTTTTTTGGAAACGGGGAGTTTATGCCCATGGCGAAGCGAATCTCGTTTCCGTGTATCCGTTCGGTTTTATGCAAGCGGTGCGACCGCTGCGTTTAGCCGGTGAGGTGGTGGTTTATCCGGCGGTGTATGAAACGCAATCTCCGAAAGCGGCGGGTTACGATGCGATGGTAGGAGGCAAGTACCGGGGTAACCGGCGTTCGGCTGCGGGTTCGAGCTTTGCCGGATTGCGGCCTTTTCAGCCGGGCGATCCGTTGAAGCAAATCCATTGGAAATCGAGTTCCAAAGGGCGCGGATTGATGGTGAAGACGTTTGAGGAAGAGCTTTCCGGACGCGTGGCCATCGTCATGGATTGCGGTCATATGGGTGACGTGAAGGTGCTGGATAATTGCGTGCGGGCGGCGGGTTCGTTGATTTTTGCGGCGTTAGATATTGGGCACCATGTGGAGTGGGTTGGGCTCAGCACTTTGGAATTACAATTGTATCCGCCGTTTACGGATGGGCATCAAATTCTCGATACCTTGGCACGCGTTGAAATGGCGGCGGGCTGCTTGCAGGAAGAGTCTTTGAAGCGGGCGACCACGCAAGTATCAGCGAAAAGCGCGATCAGCCTGGTACTGACGGAATTTACCCCGGCGGTGCGGGTGGTGATTGATGAACTGCTGGTGCAGGGAAGAATCGTTTCCGTTTATTTGCCGGAGAGCGCCAAATTGCCGCAGGATATGGCGGGCCTGCCAATCTGGACGTACACTGAACACGCCATGGTGGAACGCGCATGAAGAGCGCCCGCAATCAACTGGTGCTGCTGGGGCTGCTGTGCCAAAGCCTTTCGTGGGATGGCTATTATCTGGCCATCGCGAGCCTGCTGCTGTGGGTGCTGTGCTTGAAATTGCCGCGGCATCCGATCCGTTTTAGTGAGATGACGGAGTGCTTCATGGTCGCTTTAGGATGTTTGCTGGGTTATGGGCTGGGCTTGGTTTTTCATCAGAGCAATCACTTTGTAATCGGGCACGGAATTACGTTGCTGCAAGCGGTGCGGTTATTGCGGCCACTGGACCGGCGGGAGAAAATTTTTCAAATCATTGCGGCCTGCATGCAGTTGGCGGTAGGTTGCACGATCATTCTCGATATCCGGTTCGTGTTTATTTTGCTGGGGGCCGTGGTGTTGATTCCGCGGGCGTTTATGGAGGTGGAAGCGGAACCGTTTGCCGAAGCGGCTGCCCCACGTCAATTTCCGTTCAAACCCATTTTTTATTTGGTGGTGATAGCAGCTTCGCTGGTTTTCTTTACGGTCTTTCCGCGGAGTTTATTGGGCCGGGCCTTTCAAAATCCGGGAGCGGGTGAAGGGCAAGGTTCCTTGATGGATTCGATTATTGATCCGACGTCCGGAGGCTCCGCGCAATCCGGACGGGTGCTGTTGCAAATCCAGGGGCAGAACCTGGGTTATCTGCGGGCGTTTACATTGATCGATTTTGACGGGCAACAATGGACGCCGGACAGCCGGCCCCCGTTGCGCATTGTTCGTTCAGTGGAGCCGAAAGAACTGGTGAATTATCCACATCGTCAAGTCCGCATCAAGGACGTGTCTTTTCTGGGCCGTGGGCTGCCGGTGGACGGGCGTGTGGTGAGCCTAGCGGGCGGCTTTTTCCGGCGGCCGTTTCAAAACTGGCATGGAAACATCGAGTGTGAGGCGATGTGGAACACGCGCGATAATCTTTATGATTACTGGATTGATCCGCATCCCGAGGCGGAGCCGCTGCCGGATCGCTACGCACAAAGGCTGGTGGCGTATCCGCCGCAAACGGTGCGGTTACGGCAATGGCTGGCGCAAGAACTCGCGGGAGTCACTGATCCACTGGCGCAGGCGCATCGGCTGGAAACGTATTTCCGGGATAATTTTACCTATCGCATTGGCGCGCCGAAATTGAGCCGGTTGAATACGGCGGACGATTTTATTTTCAATCAAAAGGAAGGCCATTGCGAACGGTTCGCCACCACGCTCGCACTGTTATTGCGGATGCAGAATATTCCGAGTCGCGTGGTGGTGGGTTATGTGCCGGGACAGCGCAATTTGTATTCTGGCTGGTTCAATGTGCGGTTCAAGGATGCGCATGCGTGGACGGAAGGCTATTTCCCGCAGGTGGGCTGGGTGCAATTGGACGCGACGCCGCGCGGTTCGTATCAACCGAGCATCTGGAACCTGGGCGATTGGTTTGAAATCGTAGATTCGGCCTGGAATGTATATGTGGTCAATTTTGACACGCCAACGCAGCGGGAGTTGCTGACCAATTCGACGGAGGCACTGGTGGGATTGTTGAACTGGGCGAAACGGAATGCGGCGATTGGCTTTGGATTGATGCTGGCGATTTTGTTTCTGGTGACGTGGAGGAAATTGCGTTCCGGCACGCCGGAATTGGCCGCGGCGAATCCGGCGCGAAAGCGGGCGCAGATTCTGGCGGAACATTATTACGGGCGCATGCTGCAAGCATTGGCGAAGCGGGGGTATCATCGCGAGCCGCAGCAAACGCCGCTGGAATTTGTGCGGGCGTTGCCGGTGCAGGCGCAGAGTGTGGTGAGGGAGATTGAATTAATTACGGGATTGTTTTGCGCGACGCGATATGGGAATGCAGCGATTTCGGCCGCACAGCAGGTGGAGATTGAAGAGGCATTGAAGCGGATACAAGGGGCGGAGTTTGACGGTCGGGCGACGTGATAAACAAGACGGGGAATGAATGTCTGAAAAAATGAAATCCAACCAACTCGGTTACTTTTAATCGTAATCCCCCATAATCCCATAGTTGCCTTCACTCTCTCCTTCGGTTTATATTCCTTCCGGGCTATGTCTCAGGATCGACTCAGCTACGAAGAGCGCAACCGTCAACGGGAAGAACGGGTGATCGAACACGAACGCGCTCTTAACGAATCCCGCCGCAAAGCCAAACGCGCTCCACACGGCAACGACGAAGACCCCGAAGCGCTTCTCAAAGCCCAGCAATCTCTCAAGTTGCGTCGGGCCATCGCTATTATTTTTGCCATTATCGCGCTGATTGGTTTGTTCGTCGGTTTAAGCAAAAAATCTTCCACCCCGCGCCCGGTCGCCGAGCCGTCCGTTGAGGATTCAGACAAGTAGGCTTCGTAAATCATTTGCCAGCGCGCGGAAAATCCCTCTTTATTTCCGCATGAAGCCCATCGTCAGGATCGTCCGGTTGAGCCTTTTTCTCCTCGTGCTCTCCATGGCCTGTCCGGCCTACTGTCAGACTGTCACCCTCTCCGAAGCTCAACGCGTTAAACTCACCAACCTGATCCACACAGATAAAGAAGCGGGTGCACTATTTAAACGTCTCCAGCGGGAAGCTGATGAATCCCTTGTCGCCACTCCCAATCCCACACCTGACATCCAATCCGAAGGCAAACTGAAAAATGATCCTGTCCGGATCAGGACCCGCGAGAGTTTGAAGGATCTGCCGAAAATCAGCGCCTTGAGCTACGCCTTTGCCGTTACCGGTGACGCCCATTACGGAACCAAAGCCAAAGAATTTCTGCTCGCCTGGGCTCAAGTCAATCATCCCAACGGCGACCCGATTGATGAAACCAATCTGGAAGCTATTATTCTCGCCTACGAATTAACGCGGAAACAATTCTCCTCCGCTGAAGCCCCGCTCGTTGAAACCTGGTTAAAACGCGTGGCCGCTACCGAAATGGCTTCCCGCAAAGAAAGGAACGCCACCGGAATGAATAACTGGAACAGTCATCGCTTGAAAATTGTCGGATTAATCGGCTTCACCCTCGCTGACAAAACGCTCATTAAATATGCCGTGGATGGTTATAAAACCCAAATCGAAGCCAACCTGCATCCCGATGGTTCCAGCTATGATTTTCACGAACGCGATGCCCTCCATTATCACCTCTACGATTTAGAACCCCTGTTGGCGCTGTGCCAGGCCGCGCAGCAAAACGGGATTGACCTCTACCATTTTCAAGCCGCCAGCGGCGCTTCGCTCGACAAATCCATTCGTTTCCTGATTCCGTATTGCGACGGCACGAAAACCCATCCCGAATTTGTGAATTCCAAAGTCGCCTTCGATAAAAAGCGCGCCCAATCTGGCGATAAACATTATCAGGCCGGCCGTTTGTTTGAGCCCAAAGAAGCCGCGTCCGTCTTTGAACAAGCCGCTTTTTTTGATGCTGCGTACGCCGCATTCTATTTCAAAGTCTCCCATCAACCCGCCACTCCCTATCCCACTTGGGCCTTCCTGCTGCACGCCGCTCAGAAGCCGTAAACCGCTTCCCCGATCGCAGCAACGTGACCCGGTCAAACGGGGGTGGACATTTCAAACACGCTCACACCTGCGGACAATGCCGTGAGATCATAGAATGACGACATTCCTCATCGCTCCCGGCATTGACTAACCCACCCGCTTCGCTAACTTCCTCGCATGATTTCACCGCGAGTTTTCCTGGGGCGAACCGTTGTTGCTTTGAGCTGTCTTTCCTTGGTTCAACTCACTCAGGCCGAACCCGCTTCCCGTTCGCAGATGGATCACGGCCAGCAGTTGTATTTGCAGAACTGCTACCTGTGTCATCAGGCCAGCGGGCAGGGGAGTCCCGGCGTTTTTCCGCCACTGGCGCAATCGGATTTTCTATTGGCGGACAAAGAGCGCAGCATTCGCATCGTGGCGGAAGGTCTTTCACAGGAAATCACCGTGAACGGCAAGAAATACAACGGCGCTATGCCGCCCGTGGCCTTGAATGATCAGGATACCGCTGATCTCCTCACCTACGTGCGCAATGTCTGGGGCAATCAGGGTGACGCCATCACGGCCGACGAAGTAAAAACCACGCGGGCCAAAACCCGTTTCCCCACGTATGAACAACTTGTGCGGGCCAGCGGCTTTGCCCCGTTGCCTCCGGCGCCCGCCGGTTTCACGCTGCGCGAGGTGGTGCGTCTGCCGGAAAACCCCACCCGGATGGCCAGCGATGGTACTGGCAAACTCCTCTACGTGCTCGCGGTCAATGGCAACGTCTGGCGCGTGGATATTGCCAGTGGCACCTTCCGCCTGCTTTTGCGCGGCGACCGTTACACGGATAAGTCTCTCGGCACTCCTTCCGCCACCGGTATGGTGATGGATTCACAACATCGTCTCTATCTGGCGATCAATCAACGCAACGAGAAGGTCACTCCCGTCATGGATGAAGTGACGCTCTTTCGCACTACCGATGTGAGTGACGGTGATCCCTTTGACCCGCAACCCTGGCTGCGCACGAGTTATCCCTGGGGCATTGGCCCGTTCAATCACAGTGTTAATAATATGGGCATCGGTCCTGATGGCTTTCTTTATGTGAACAGCGGTTCCCGCACGGACGGTGGTGAGTCGGGCACCAGTGACCGTTATTCCAAAGCCGGTGAAGCGCCCATTACCGCCTGCCTCTGGCGCATTGATCCCCGCAGCCCTCAACCCGGAATCGAAATTTACGCGCATGGCCTGCGTAATAGCTTCGGCTTCTGTTGGGACGATGGCGGTCACCTCGTCGCCACGGAGAATGGTCCGGATGCAGATGTGCCGGAAGAATTGAACGTCATTGAAAAAGGAAAGCATTATGGGTTCCCGTATCAATTTTCCAATTGGACGAAGAAACCGTACCCTTACACGCCCGATGCTTCCCCCGCTTTGCACTTCACCCTGCCGGTAGCCAATCTTGGTCCGGCCGGTGGCTTTCACGGTGAGCCGCTTTATACCTTTGATCCACACTCCTCACCGTCGGGCATTGTGTTTCTCGGTCCGGATTTTCCGGAACGTTATCGCGGCACTTTTTTGCTGGGCCGCTTCGGCAACCTGCTCAAGCAACCGGTGGACGTGGGTTTTGATTTGTTGCAGGCGCGCTTGAGCCGGAATGAAAAAGGCGAATACGTCGCGGCGATTTCAACCGTCCTTGCGCCGTTAGCCCGCCCGGTCGATTTGCATCTGTCGGGCAAAGGCACAGTCTATATTGCCGAATACACCCGCCCGCTGGATTACAAAAGCGGCCTCCCGATGCTGCCTGGCCGGATTCTGGAATTGTCCGTGAAGAAGTAACGGCTTGGCACGGCTCTAATTTAAAGGCCGTCCGCTGGCCAGCAGCACTGTTTCCTGCACAGCCAGATCGTGTTCGTGGGTAAACTCAAACGCTTTTTCCCCGCGAATCACCTGCGCAAGATCAATGAAATCGCCATCATAACGTCCGCGTGATTTCGGTAGCGTCACCTCTTGCGAGCCTTTCTTGAATTCACCGTGTGCCTGCTCGAGTGAAAGCCGCAGCTTCGCCGGTTCAATCGGCCGGATGTCCACCGTCCCTTGATCGCCGCACACCGCAAACTGACGCCGCGATCCGCCATCGATTTCAATTACCGCCGAGCGGATGATCGCCGTCGCCTTGGGATATTCCAGCACCGCCATTTGATTATCGAAGAAGCCATCGTTTAACGGCGACGAACTGCGATTGTAAGCCGTGACCTTGTGCGGACGTCCCAGCACCCGCACCGTGGCATCAATCACATGGCAGCCAAGTTCAAACATCGCCCCGCCCGGATACTTCATCAATGCCTTGCGCGTCGGTGTGTCCAGAACCTTGCTCATGGCCGCATCAATCGAAAACACTTCGCCCAGCCACCCTTCTTTCACCGCCCGCTGGCACAACTGAAACGCCGGGTTGTAACGCAGCATGTAGCCCATCTGCACCGTGAGCTTCTGGCGCGCGGCTTCGGCCAGCAGTTGTTTGAATTGTGACAACGATTCTCCCGCCGGCTTATCCAGGTGAATATGTTTTCCCGCCGCAATCGCCCTTTGCGCCGTGGATAATAAATCGCACACTTCCGTTTCCACCACCACCGCCGTGAGTCCCTTCGTGTTCAGCAACTGTTCTTCGGTCAGCCACGGAATTCCCTCATACGTCTTGCTCTTTTCCGCCACCGCGCGCCGCTTCGGATCAGGTTCGGCCACCCCAACAATTTCATACGTCTCCGGCAGACTGCGCAACGTCTCCATCTTGCCGCTCGCATGCGCGTGTCCCGTGCCGATTTGCCCGATCTTGATCTTCGGCGGCGTAGCATTCGGATGTGATTGCGCGAACGTGGACGCGCCACTCAACCAATAAGCCGACCCCGCCACTCCCACCGATGAAATAAAATCTCGACGATTCATAAATGCAGATGCGTGCCTCAGCCTAAGCCATCGATTCGCCGGGCGTAAGCACAAAGTCCAACTCAAAAATTTCGTAAGCCGTGGGCTTCATGCCCATGTGCTCA
>JBEHZA010000175.1:0-9323 GCA_048497895.1 Verrucomicrobiota bacterium
GCTGTGCACAGCGTGATTTTCAGTGTCGCGGAAGATGTCCTGCCGCAAATTCAGCAGCAGTTGCATCAGGGACATAAATTGACGGTGGAAGCGTATGACCGCGCGCAATTGAAGAAACTGGCCACCGGCACGGTGCTCACCATGGACAATCAAATCGATGCCACCACCGGCACCGTGAAAATCAAAGCGCAATTCGAGAACGAAGATGAGTCGCTGTTCCCGAATCAATTCGTGAATGCGCGTCTGCTGGTGGATACCGAACACAATGCCACCCTCGTTCCCACGCAAGTAATCCAGCGCAATTCACAAGGCCCCTTCCTTTATCTCGTAAAGCCGGATCAAACCGTCGTCATCCGCCCGGTTACGCTGGGCACGACCGATGCCAATGCCGGGGTTACCGCGGTAGAAGGACTGGAACCAGACGCCGTAATCGCCGGCGATAATTTCAACCGGATGCAGGAAGGGGCCAAGGTCATCGCCCGTAAACCTCAAGGCGACAAAAACGGAAAAAACGGTAAAGCCCAAGGTGACCAGCCGAAAGGTGAAAAGAAGCGCGAAGGCCAGTCCCCGGAGGATCAGAAACGAGGTGAAAAGTGAGTCCGTCACGGCCCTTCATCTTGCGCCCGGTGGCGACGTCGCTGCTGATGATGGCGATTCTGCTCGCGGGCTTCGTCGCCTACAAGCAGTTGCCGGTATCCGCACTGCCGGAAGTAGATTATCCCACCATTCAGGTGGTGACTTTCTATCCGGGGGCCAGCCCGGATGTCGTTGCTTCAGCGATTACCGCTCCGTTGGAGCGGCAATTTGGGCAAGTGCCGGGCTTGAACCAGATGACCTCCATGAGTTCCGGTGGCAGTTCGGTCATCACCCTGCAATTTTCCCTCAACCTGAACATTGATGTCGCCGAACAGGAAGTCCAGGCCGCCATTAATTCGGCCCAATCCTATTTACCCAACGACTTGCCCGCTCCGCCCATTTACAGCAAATCCAACCCGGCGGATGCCCCCATCATGACCCTGGCGCTCAGTTCCAAAGAAATTCTGCTCTCCAAAGTAGAGGACCTTGCGGATACCCGGCTGGCTCAAAAAATCGCCCAGGTACCGGGAGTTGGACTGGTCACGATTAGTGGTGGTCAGAAACCTGCCGTCCGCGTGCAGGCCAATCCCACGGCCCTCTCTGCTTATGGCATCAATCTGGAAGATGTGCGCACCGTGCTGCAACAGGCCAGCGTCAATCAGGCCAAAGGAAATTTTGACGGCCCACATCAATCCTACGAAATCAACGCGAACGATCAATTGCTCTCCAGTTCAGATTACAAATCGTTGCTCGTCACTTACCGCAATGGCGCGCCCGTAAAACTATCTGATGTGGCCAACGTCGTGGACGACACTGAAAACACCCGCCTGGCCGCCTGGATGAACAATACCCCGGCTGTGATTCTGAATATTCAACGCCAGCCGGGCGCCAACATTATTCAAGTGGTGGATCGTATTAAAGCCCTCCTGCCACAGCTCAAGGCCACCCTGCCCGCTTCTGTTAATGTTCAGATTCTGACGGACCGCACCACCACCATCCGGGCGTCGGTTAAGGATGTCCAATTTGAACTCATGCTGACGGTCGCCCTGGTCGTGATGGTCATCTTTCTTTTTCTTCGCAATGTCGCCGCCACGATTATTCCCAGCGTCGCCGTGCCGCTCTCATTGGTCGGAACGCTCGGCATCATGTATCTGCTGGGTTACAGCCTCAACAATCTCACCTTAATGGCGCTGACCATTTCTACCGGCTTCGTAGTGGACGACGCGATTGTGATGATTGAAAACATCGTGCGTTACATCGAGGAAGGCGAGGCCCCCTTGCAAGCCGCCTTGAAAGGAGCGGAACAAATTGGGTTCACCATCGTGTCTCTGACGATCTCCCTCATTGCAGTCTTAATCCCCCTCCTGTTCATGGGTGATATCGTGGGCCGGTTATTCCGTGAATTTGCCGTCACTCTGAGCGCTACAATTCTGGTTTCAGCCGTGGTCTCACTCACGCTCACTCCGATGATGTGCGCCAAACTACTGCATCATAAAACCGATGAGAAACACGGCTGGTTTTACGAAAAATCCGAGCAGATGTTTGAAAGTGTCATCCGGTATTACGGCCGCACTCTGCAATGGGTGTTGAAACATCAGTCGTTGACCATGGTCGTGGCGCTCGCGATGTTCGGACTGACAGTGTGGCTGTACGTCATCGTGCCGAAAGGCTTCTTCCCGGTGCAGGACACCGGCGTCATTCAAGGCATCTCAGAAGCGGCGGAAAACATTTCCTTCCCGGCCATGGCTCAACGGCAGCAGGCATTGGCCGCCATCATTCTCAAAGATCCTGCGGTCGAAAGTCTCTCCTCGTTTATTGGCGTGGATGGCATTAACACCACGTTGAATAGCGGACGCATTCTGATCAATCTCAAGCCGCTGGAAGAACGCAAAGTGGACGCCACCGAAGTCATGCGGCGTTTGCAACCGGAACTGGCGCATGTGGAAGGCATCACGCTCTATATGCAATCGGTCCAGGACCTCACGGTGGAAGACCGCGCCAGCCGCACGCAATATCAATACACGTTGGAAGACCCCAGCGCCGAGGAACTGAACGTCTGGACCGCCCGCTTAATGGAAAAATTGCGCGCGCTCCCGCAATTGCAGGATCTGGCCACTGATCAGCAAATCCGCGGCTCACAAGCCTCGCTCGTGATTGATCGCGTAACCGCTTCCCGCCTCGGCATCACGCCACAAGCGATCGACAATACACTCTATGACGCCTTTGGCCAGCGCCTGGTCACCACCCTGTTCACGCAACTGAATCAGTATCATGTGGTGCTGGAAACGTTGCCGGAATTCCAGCGTCATCCGGAGAAATTGCAGGACATTTATGTCCGTTCCACCTCGGGCGGAGCAGTTCCTTTAAGTGCCTTCACTCATTTTGAAATGAGGTCCGCGCCGTTATCCATCAATCACCAGGGCCAGTTTCCGGTCGTCACTATTTCCTTCAACCTCGCTCCCGGAGTAGCGCTGGGTGATGCCACGGCGGCGATTGAAAAGGCGCAAAAGGAAATTGGCATGCCACTCAGTGTGCAAGCCGCGTTTCAGGGAACGGCCGAAGCTTTTCGCGCTTCGCTCTCCAATGAGCGCATGCTGATTCTCGCGGCGATTATCACCGTGTACATCGTGCTCGGAGTATTGTATGAAAGTTACATTCACCCGATCACGATTTTGTCCACCTTGCCTTCGGCTGGCGTCGGCGCGATCTGGGCGCTCATCATCTGCCACACGGAACTGGGTGTGGTGGCCCTCATCGGCATCATTCTGCTGATCGGCATCGTGAAAAAGAACGCGATTATGATGATCGATTTCGCGCTCGAAGCCGAACGCAAGGAAGGCAAAGGCCCGGTGGATGCCATTTACGAGGCCTGCCTGCTGCGCTTCCGTCCGATCATGATGACCACCATGGCCGCGCTGCTCGGCGGCTTGCCACTGGCGCTCGGCACTGGCACCGGATCGGAACTGCGGCGCCCTCTGGGCATCGCCATTGTTGGCGGGCTGCTGGTCAGCCAGTTGTTAACCCTCTACACCACGCCGGTCATTTACATCCTGTTTGACAAACTCGGGCGCAAATTTTTCCCGCAGAAAACTCCGGCCGCGGAACTGAAACCGGAACTCAAGTCCGCCACCGCCTGAAACCTATGGGCATTTCCGAACCATTTATTCGTCGTCCGGTAGCCACCACGCTGCTCACGATTGCTTTGGCGCTGGCCGGAATTGTCGCGTACCGGCAATTGCCCGTATCGCCTCTGCCGCAAGTGGATTTCCCGACGATTACCGTTGGCGCTTCGTTGCCGGGCGCCAGTCCGGAAATCATGGCCTCTTCGGTGGCTGCACCGCTGGAAAGGCATCTGGGGCATATCGCCGGGGTGAATGAGATGACTTCGGCCAGCTACCTCGGGACCACGGCGATCACTCTGCAATTTGATCTGAACCGCAGCATTGATGGCGCAGCCCGGGATGTCGAAGCGGCCATCAATGCCGCCCGGGCTGATCTGCCGCCCAACATGCCTTCCAATCCGACCTATCGGAAAGTGAATCCGGCTGACTCGCCCATCATGATCATTGCGCTGACTTCGAGCGTGTATGATCGCGGGCATATGTATGATGCCGCTTCTACCATCATGCAGCAGCGGTTGTCCCAGATTCAAGGAGTGGGCCAGGTCAACGTCGGCGGCAGCGCTTTGCCGGGCGTGCGCGTGGATGTTAACCCCACTCTCCTGAACAGCTTCGGCCTCACGCTCGAAGACGTGCGCACCATGCTCAGTCAGCAGAATGCCAACCTGCCCAAAGGCCAGATCGTGAACCAGGAAAGCACGATGGATATTTTCACCAACGATCAACTCCTCAAAGCGAAGGATTATGAGCCGTTGATCGTGGGTTATCGCAATGGCGCCGCCATCCGGCTTTCGGATATTGCGGACGTGCAGGACTCAGTGGAAAACATCCGGGCAGCCGGCTTTGTGAACGGCGAGCCCAGCGTTCTGCTGATCATCCTCCGGCAACCCGGCGCCAACATCATTGAAACCGTGGATCGTATTCGCGAAGCCATTCCTTCGCTGAAAGCCTCTATTCCCGCCGCCATTGATTTGAAAATCGTGATGGACCGCACCGCCACCATCCGTTCGTCCGTGCGGGAAGTGGAACGCACCCTAATTATCTCCGTGTGTCTGGTGATTCTGGTCGTGTTCCTGTTTCTCCGGAATTTGTCCGCAACATTTATTCCGAGCGTCGTTGTTCCCGTGTCGCTCATCGGCACATTTGGAGTGATGTATCTGTTCAATTACAGCATCGATAATCTTTCCCTGATGGCGTTGACCATCGCCACCGGCTTCGTCGTTGATGATGCCATCGTTGTCATTGAAAACGTCACCCGTTACCTCGAACAAGGCATGAGCCCTATGCAGGCTGCCTTGAAAGGCGCGACGGAAGTAGGCTTCACTGTGCTTTCGATCAGCCTCTCGCTTGTCGCCGTGTTCATTCCCATTCTGCTGATGGGCGGCATCGTGGGCCGGTTGTTCCGCGAGTTTGCGGTGACTCTCTCCGTTGCCATTCTGGTGTCACTGGTTATATCGCTGACGATGACGCCCATGCTTTGCTCCCGGCTGCTGCGTCATCAGCGGCCCGAAGACCATGGAAAACTCTATCGCCAGAGTGAACGCTTTTTTGCCTGGATGCTGGATATCTATCGGCGGAGCCTGGGCTGGGTATTGCGTCATCCAGCCATCACCTTGGCCGTGTTAATCGCCACCATTACTGTCAACGTGGTGCTGTTGGAACGGGTGCCGAAAGGCTTCTTTCCGCAACAGGACAACGGCACTATCTTTGGCGGCATCCAGGGCGCGCAGGATGCTTCGTTTCCCGCCATGCAATCGGCTTCAGGACGTCTGGTTAACGTCATCAAGGCCGATCCCGGTGTCGCCAATGTAATGGCCTTTACCGGAGGCAACGGCGCCGCCAACAGCGGCTTTATTTACATGGGTCTCAAACCACTGGAGGAACGCAAGCTGAGCGCGACTCAAATTATCAACCGGTTGCGGCCCAAATTAGCTGGAGTACCCGGCGCTTCGGTGTTTGTTCAGGCCGGTCAGGATTTGCGCATCGGCGGGCGCCAAAGCAAAGCCCAATTCCAATACACCATTCAAAGCGATGCCTTGCAGGACCTGGTCGAATGGGGACCCAAATTGCTTGAGCAAATGCGGAAATTACCCGGTTTGAGCGATGTAAACAGCGACCAGCAAAATAACGGATTGCAAGCCTCGCTCGAATACGACCGCGCCACCGCCGCACGCCTCGGCATCAGCTCGCAATTACTCGATAACACCTTGTACGACGCTTTCGGCCAACGCCAGGTCTCCACGATGTACACCTCGCTGAACCAATATCACGTCGTTCTGGAAGTGGACCCGAAACTATGGGAAAGCCCGGCGGGACTGGACAGCATTTACTTGCGCCCCACCAATACCACCCGTGGACCAGTAGTTCCCTTGAGCGCGGTGGCCCATTACAAACCCACCCTGGCTCCGATCGCCGTGAACCATCAGGGGCAATTCCCTTCCGTGACACTTTCGTTCAATCTGGCTCCGGGAGTTGCGCTCAGTGACGCCGTTCAACTGATTCACGACATGGAACAAAACATCGGCATGCCGGCCCGGATTCATGGCAGTTTTTCCGGCGCGCTTCAGGCATTTCAAGAATCCTTAAAAAACGAGACCTTTCTGATTATTACCGCGCTGGCGGCTGTTTATATCGTGCTGGGGATTCTCTACGAAAGTTACATTCACCCCATTACCATTTTATCCACGCTGCCTTCGGCCGGGGTTGGCGCAGTGCTGGCCCTGATGCTGTTTAAAACCGACCTGAGCGTCATCGCACTCATTGGCATGCTGTTGTTGATCGGTATCGTGAAAAAGAATGCGATTATGATGATCGATTTCGCGCTCGAAGCCGAACGCAATGAAGGCAAAAGCTCGTTCGACGCCATTTATCAGGCCTGCCTGCTGCGCTTCCGCCCCATTCTCATGACGACGATGGCCGCCTTGCTCGGCGCCCTGCCATTGGTAATCTCCTCGGGAACCGGCTCGGAACTGCGCCGTCCGCTTGGCATCACGATTGTCGGCGGATTGATCATGAGTCAGGTGCTCACGCTTTACACCACCCCAGTGGTTTACCTCTATATGGACCGGCTCCGCCTCTGGTGGGAACGGCGGCACTCGACCACAGGCCAGAAAAAACCCGAACTCGCATTTCAGGCTTAATGAACGCACCCCTTTCAATGAAGATCAGTCATTCTCCCGATCAAAAGACCCCGTCGCCCGCGCCGGACAAACAGGGATCTAACGCGTTAATTATGGCGCTGGTCAGCAGCATCATGCTGGCTGGCTGCACCATCGGCCCGAAATACGAGCGGCCGGTTGTCGAAACTCCGAAAACGTTTCAGGAATTAACCCCGGAGCAATTTAAAGATACGGACGGCTGGAAACAGGCTGAACCCAAAGAGACCGTGCTGCGCGGCCAATGGTGGGAACTGTTTCATGATCCCGAACTGAATGCCCTGGAGGCACAGGTAAATATTTCCAACCAAAGTGTTGCTGCTGCCACCGCGGCATTTATTTCCGCCCGCTCAGTGGTCAAGCAAGCGCAGTCCCAATATTATCCGACAGTCGCTGTCGATCCCTCAGTATCCCGCACCCATCCGTCGAAGACCACGGGACAAACCGGTTCCGGTTCCCGCTCTTCCGCCTTCACCACCTATTCCCTGCCCTTTGACGCTTCGTGGGAATTGGATTTGTGGGGCAACATTAAAAATACGGTGAAAGCAAACCTGCTCGAAGCACAAGCGTCGGCGGGTGATTTGGAAAGTGTGCGGTTAAGTGTGCAGGCGGAACTGGCCATCGATTACTATCAGGCCCGCGCTCAGGATGCGCAAAAGCAAATTCTGGATTCCACCGTGCGCGCGTTCCAGGAATCACTTCAACTCACCAAGGCGCGTTTTGACACCGGATTGGCTTCCGATGAAGACGTCGCCCAGGCCGAAACACAATTGACCACTACGCAAGCCCAGGCCACAGATCTGGGAATTTTACGCGCGCAATATGAGCATGCCATTGCACTGCTCATTGGTCGTCCCGCCTCCTCCTATACTCTGTCTGTTCACCCACTGACCGCCAATCCGGTCGCCGTGCCGTTCGGCATCCCTTCCGCGTTGCTGGAACGGCGTCCGGATATTGCCGCCGCGGAACGCCGCGTAGCGGAAGCCAATGCCCGCATCGGCGTGGCCAAAGCGGCTTTCTACCCGACGTTAACGCTGAGTGGCTCGGCCGGATTTGAAAGCGCGCGTTTGGGCGACCTCGCCTCGTGGCCCAGCCTCGCATGGTCGGTGGGCGCGACACTGGCCCAAACCTTGTTTGATGGTGGCAAACGCAATGCCGTCACTGAGCAGGCGCAAGCTGTTTATCAACAAACCGTCGCCAACTACCGGCTCACCGTGCTCACGGCCTTTCAGGAAGTGGAAGACAACCTGTCCACGTTGCGAATCCTGTCGCGGGAATTGGAACAGCAACACGCGGCCGTAAAATCCTCCCAACGGCTGCTCGCGCTCTCCAACGACCGCTACAAACTGGGCATTGATAGTTACCTGAATGTCATCACGGCTCAGGCCACGCTGTTGAGTAATCAGCGCGCGGACATGAATCTTCAAATGCAACAAATGGTTGCCAATGTCCAATTGATCAAAGCACTCGGCGGCGGTTGGGATGTGTCTCAAATGCCTTCGGACAAACAATTGGAAAGCCGGTCATCAACGGCCAAAGCGGCCGGGCAAACCGCCGCAGCTAAATCCAAAACAGCTCAACCAGCGTCAGGCAAGACGACAACTCCTTAATCTGCATCCTTTATGCGCACCGCTCACCGCGCCATGAAAAGATTGCTCGTGCTCCATCGAGGCCGGTCACGCCGTTCAATCGTACCGCTGCCGGTGGCGCCGAAAGTTATCACGGTAACGTTTGCGAAAGAAAACCTTCAGACGGTGGAGTTGGTCACAGCCGAACCGGTAAAACATTCCGGTTCAATTCGTATCGCCAGGGCCGGTTAATCCCGTTCCTAATTACCGGCTCGCTCTATTTCTTCCCGCCTGATTAAGCCGCCGCACTTCCTCTCCAAAAAAAATGCGGCAGTTCCGCTTTCGCAGAACTGCCGCTTTGAAAAGATCCACTGCCGGTTAATTCTTCTTGGAATCGCCTGGCACCGGCTTCACCGGCACACGATCAAAGAATTTATCCATTTCCTTTTCACTAAACGCCTTTTTTCCCAGCTCGGCGTTATTGCCTTCTGCTGTCGTTGCCGCCGCCAGTTGCGGAGCCAGCGTGACAACGTGCGGGGTGAGGAAAATCATCAGTTCCGTCTTGGTGTTATCCTTTTGTTTGCGTTTGAACAAATTGCCCAGCAGCGGAATGTCACCGAGGAACGGAATCTTGCTGTCAATGGTCGTTTTGTTGTTTTGGATCATCCCGCCGATGATGACGGTTTGCCCATCCGGCGTGACCACCACGGTGCTGGCTGAACGCAGGTTGATTACCGGCGCGAAAACATTCGTGGAGACCTGCACTGTCGCCGTAGAAAGGCTGGAAATCTGCGGCGCAACGATCATTTCCACCAATCCATCGGCCGTAATAAACGGCGTGACCTGCAGAATGATGCCGACGTTCTGATAGGAAATTGTGCTCAATGGGCTGCCAGTCAGCGCAT
>JBEHZA010000176.1:0-9314 GCA_048497895.1 Verrucomicrobiota bacterium
CCCGGATCAGCCAAGCGGATGGCGCAGGAAATCCTGAACAAATTGAGCGAAGGCGCTTCTTTCAGTGAAATGGCCTCAATTTATTCCGACAGCTCTTCCACCCGTAAAAGCGGTGGTGACTGGGGTTGGACGGAAAAAGGTAAATTGCGGCAAGAACTTGATTCGGTGGCTTTTACGTTAAAAAAAGGCGACCGCAGTGGCGTCATCGAAACGCCCACGGCTTGCTATATTATGCTCGTGGAAGATAAGAAAGCCGCGGGATTGAAGCCGATTTCCGAAGTACGTGAGGAAATTGAAAAAACGTTGCAGACGCAAGAACGCGCCCGGTTGAAGAAGAAATATACAGACCGGCTGAAGAAGAAGTCTTACTTGCGGTACCTCTAATCCCGCCGGGTGAGCGTGCACAACGCTGGACCCGTTTCTGCGGAGAACGTGGCGTGATGGAACCATGAATGGTTGGATTGGCATTTCGCTGGGCGACGTGGCCGGGATTGGCCCGGAAGTAACGCTCAAGGCACTCGCGACCGAAACGCAGGACACGGGTACCCGCTATTTGATCATTGGAGATTTGGCGGTATTACAGCGCACCAATGATCGTTTCCGGTTAGGATTGGATTTAAAGGTTTATACGGAGGCGACGGCTGAAGGGCGGGTTTTTGTTTTTAATCCTCTGACCGAATCATTCCCCGAAGATTTAACGCCCGGTTCTCCCATTGCTTCTCAGGCTGCGATTGCCTGGCTGACAGAAGGGGCACGCCGTTGTTTGCGATTGGAATTGGACGCTTTGGTTACCGCGCCGGTGAACAAAGAGGCTATTCTGCGCAGCGGGCAGGCGTTTATTGGTCAAACGGAGTTTCTTTCCGAACTGGCCGGAACCCGGCGCACGGCCATGATGTTATTGGGAGCGGATGACCGTGGGCGTTGGCTGCGGGTGGCGCTGGCGACGACGCATTTGCCGTTGCGGCTGGTGGCCGACCATTTATCGCAGGAACACGTGGAACTGGCGATTGAACTGGTGGCTCAATCCTGCCGGGATTTGCGGTTGCCGCGGGCGAAAGTGGCGGTTTGTGGCTTGAACCCACACGCAGGCGAGGGTGGAAAATTGGGAACGGAAGAACAAACGGTTATTGCTCCGGCCGTGCAAGCGGCGCAAAGCCGAGGGATCGACGTAGTGGGGCCATTCGCAGCGGACAGCCTGTTTTATCATGTGTATCAGGGCGAATACGACGCGGTAGTCGCGATGTATCATGATCAAGGGTTGGTGCCGTTGAAGATGATCGGATTTGAAACGGGCGTAAATTGGACGTTGGGATTGCCTTTCATTCGGACCTCGCCGGATCACGGAACGGCGTATGATATTGCAGGGCAGGGGATAGCGAGTCCTTCCAGTATGCTTTCAGCGATTCGCCTGGCGCGTCAACTGGCGCGAAACCGATGACTATTCAGTCTCCTTTACTCCCGCTTTTTCGGCATTTCTACCAACGGTCGGGGCGACCGCCTGATTCCCGTGGATAAAACTTTTCCTTTTCGGGTGGAAACTTTTTTGAGAGATTTAACAATGCGACAAAAATGGGAATTCAGGGTAAGTCAATCACCCAAAATGCCTAAGAACGAATTTTGAATAACCATTGCAATCGACTTGTCACTGCATAATATCAGCGCCACCTAAAAATCGGGAATGAGACAGTTTTATACTATCGCAGTGAATGCGTTTATGGAATTGGTCCGGCAGCCAGTGTTCTTGCTGCTAATGACCAGTTCGGCTGCATTCTGCGTTTTTTTGGCAGGGGTGCCATATATTGCTTTGGGGGATGATCCGAAGCTGGTGAAAGACAGCGTGCTGGCGGTGATGCTGTTATCCGGCTTGTTTGGAGCGGTGGTGAGCGCTTCTTCTTCGGTGGGGCGGGAAATCCGTTCCGGCACGGCACTGGCCGTTTTAGCCAAGCCGGTGAGCCGGGTTCAATTCATTCTCGCCAAGTACACGGGACTGGCAGCGGCGTTAACGGTTTTAACTTATGTGAATTTGCTGGCGGTGCTGCTCGCCAGCCGGATGGCGTATGATGCGTATGGAGACGCTGATCTGGCGGGCACCGGGGTTTATTTCGGAGCGGTGGCGCTTGCGTATTTGATTGCCGGATTCGCCAATTACTTCCTGCGCCGTCCGTTTGTGGCGGATGCGGTGCTGGCGCTGACCATCATGACGACGCTGGCGTTCATCATCATCGTCAACTTCATGAAATTGACGCGGGTGGTATTTAACGAAGATGCGACGGTGGATTACCGGATGGTGCCCGCCGCAGTATTAATACTGTTTGCGCTCTGGATTCTGGCTGGCATCGCGCTGGCTTGTTCGACCCGCTACGATACGATTCCCACACTGGCCATCTGCTCGGCGGTATTCATGCTGGGTTTGATGTCCGATTATTTATTCGGTCTCCGGGCGGAAGCCGGAGTCTGGTGGGCGCATGCGATGTATGCCGTGGTGCCCAACTGGCAGCTTTTCTGGCTGGCCGACACTTTGGAACCGGGCAAACCCGGTGTCCCATGGGAATATGTTTTGAAGGCTTTCGGCTATGTTGTTGGTTATTTAGGCGCGGCGCTGTGCCTGGCCCTAATTTTATTTGAAGATCGGGAATTAAGCTAAGATGAACTCAGATCGCAACGCTCAAAGACTGGGACTGGTCAATTTTTTCTCCCTGCTGATTATCGGCGTGCTCAGCGCCGTGATTGCCAAAAAGGTCAGTTCCGAGGCCGGAACTGTCGCGGTTTGTTTCCTCGGCTTTGGCGCCCTGGTATCCGCGGTCAGTTATTTCCAAATGCGTTTGGAAGCCCGGGAACGGCTGGAAAAACTGGAATACGACGAGCTGACCAAAGCGAAGAGTGCGAGCACGTTGTTTGACTCCACGCAGGTGGAAAGTTTCCCAGCCCGCAATGCCCGTGTCCAATTTGAGCGTTATTTTGTGCCGGGTTTTACCATCCTGCTTTTCCTGTTGCAGATTTCGGCGGTCATCTATTTGTGGCAATGGTTGAAGCAGGCGAACTGGGCGGATAATCCGGTGACGTTCATGGGGATGGCGTTCTTCGGAGCTTTCGCGCTGGTGCTCTTCTTCCTGGGCCAATACTCCGCCACTCGCGCGCGGTTTGAAAATGAGCGGTTGCTGCGGCCGGGCGCTGGTTACCTGACGTTAGGCGCGATTTTTACGGCCATCATGGCTTCGACGGAAATTCTGGTCTGGGCCGGTTTTCCGAAGCTGGATGTACAGTTTGGCCAGGGCATTTGTATTGTGATGGGTTTGGCGGCGGCGGAAACGCTGTTCAGTCTGGTATTTGAAATTTATCGTCCGCGCGTCAAAGGACAGGCACCGCGGCTGTTGTATGAAAGCCGGGTGGTGGGTTTGCTGGGGCAACCGACGGGTTTGGTTTCCACGGCGGCTCAAGCGCTGGATTATCAGTTCGGATTCAAGGTTTCGGAAACCTGGTTTTACAAGGAAATGCGCGAGTGGCTGCCGGTTTATATTCTGGTTCAGTTCGCACTGATCTGGATTTGCACCTGCGTCGTATTTATTGAACCTAACCAACAGGGCCTGCTGGAACGCTTCGGCGCACCGCAGCAACCGTTGACGCCGGGCGTGCATTTCAAATTGCCGTGGCCGATTGAAAAGGTCTATCGCTACACCACGACGGAAATTCAAAGCTTCACTATTGGGGTGGTGGCGGATGAACAGTTCGAGCGAGAGAACACACTGGTCTGGACCAAGCAGCATTATAAGGAAGAATTCAACATGCTGGTGGCCAGCCGCCAGCAATTGTCCGAAATCAGCACCAACGAACAAGCGGTGCCGGTTAACTTATTAACCGTCAGCATTCCGGTTCAGTTCGTGATCTCGAATGTGACGGATTGGGCGTATAATAATGCGGATGCCGGTCAGCTTCTGGAACGGCTCGCCACGCGCGAAGTGGTGAACTATCTGGTGAGCGTGGATGTGGAGGACATTATGGCCAAGGGCCGGATCGCGGCTGCGGCTGAATTGAAGGCCCGCATTCAGGCCAGCGCCAAGGCGCAAAAACTGGGCGCGGAAATCGTGTTTGTCGGGTTGCAGGACATTCACCCGCCGGTGTCCGTGGCGGAATCGTATGAAGCAGTGAACAGCGCGTTGCAGCAACGGGAGGGGATCATCCTTTCAGCGGAAGGGGATCGTGCCCAAATCCTGCCAGCCGCCGCCGCAGATGCGAAACAAAGAGTGTTGGAAGCGGAAACCTATCGCCTGCGCAAGATGTCGGATGCCATCGCGATTGCGGGCCGGTTTACCAACCAGCTTTTCGCTTATAAAGCTTCTCCGACCGTGTTTGCCTACCGGTCTTATCTGGATTCCTTAACCAAGGCGATTGCGCCAACCCGCAAGACGGTGTTGGGGGTAACCAACACCGACGATGTGATCATCCTGGATTTGCAGGAAAAGGTCCGTCAGGACTTGCTGGGCGTGAATATTCCGGAAGCGAAGAAATAATTTTTATTTGATCGAAGTAATATGAAAAAGAACCTGCTTACATTGATTACGGCCGGCGTGCTGGGGATTGTCTTTATTTTGCTCCTGTTCACTTTCCAGGTGCGGCAAACGGAAGTGGCCGTGGTGACGACTTTTGGCCGCTATTCCAGCAGCATTACCAAACCCGGCTGGAATTTCCGCGGTCCCTGGCCGATTCAGAAAATCTACAAATTCGAGAACCGCATTCAGAACTTCGAGCGCAAGTTTGAGCAGACCACGACGAAAGATGCCAAGAGCATCCTGATCACGGTCTTCATCGGCTGGCGGATTGAGAAGCCGGAAGAATATTTGATCCGTTTCAATGGCGACCCCATGCGCGCGGAATCAGCGTTGGAAGGCCTGGTGCGTGACACCAAGAACGGGGTGATTGGTCAGCATCCGTTTAGCGATTTAATTTCGCCGGAACCGAAAGACCTGAAGTTCGACCAGATTGAGAAAGAAATGTTGCTGGCGATCAAGAACAAGGCCCGTGACACCTATGGCATTGAAGTGACTTTATTAGGCATCAAACAATTGGGCCTGCCGGAAGCGATCACTACGAAAGTATTCGACCGCATGAAGGAAGAACGTCAACGGCTGGTCAAACAACTGGTGGCGGAAGGTGAATCCCGCGCCAAAGAAATCCGGGCTGATGCCGAAAAACAACGTCAGGAACTGCTGACGAAAGCGGAAGCTCAAGCCATCGTCATCAAGGGTGAAGGTGATGCCCAGGCGGCGAATTCCTACGCGGTCATGGAAAAGAATCCTGATCTGGCGATTTTCCTGCTCCAACTGGACGCGTTGGAAAAATCACTCAAAGACCGCACGAGTTTGATCCTCGATCAACAAACCCCACCGTTCAATATGTTGAACAGCAAGTCGGTGGAATTTCCGGGTAAATCCGCTCCGGCAGCCGCGCGTAACCAGAAATAACAGCCATGAGCGACAAGGATAAAACCAATTCCGGGTCGGATCATGACCATGATCACGATCATGGCCACGGACATGACCATGATCACAGTCACGGCCACGACCATAGCCACAGCCATGGGGTGCCGGATCGTTCCGATGAAATCGAGGCGTTGATTCAACGCAAGAAAGTCGCGGATGATAAAGATGAGCCGTTGCCGCCCAGCAATGACGACGCCAATACACAGGCGCTCTCGACCGCGCTCGATCAAAGTTTCAAGATCGTCAAGGTCGTCATGGCGCTGATGGTCATCGCGTTCCTGTGCTCCGGCATCTTTACCGTGCAGCAGAACGAGGTGGCGGTCATCTTGCGCGCCGGCAAGCCGGTGGGTGATACGGCTAAAGATCAGGTTTTGGGACCGGGATTGCATTTCGCGTTTCCGTATCCCATTGATGAAATCGTTCATATCCCGCTCGGTCAAAGTCATACCGTGGTTTCGACCACCGGCTGGCCGGCCTTGAGTCCGGAACAGGAAATCAAAGGGGATATGCCGGTCGGAGTGACGGCGCTTAAGCCTGGAGTGGACGGTTATACGCTGACCTCAGATGGGAATATTATCCATGTGCGGGCGACTCTGAAATATCGCATTGTGGACCCGGTGCGTTATGAATTCGAGTTCGCCGGGGTGACCAATCTGATCATCAATGCGTTGAATAATGCGATCCTTTACGCTTCGGCCAATTACAAGGCGGAAGATGCGATCTACAAGGATAAGACCGGTTTCAAAGAGAAGGTGCGTGATCGCGTCGTCTCGCTGATCAATCAATCCAAGTACGGCATTGAGCTGGAGCCGATCAATGTGGAGACCAGCGCACCTTTGAACGTGCGGCCTTCGTTCAACGCCGTGCAGGAGTCCGATCTGGACCGGAACAAAAAGATTAACGAAGCGCTGGGTGATGCCGATAAAGTGGTGCGGGAAGCCAGTGGTGAATCCCAGGCCATTGTCAGCGCCGGTTACACCAGCAGCACGCAAAATGTGCAAACGGTTTCCGCGCAGGCGAATAAATTCCTGGCTCTGCTGCCGCGTTATGAAACCGATCCCGAATTCTTCCGCCAGCGTTTGCTGACCGAGAAAATGCAGGTTATTCTGGCTAATGCGCAGGATAAATTCTTTTTGCCATCCCGGGCGGATGGCGCAAAACGTGAATTGCGGTTACAATTAAATCCTGAGCCGCCGGCGCCAAAACCGAATCGTTAAGCAAGACAGTGGCCGATGGGCCGCGGTTAGATCGGAATAGTAGATATGCAAACTTCAATACTGAGCCGTCACGACCACGAGCATGACCATGATCACGATCATGGCCCGGAGTGTGGTTGTGACCACGATCATTCCCATACGAACATCCGCTGGAAACAAGCCGCCGCCGGATTACTGCTCGTGATCAATTCGTTCGTGATCGAACGCATTTTGAACAGCAGTTCGGTGGTTGCGGATTGGAGTGCCATGCTCGGCGCTGTGATCCTCGGAGCGCCGATTGTGATGACGGCGATTAAAGATTTGCGCCGCGGCACGCTCAGCACGAACGAACTGGTGGCGATGGCAGTGATGGCGTCTTTCGCATCGGGTCATTATCAGGAAGCCGGCACGGTGGCGTTCTTCATGTTGCTGGGTGAATTTATTGAAACGCGGACGGCGGATGGTGCGCGCGCTTCGATTGAGTCGCTGATCAAACTGACGCCGACCAAGGCGCGCCGGGTGGTGGGCAACAAGGAAGAAGAAGTGGCGGTCAGAGACCTCGCGGTGGGGGATGTAATCCGCATTCGTCCCGGTGATAACGTGGCGGCGGACGGGGTGATTGTTTCCGGCCAGGGTTCCTTGAATCAGGCCAACATCACGGGTGAATCTTTGCCGGTGGATAAGAAATCCGGCGATGACGTTTTTGCGGGCACGCAGAATTTGACGGGTGTGTTGGAAGTCCGCGTCAGCCGGGCGGGTCAGGATACGACGCTGGGCAAGGTGCGCGAACTGATTCTGGCAGCCGAAAAGACCAAGCTGCCTTTGATGCGGATCATGGACCAATACATGGGTTTTTATACTCCGCTGGTATTCGTGATCGGTTTGCTGGTGTTTGCGTTTACGCGGGACTTGAACCGGGTAATTGCAGTTTGGATTGTTTCCTGCCCGTGCGCTTTCGTGCTGGCGACGCCGACTGCGATGGTGGCGGCACTTTCCGCTGCGGCCCGTTTGGGGATTCTCATCAAGAACGTGGGCGACCTGGAAATGGCGGCTAAAATTAACGCCTTTATTTTCGATAAAACCGGCACGCTGACGACCGGCAAGCTGGCGGTGAGCCGGTTGGCTCCGCTTGGTGGCACGAAGCCGGCCGAGTTGCTGCGTCTCGCGGCTTCGGCAGAAAAGTACAGCAACCATCCGACGGCGAAAGCGTTGTTCCAATTGGCAACCGAGGCGGATGTGCCGATGGCTGAACCGCAAAATTTCTCGGAAACGGCCGGACGCGGCGTGAAGGCGACGATCGATGGTGCCGAAATCGTCATTGGCCGGGCACAATGGCTGCGGGACAATAAGGTGCCGGATAATTTCATGCAGTCGGTGGACTTGAACGAAACCGAAGGGTTCAGCCTGCTGTTTGTCGCCCGGGACGGGAATTGCATCGGCTGGATCGGCTTGCAGGATCAGACCCGCAAGGAAGCGCGTGAATCGCTTGCGGATTTGCTGGGCAACGGCGTGCGTCGCATTGCCATGGTTTCCGGAGATCGTCAACCGGTGGCGTTGCGCGTGGCGCGTGAGATTGGCTGCGAAGAAGTAGCGGCTGAATGTCTGCCGCAGAACAAAGTGGAATATGTGCGGATGATGCGGAAGAAGGGATATCGCGTGGCGGTCGTGGGTGACGGTGTGAATGACGCTCCGGCACTGGCCGCGGGTGACATCGGCATCGCGATGGGCGCGGCGGGCAGTGAAGTGGCCATTCACAGCGCGACGATAGCGCTGATGAATAACGACCTGCGCCGGTTGCCTTTCCTGGTGCGGTTATCCCGCCAGGCGCGCACGGTGATCAATCAGAATTTCCTGATCGGCGTTCTGTTCGTCATCGGTGGTTTGATTGCGGCGGCGTTTGGTTACATTGCGCCGATTGTCGCGGCATTAATGCACGTGGCCGGTTCATTATTGGTGGTCTTTAACAGCTTCCGTCTGGTGCGCGAAGGTGAAGAACTGGAGCCGTTCAAGCCGCAGGTGGAAGAACCCGCGAAACCGGTTGCTCCGGCTTCCGCTCCTAAACTCGCTCCCAGTGCGGCCTGAAATTGAGTCATGAGCACAGCCACTGCCCCCCAACCTGCGGCTGCCGATGCAGCCAACAAGGAAATTGTGGTCGCCGTCCGCGGCTTGACCAAAATCTTCAAAGACTTTTGGGGACGGCCCAAAGCGCGCGCGGTGGATGATGTGGATTTTGAAGTGCGCCGGGGTGAGGTGTTTGGTTTGCTGGGGCCGAACGGGTCCGGCAAATCCACTACCGTGAAGATGTTGCTGGGGCTGTTGAATCCGTCCAAAGGCCACATCGAAGTTTTTGGCCACGCTCCGCGGCATGTGGCAACCAAGTCGCGGATTGGTTATTTGCCGGAAGAATCCTATCTCTATCGCTATTTGAACTCCCGCGAGACGCTGGAGTTTTTTGGCAACCTGTTTGAACTACCGGCGGAAGAACGTCAGCGGCGCACCGATCAGTTGCTCGAAATGGTGGGGTTGGGGAATGTGCATCACCGGATGGTGGGTGAGTTTTCCAAAGGCATGCAACGGCGCATTGGTCTGGCGCAAGCGCTGATCAACGACCCGGATCTGGTCATTCTGGACGAACCGACGG
>JBEHZA010000177.1:0-9261 GCA_048497895.1 Verrucomicrobiota bacterium
CGAAGGGCTTCGCGCCACGCGGCCAACTCCGCCAACGGGATGATCTTGGACCGAAAGTTCATGGCTGGAATAGTGGCGGAGGCATTTGCCCCTTGGCAATCCGCAAATCTCTGGCGCGGATGGGTTCTGATTCGCGGTTAAATCGGCCAAAACATAAGGGGGCTTGTCTTTTACGGGATTGAATCTTAAAATAATGCCATGAAGAAAGATGTGCTTCCCATCGGGATACGTGGGATTTATCCCACCAGTGGTGGCTGTCACGTTTTCGTCGGCAATGACGAGAAGGTGTTCGTCATCACGGTGGAGAATACGATGGGGTCCGTCATTGGCATGTTCTTGCAGGAGAAGCCCAAGGAACGCCCGCTAACGCACGATCTGATGGCGAATATCTTCAAAGGCTTTGGCATCACCGTCGAACGTGTGGTGATTACTGATTTAAAAAACTCCACGTATTTTGCCCGCTTGATTTTGCATCAGAAGAATGAGTTGGGAGAAAAGTACGTGGAAGTGGATGCCCGGCCCAGCGATTGTCTGGCTCTGGCTTGCGCTCAGAAAAAGCCGATTTACGTTACGACCACTCTTTTCAATCAAGTGGAAGATATGTCCGAGGTGTTGGAGAAAATTAACGAGGGCGGGGGCGAAACCGAAGCTTAAGCCATGGCTCCTTCCAGTTCACCTGCGGCTACCGCAGTGCTGCTCATTTGCGGGGATGATGAATTCGCCGTCAAGCAGCGGGCCAAGCAGCTTTACCAGCAATGGTGTCAGGAACTCGGCGGCATGGACCACGAGTTGATTGATGCGACAGTGGCCAATAGCGGTGAGGCTTTGAAGGCGGTGGCCAAACTTCGCGAGGCGTTGCAGACTCTGCCTTTCTTCGGCGGCGGCAAGGTGGTTTGGTTTCAAAACTGCAATTTCCTCGGAGACGAACGCGCCGCCACTTCTCAGGCGGTGACTGAAACCCTGACGGAACTGGCTCAGGAATTAAAGACGTTCCGCTGGGACAATGTGCGCCTGTTGATCAGCGCGGGCAAGGTGGATAAGCGCAAAGTATTTTACAAGACGCTGGATAAAATTGGCGAGGTGGAGACGCATGCCGGTTGGTCGCTTGATGACCGGGATTGGACGGATAAGGCGGAAAGCTGGGTGTTGCAGCATTTGCGCGAATTGAAGAAGGAAATCAACGATGAAGCGCTCGCGCGGTTGGTTTCCTGGGTAGGGCCAAATGTGCGTGGCTTGAACAGCGAAACGGAAAAGGTCGCGTTGTACTCAGGCGATCGAACGGAAATAACTTTGGCAGATGTGGATGCGGTGGTGACGCGCAACAAGCAGGCAAAGGCGTTTGCGCTGGGAGATGCGCTGGGTGACCGCGATTTGCCCCGGTTGTTACGGACTTTGGATGAAGAACTTTGGGAAATGAAGTTCGACACTCAAAAATCCGAGATTGGCCTGCTCTATGGGTTAATCAGCAAAGTGCGCGTATTGTTGATGTTACGGGAATTGCTGAAGGCCGGGTTGTTGAAGCCGGAAGCGGATTACAACCGTTTCAAGGCACAATTGGACCGGTTACCAGCGGATAAATTGCCCCAGGACAAGCGCATTAACCCGCTGGCGATGCACCCATTCGTCTTGTTTCGAGCCGTGGTGCAGGCCCGGAAGTATTCCACGGAAGAACTGGTGCGGGCGATGGATTTGCTGCTTTCCTGCAACCAGAAACTGGTGCAGAGCGGATTGGATGGGACGCTGGTCTTACAGCAAACCTTAACCCAGATCGTCGCGCGGGAAGCTGGGACTGCTTCCGAGCCCGCACGGAAAGTGGTTGCTGCTTAACCGGTTCGCAGGACGTGAATTTCAGCCCCTTGACCGCAGATGTCGGGGGTGCTCATATTGTTAAGTATTAAGTTGTATTATCATGAGTGTTACGCCGACCAACATGCTGGTAACTACGGTTGATAATGTGGTGTGCATCAAGATTTCCGGGCGCGCCAATTTTACCGGCAGCGTGGATTTTAAGACGCTGGTAGAAGAAATGCGGGAACGCGGGGCTAAACTGTTCATCCTGGATGTCAGCGATTGCCTGATTATGGACAGCACGTTTTTAGGGGTGCTGGCCGGGTTTGCTGCGAATTTTTCGGAAGGCGAGAATGGCAAGAGCGGTTGCATTGAACTGTTGAATCCCAGTGCCCGGGTTTCTGATCTGCTCGATAATCTGGGAGTAAGCCAGTATTTCAAAACCCGCACCGGTCCCAACCCGTTCGTGGATCAGCTTAAGAGCGTGGACCGGCCCGCCGTGGCACCCAGCAAAGTGGACGTTTCCCGCACCTGTCTGGAAGCCCACCAGAAGTTGATGGAATTGAATCCGAATAATGTTCCGAAGTTCAAGGATGTAACCAAATTCCTCGCCGAAGATTTGAAGAAGGCACAGGGTTGATGGCCGCGATAAATTTTCTCTTTTCCGGGTCAGCTTCTCCTTGCCTTGGTTTCAACGCGTTTTAAACTCCGCGCGCGATGATTAACCTAGGCGCACTCAATCCCGAGCAACGACAGGCAGCCGAGACCATTCGCGGGCCGGTGCTGATTCTGGCAGGCGCGGGCACGGGCAAAACGCGCGTCATCACTTTCCGGATCGCCCACATGGTGGATCGTGGGGTGGCTCCGGGAAATATTCTGGGGGTTACATTTACCAACAAAGCCGCGCGGGAAATGCAGGAACGCGTTTCCAAACTGGTGCCCACCCCGCGCAAACGGAGCGATGAAGAAAAGCCGGAACGCCCGACCATCTGCACGTTTCACTCGCTCTGCGTGCGGATTCTGCGGCAGCACATCGAGAAGCTCGGCTATAAAAAGAATTTCGTCATTTACAGCGAAAGCGAGCAGTTGAGCGCGATCAAAAAGGTGCTCAGCCGGTTTGCCTCGCGCACGCTGAAACCTGATCCGCACGCGATTCTCAGTTTGATCAGCCGCTTCAAGAATGGCGGGGAAAAAGCGAACGTGTTTGGCGACGAAAACCTGCTCGCTTTGGCGCAACATATGCGCAACCACTATGAATCCTCGTTGCGCGCCTGCAATGCGGTGGATTTCGATGATCTGATTTTACTGACACTGAAATTGTTCAAGGAACATCCGGATGCGCTGGAAGCGTGCCGCGCGCGTTATCGCTACGTGATGGTGGATGAATATCAGGATACGAATGGCGCACAGTTTGAACTTGTTTATTTGCTGACGAAAGAGCACCGCAACCTCTGCGTGGTGGGTGACGATGACCAGAGTATTTACGGCTGGCGCGGTGCGGAAATTGCGAACCTGCTCGAACTGGAGAAATATTTTCCGGAAGTGAAAGTGGTGAAGCTGGAGCAGAATTACCGCTCGACCAACGTGATTCTGACCGCGGCCAATGCGGTGATTAAGAACAATACGCTCCGGCGCGGGAAGAAATTGTGGTCCGATAAAGGGCAGGGGGCCAAGATCAGTCTGGCCACTTACAACAGCGACGAAGAGGAAGCTCGCAACGTCGTGGAACTGATTGAATATGCCCGCATGGCGCGGAAAATCCCGTGGTCACAGCAAGCCATTCTCTTTCGCACTAATATTCAATCGCGCCCGATTGAAACAGAATTGCGCAAGGGCGGCGTGCGTTATCATTTGATCGGCGGGCAGAGTTTCTTTGATCGCCGCGAGGTGAAAGATTTTCTCGCTTATCTCAAAACTTTTCTGAACCCGCACGATGATGTCAGCCTGTTGCGCATTGCGAATACGCCGGCGCGTGGATTGAGTGATATTACGATGGAGCGTCTGCTGCATGACAGCCAGGAACGGCAAACGTCTGTTTACGCCGTGATGCGCCACACGGATGTCTTGAAATCCTTTGCGCCGAAAACGCGTGAAAGCATTGAAGCTTTTGTCGAATTGGTGGAGACAGCCAAAGGCCAGTTGCACGCCGGCCAACCGCTTTCGCTGACGCAATGGTCGGAAAAATTGCTGACGGAAATCGGCTACTTGAATGAGTTGCGCCGGCTGGAAAAAGATCCCGAAACGGCAGAAAACCGGGTTCGCAACCTTAAAGACATGATTGCCACGCTCGATGAAAACGGCGTGCCGAGCGCCAATCCGGTCGAGCGTTTAAATGATTTTCTGGAATCGGTGATGCTGGATTCCGAACGCGCGGAAGACAAAGAAAAAGCGGGTGATGCCGTGACCCTCATCACCATGCACAGTTGCAAGGGGTTGGAGTTTCCTCACGTGTATATTGTGGGATTGGAGGAGGGGTTGTTGCCGCATTCGCGCTCCAAGGTGGAAGGCACGCTGGATGAAGAACGCCGTCTGTTTTACGTGGCGATCACGCGGGCGATGCTGACCTTGACCATCAGCCATTGCGAATCCCGCAAGAAGTATGGCCAAAGCATGCCATGCCATCCGTCCTCCTTTCTCAAGGAATTGCCGCTGGACCTCGTCGAACATGCCGATGAAAAGGCCAAGCAACCGGTCAACGTGCAAAGCGGGAAAAATCTCTTCTCGAGCATGCGCGATGCGATTGGCTAAACGGTCGCAGCCATCTTTGCCTGGCGTGATGGATGTGATCGAAAGTTGCATGGCCTGAATTGGTAACGTTCATAAGTGGCGCATCGCACGCTTAACGTATTGCACACAAACAGGATGAGAATTAGTTAAAGGAGGGGAAGTGGGAATTGTGTTGGGCATATTCATTGAAATTATGGCTTCCCTTTTCGGCAGGGATTTCTAAAGTCGAACGCTTTAAATTGTTAAATTAACTACAAGAAATATGGCTGAAGATAAGTCAGTGGTGAAACCGGTGGATGCTCCGCCGTTAACTCCTTTAAAAATTAAGTCCCGTTTGGCTCCGACGCCGGCTCAGGCGCCGAAGTATTCGGTTACGATCAAGAATGCCAAAGGCGAAAACGTAGTCCTCGCCGATCCCCGTGCCACGCGTGGCCTGGTCGCGTTGATGGACGTTCACGCGGTCAATGGCGGTGCAGCGTGCCATTGGGGCGGTCCGGCGGCCTTTGCGGAAATCATGGCGGCCATTCACGGCATCATGTTTGCCGTCAAAGACCGTCAATGGTATGAAGCCTATAATTTCGTCAACGACGCCGGCCATGCCGAAAACGGCATCTACGCGCTGCGCGCTTTGTACGGTTTCGACCACACGACCTTCGACAGTCTGAAAGATTTCCGCAGCATCAAGAGCAAGCTGACCGGTCACGGTGAATCTCACCTGAATCCGGAAGGCGTGCTGTTGAGCAATGGTCCGCTGGGTTCGGCTTTGCCGCAGGCGCAAGGATTGGCCGTTGCCGACAAGGTGGCCAAACATGATCGCGTGACGATTGCGGTGGTTTCTGACGGTGCCTCGATGGAAGGTGAAGCCAAGGAAGCCTTCGCTGCTATTCCGGGTCTGGCCGCGAAAGGACGCGTTAACCCGTTCGTCCTGGTCATTTCCGATAATGATACCAAACTTTCGGGCCGTATCACGAAAGATTCGTTCAGCATGGCGCCGACTTTCAATGCGATGGGCGCGCTGGGTTGGAACGTGATTCAGGTCGAAAAAGGCCATGATTTGCCCGCCGTTTACGATGCAGTGGAACGCGGTATTGCGGCGGCGAAGGCCGATCCGACGAAGCCGGTTTGTCTGCACGTCAAAACCATCAAGGGTTATGGCGTTAAATCGACGGAAGACAGCGCCTCCGGCGGTCACGGTTTCCCGCTGGCCAATGGGGAAAAGATTATCGAGTTCGTAAACGAAATTTTCGGGGGAAATACGCCGGAAGAATTCGCGAACTGGGCCAAGGCTTTGCGCACGGGTTGGGAAGAAAAGGAAGCGGCGAAGAAGGCGAAAGCCGCCGCTGCTCCGGCTACTGCCGCTCCGGTCGTGAAGAAAGATAAAGTTCAAACCGGTCTGGCGAAAGCCGCAGTGAAAGCGGCACAGGAAGGTTACCCGGTTTACTCCGTTTCCTCGGACGTGCAGGGTTCTACGGGCATCAGCTTGTTCCAAAAGAGTTTTCCGGATCGCTTTGTCGAAGTGGGCATTGCTGAATCCAACATGATCAGCACGGCGGCCGGGTTGTCTAAAGTGGGCTTCATTCCCATTGTTGATACCTTCGGTCAATTCGGTGTGACCAAGGGTAACCTGCCGCTGACCATGGCCGCACTATCCCAAGCACCGGTGATTGCCATGTTCTCGCACGTTGGTTTTCAGGACGCTGCCGACGGCGCTTCGCATCAGGCCACGACCTATTTCGCGGTGACCAGTCCGATTCCGCACACGGTCGTGATTTCACCGTCCTGTTCGGATGAAGCGGAAGCTTTCATGTATCAAGCCATTAAGAAAATGGCGGATGATCGCAGCCACGGGCGCGATGGCGAAAGCTACATCTTCTTCGTTGGCCGGGAAAATTATCCGCTGGCCTGGGTGGAGGGATCGAAATACGAGTGGGGCAAGGCGCAAGTTATTCAGCAGGGTAGCGATGTCGTCCTCGTGGGCAGTGGTCCGCTCTTGAGCAAGGCCATTGAAGCCGGCAAGAAGCTGAAGGAAAAGGGCGTGAACGCGACGGTAATTAACAATCCCTTTATCAATCACGTCGATGTGGAAACAATCGGCGCCGCCGTTAAAGCGGCTGGTGGCCGTCTGGTGACCATTGAAGATCATCAGGTTATCTGCGGCATGGGCGCGCAAATCTCGCACGCGCTTTCGCAGGCAGGCATTCCACACACGGCGAAGACGCTCGGCATTCACGGCGAATTCGGCCAATCGGCTTATCTCGCGGACGAACTCTACGACAAGCACGGCTTGAGCGCCGCCAAACTGGTGGAATCCGCCCTCGCTCTGCTCGGCAAGTAAGCCGCAGCAACGTTCAATTCATCATCCCGCGGGTCTTTGGACTCGCGGGATTTTTTCGCCCGGTTGGGAAGGGAAAGACTGAAGCCAGAGCAGCAGAGACTGCCCTGGAAGCGATCAGGAAAACTGGAAAATCAGTCGTTGGGCACCCAGCCTTTGCCGGGAATAAATTCCCGGCTGCCGGAACTGTGACAGCATCCGGTGGTGACCAGAACCAACGCCAGCGCAATCAGCAAGACATACTTCAGCATGCGGTTAATTTAATCGAGATTGTCAGACGCGCAAGCTTGTTGCACATTGAAGTGGAAATAGGGATCGATGCCTAAGAGCACAAAGTATTTAAAGGGCCAGTTGCTGCTGGATGGAGGCAACTTGCGGGGATCTTTTTTTCATCGCACGGTGGTTTTGGTTTGCCAGCATGATGATCAAGGGGCCTTTGGTCTGGTTTTGAATCGTCCAGCCACAGAATCTGTGGGGGCGGCTTTGGTGGGGGATATTCCGGATAAAATCCGGGAGCATCCATTGTTTCTGGGCGGTCCAGTTCAGGCCACGGCTTTGAGCTTCCTTCATACCGACAACTTTGTGCCACACGCCAATGTGATGCCCAATCTGAATCTGGGCCATTCGTTGGAAGCACTGGTGGAGATTGGGGAATCCTATTCGACCACGCAAAAGATCCGGGTGTTTGCCGGTTACTCCGGCTGGGGACCGGGCCAGTTGGAGGAGGAGATGAAGCGTAAGGCCTGGCTGACCCATCCCGCTTCGATTGAGCTGATCTTTGGCACGAAACCGGAAGACCTCTGGAAAGCGATCATGAGCGAGAAGGGGTGGCAGCAACGCCTGCTGGCGGAGAGTCCAGAAGATCCCGCCTGGAATTAGTTTCAAAAAGGATTGCGCGCTTTTCCTGAACCTTTGCGTTTCCGGCCTTTGCCGTAATTGACGGATTGAGTTTTCGGAGCATCCGTGACTTCGCCCAAGCCGCGTTTTAATTCCCGGATTTGGTCGCGCATCAAGGCGGCTTTTTCAAATTCCAGATTATTCGCCGCCGTTAACATTTCCTGCTCCAGTTCGCGAATGGTTTCGGTGACATCGAAATCTTTCGTGCCGTCGTGGAGCAGGGCATCCGCCTGGCGATTCACTTCCTTGTGCGAGGAGAGGCTGTCTTCCACCGCCCGGCTGACGCTGCGCGGGGTGATATTATGTTCCAGATTGTAAGCGATCTGTTTCTGGCGGCGATATTCGGAGACGGCGAGAAATTTCTTAATGCTTTGCGTCATCACGTCGGCGTAAAGGATGACCAGGCCATTCAAGTGACGGGCGGCGCGACCGGCGGTTTGCACCAGACTGGTGGTGGAGCGGAGGTAGCCTTCCTTATCCGCGTCGAGAATGGCGACCAGCGAAACTTCCGGCAGATCCAATCCTTCGCGCAGCAGGTTGATGCCGACGAGCACATCAAATTCACCTTTGCGCAAGGCCCGGAGAATTTCCACCCGTTCAATGGCATCGATTTCGCTATGAAGATAGCGGACGTTGATGCTGAGATCGCGCAGATAATCGGTCAATTCCTCCGCGCTGCGCTTGGTCAGAGTGGTGACCAGAATCCGCTCTTTCTGATCGACGCGTTGACGGACTTCTTCGATTAAATCGTCGATTTGTCCCTGCAAAGGTTTGATTTTGATTACCGGGTCAATGAGTCCGGTAGGACGCACGATTTGCTCCACCACGCGGCCTTGCGACCATTTGATTTCCGTTTCCGCCGGAGTGGCGCTGACATAAATCGTTTGGTTCTGGAGTGATTGGAATTCAGGGAAATTAAGCGGACGATTATCCAGGGCGCTGGGCAGGCGGAAGCCATGTTCCACGAGCACGGTTTTGCGCGAGCGGTCGCCCTCATACATGCCGCCGATCTGGGGCACTGTGGCGTGTGATTCATCCAGAATCAGCAGGTAATCCGAAGGCAGGAAATCGAGCAAAGTATGAGGGCGCGAACCAGGTGGACGTCCGTTGATGTGACGGGAGTAATTCTCGATGCCGGAGCAGAAACCCATTTCCTCCATCATTTCGAGGTCATATTCCGTGCGCATTTTGATGCGTTGCGCTTCGATCAGTTTACCTTGTTTTTCGAACCAGGCGACGCGGTCTCCCATTTCTTCGCGGATGGTTAAAATAGCCCGTTTCAGCTTGTCGGCGGGAGTGACGAATTGCTTGGCGGGATAGACGGTGACGGCATCCAGCGTTTCGGTCTTGTGTCCGGTTAACGGTTCAAAACGGGTGAGCCGGTCAATTTGCTCACCAAAGAATTCAATGCGCAGCGCATCTTCGCGTCCTGCGGGACAAAGTTCCACGGTGTCGCCGCGCACACGGAATTGTCCGCGGGTGAATTCGATGTCGTTGCGGTTATACTGAAGATCGAC
>JBEHZA010000178.1:0-9222 GCA_048497895.1 Verrucomicrobiota bacterium
CCTGACGCAAGACAGCAAATTCATGCTGCTTTCGTTCGCGCCAGGTCCATTTCTGTCTCTGGCCCGTTGAAATCGAACTCTCCATTAATCAAAAAATGGATGAGCACGATGTCTGCCAAATACCGGAACTGGGCCAATTTGAAAATGGCAGGGGAAAATAATGAAACTATTTAGTCTGGGTGGCTAAAATTAAGCAGGGCAGGGGATGGCGGCAAAACGATGCTGGAAAAAGAAAAAGGCCCGCAATCGCTTGCGGGCCTCGGGTAATTATTTTACGTAAACCGGACTATGCGCCCATGCCGTCTTCAAAGGAACCGGCGGCAATCGGGAAACACAGATTATCGCGCACATACGCCACCCCGTTCGCGCTCGTATAATCCAAATCCTTATGCGCGCTTTCCGCTTCGACAATGAGCGGCGCCGTTTTGGCTCCGGTCAATTGGCAATAGCGTTGCGGATACCCCACCTGGAGTAACAATTCTACATACCGTTGCATGTTCAAGTCACCGCTCGGCAGATCCGTGAACTGCATGGCGCGCTTCTGCCAATTCGGTTCCATAAAGCGCAGCGGAATCCCCGGACGAATCACAAAGTTTTTCACGTGGCAGGCATAAATGCGGGAAGCCACTTTCAGGAAACGTGTTTCCCAATCTTCGCCTTCCCAGCAGTGTGACGGATCGGCATTCACGGCCAGACTTGCGTCGCCACCGCAGATATTTACCAGCATATTGAAATCATCCGCACTGCTCGCGCCCGTTCCCGGATGGATTTCATGGCAGAGTTTCAGCCCAAGTTTATTAGCGTGGGCGCGCAGTTTCGCGGTTTTCTTCACGAACCGGTCCTGACCTTCCTTGAGGAGATCGTAACCGCCCGTGCTCCAGAAGCCCCAGGGATAGCCCGTCGCCAGTTCCCACCCAAAGGCGACGCCCCAGAACATCGGCAGTGTCTTGACGTTCAATTCGACTGCCAAATCCATCAGTTTAAGCAGATACGTCTCATGCCATTTTTCAATCTTTTCCGGGGAGAGCTTGACTACGTCTGCCGGGATGAAGGCGTTACCGGTCTTCGTGCCGGTCCAGATACTTGTGTGTACCCAGAACGGGCAGTGGGACGAAATCCCATCCAAAGTCATGCCGCGCGACTCAAATGCTTCCTTGATTTCCTTCGCCTTCTTAAAGCCCTTCTCGCCATTCAGCATGTAATTTGAAGGCTGTGCCCCGGTGGCCCCTGACGCTTTCGCGTAGTCGAGGAACTGGGTGAGGCTTTTCGCGCCGTGTTGGGCGCCTTCAATACTCGGATGATAGCAGATTTGGGCCATAGGTTTTGTGCGTTTGACTGAGTGTTTGCGCGGATTTAAAACGGTTCAAACTGAGAAATCAATGGGAATCCGGTTCCGGGGATGCGAATTCGGGGACTATTGAAATCGGGCTCCCGGTTCAGGCTATTTCCCTTAAATTTTTGATTGTTTCTCCCGTGTGTTCTTGCCACGTTTTCCCAATGCTGAGTCATCGTCATTACATTGCTTCACTGGCTTTTTGCTCTCTGGCCATGCTTTCCGGGGTAGCGGCTGACACCAACAACGCGCCGTCCTTTGTCCCTACGGATTATTTTTCCGTTCCGGATGGTCTCGAAGTGACCGTCTGGGCCAAGTCCCCGCTGCTGCATAACCCGACGAATATCGACATCGATGAAGCGGGCCGCATCTGGGTGGCCGAAGGCGTGAATTATCGCAGCCACAAATTGCGCCGCCCGGAAGGGGACCGCATCGTGGTGCTGGAAGACACCAAAGGTGCTGGTGTTGCTGATACCAGCCATACCTTCGTGCAGGACGTCGGCTTGATCGCGCCGCTGGGCGTTGCGGTAATTGGCGATAAGATCATTGTCTCGCAACCGCCCGATCTGCTGGTTTACACGGATGTGAACCACAATCACATTTTTGATCCGGGTGTGGACAAACGGGAAGCTCTTTTGTCCGGCTTCAACGGTCAGAATCACGACCACAGTTTGCATTCTCTGACTGCCGGTCCCGATGGCCAATGGTATTGGAACATGGGCAACACTGGGGCACAGTTTACGGATCGTTCCGGTAAAACCTTTCGCATTGGCAGTCCGTACCAGCATTTACCGGCGACCAAGCAGGTCGTTGATGCTACCGAAATCGCCGGTCAGAAAAGCGATGACGGCCATGTTTACATCGGCGGCTTCACCGCCCGTATGAATCCTGATGGCACGGATGTTTCCATCATCGGTTTCAATTACCGCAACAGCTACGAGCAGACGATCAATTCTTTCGGTGACGTTTTCCAAAGCGATAACGATGATCCGCCCGCCTGCCGTGTGACCCACGTGCTCGAATACGGCAATGCCGGTTTCGCCTCCATGGATGGCAAACGCGCCTGGGCCGCTGACCGTCGTCCGGGCCAAACCGTTCCGGTAGCCGAATGGCGTCAGGAAGATCCCGGCACTATGCCTGCGGGTGATGTCTATGGCGGCGGCAGTCCCACGGGCGTTGTCTATTACGAAGGCGGCAGCCTGGGTAAGAAGTATGAAGGCATGTTGCTGGCCTGCGACGCCGGCCGCAACGTCGTGTTCGGTTATTTCCCGAAATTGGAAGGCGCTGATTTTAAATTGGAACGTTTCGATTTCCTGACTTCCAACAAAGAAAAGCAATTTGCTGGCTCCGACTTTCTCGGTGGCGCGAAGAGCGTGAAGAGTGATGAATTGAAAACGTTCTTCCGTCCTTCCGATGTGGCCGTCGGACCCGATGGCGCGATCTATGTTGCGGATTGGTTTGACGCTCGCGTGGGTGGTCACGCGGACATGGATGACAGTACTTCCGGCGCGATCTACCGGATTGCCCCCAAAGGTTTCAAATCGAAAGTGCCCAAGCTCGACCTGACTACGACCAAGGGACAGATCGAGGCGTTGAAAAGCCCCGCGGTCAACGTGCGCAACTCCGGCTTCGTGCGCTTGAAAGCGGATGGCGCGAAAGCGGTTCCTGCCGTGGCCTCGTTACTGAAGGATAAGAATCCTTTCTTTGCCGCCCGTGCTGTTTGGTTGCTCGCGCAAATGGGTCCGGAAGGCATTGCGAAAGTCGTGCCCGTTCTGGATTCCAAAGACGAAAACATGCGCGTGGTTGCATATCGTGCTTTGCGCCGCGTGAAGTATGATTTCCTCAATCTGGCCAATCGCATGGCACAAGACCCTTCGGCCGCTGTGCGCCGTGAAGTGGCCTTGTCTCTGCGTGATGTGCCATTGGCTGAGAGCCGTGGTGCACTGCTGGAAATTGCCAAACGTTTTGACGGCAAAGACCGCGCTTACCTCGAAGCCTTCGGCATTGGCTGCTATGGCAAGGAAGAAGCCATGTATGGCCCGGTCTCCGACGCCATTGGCGGTCCGGCTTTGAAATGGAACGATGCGTTCACCCGGATTGCCTGGCGCTTGAGTTCGCCGCAGTCGGTGGACGCGTTTAAGATTCGCGCCAAAAACACCGATTTCTCCGCGCTCGACCGCAAGCTCGCGGTGGACGCCATTGCCTTCATCAAGTCGCAGAAAGCAGCGGATGCAATGCTGGAATTGGCTGCCATTCCCGATGCGCCGTTCAAAGCGCAAGCCACCTGGTGGCTGTTTAACCGCAAGGACAATGATTGGAAAGAGTTTGGCCTGCTCGCGGAAATGAAAAAACGCGGCATTTATGACCCGGACAAAGTCGAGTTTTCTTCCATCACGACGCCGGAATTGCCGACCACGCCTTCCACTTTACCTCCGGCGGACCAGATTCTCGCTCTCACCGGTGATGCGAGCCGTGGTAAACTGATTGCCACCGCCTGCGCCGCCTGTCATCAGGTCGGTTTGCCGACGGGCGCGGATTTGGGCCCAGACCTCACCGGGTTTGGCCGCACGCAAACACGGGGCGTCATCCTGCAAGCCATCATTGATCCCTCCGCCGACATTTCTCACGGATTTGAAGGCACCGAAATCGAAACCAAAAGCGGTGTGAAAATCGATGGTATCATTATCGCCAACGGTGATCCCGTTATGATCCGCTCCATGGGCGGATTGACGCAAACCATTCCCAAAGCCCAGATCAAGAGCCGCAAGAAAATGGAGCGTTCGTTGATGCTCTCGGCAGATCAGCTCGGCCTCACCGCCCAGAATCTCGCTGACGTGATTGCCTACTTGCAGTCCGACTTGATCGGCAAACCGTGATTTTGACGGTAGTTGAATAGTGGTGGCGGGATGAAGCCGTTCTCCAGAGAACGCGCTTTATCCCGAGCCGCTGCTGGCGGCCATCGGTAGAGTGCAAAATCTATGAAACGGATTGTTCGCGTCCTTGCGTTCCTGTGTTTTCTATCATTGCTCTGGCCGGGAGCTTTCCCGCTGTTGGCCGCGGATAAAAGCGCGCGTCCCAATATCCTCTTTTGCATCGCTGACGATGCTTCATATCCTTATCTCAGCGCCTACGGCTGCAAATGGGTGAAGACGCCGGGCTTTGACCGGGTCGCACACGAAGGGATTTTGTTCAATCACGCGTACACGCCGAACGCTAAATGTTCGCCCTCGCGTTCTTCGATTTTAACTGGTCGCAATTCCTGGCAGTTGGAAGCCGCAGCCAATCACACGCCGTTCTTTCCGGAGAAATTCAAGACCTACCCGGAAGCACTGAGTCAGCATGGTTATTTCGTGGGCAAGACGGGCAAAGGATGGGGGCCGGGTGTGCCGGGCATGATCGATGGCAAGCCGCGCAATCTGGCTGGTCAACCCTTTGATAAATTCAAAACCACACCGCCGACTACCGGCATTGCTCCTGTCGATTATGCGAAAAATTTTGAAGCTTTTCTGACAGCGAAGCCAGACGGCCAACCCTGGTGTTTCTGGTATGGCGGCATGGAACCGCATCGGCCTTATGAATACGGTTCGGGCGTGGCCAAAGGCGGCAAGAAATTATCGGACATCGATGAAGTGCCTGCGCTGTGGCCGGACAACGAAACCATCCGCAACGATCTGCTGGATTACGCGTATGAAGTGGAATATTTCGATCAACATCTCGTTAAAATGCTCGCCTTGCTTGAACAACGCGGCGAATTGGAAAACACCATTGTCATCGTTACGGCGGACAACGGTATGCCTTTCCCGCGCATCAAGGGACAGGAATACGAATTATCGAATCACCTTCCGCTGGCTATCATGTGGAAGAAAGGAATTCAAGGCACAGGCCGCATCGTCGAGGATTACGTTAGCTTCATTGATTTCGCACCCACGTTTGCGCAAGCCGCGGGTATGAATTGGGCTGACTCCGGCATGGCGGCGACACCCGGTCGCAGTTTGTTTGATATTTTTGGATCAAAGAAATCCGGCATGGTGAATCCGCAACGCGACCATGTGCTGATCGGCAAAGAACGCCACGATGTGGGCCGGCCCAATGATGAGGGTTATCCCATTCGCGGCATCATCAAAAATGGTATGCTTTATCTGCACAACTTTGAAACCACCCGTTGGCCGGCGGGCAATCCGGAGACCGGTTATTTAAATTGCGACGGCAGCCCGACGAAGACGGAAGTTTTGAAATTACGCACCGATACGGTGCAACAAAAGTATTGGCTCTGGTCTTTTGGCAAACGGGAAGCGGATGAATTATTCCAAGTGGAGAAAGATCGCAATTGTTTGAGCAACCTTGCCGACACCACGGAGTTTCGCCAACAGGAAGCCGTCTTGCGTGAGCAGTTATTCAAAGAACTCAAAGAGCAACAAGACCCGCGCATGTTTGGCCAGGGGCATGTGTTCGATGAATACCCTTATGCCGACCCGAAAGTGCAGCACTTTTATGAACGGTACATGAAGGGAGAGAATATCAAAGCCGGTTGGGTGAATCCTTCCGATTTTGAAAAAGCGCCGCTGACGACGAAGTGATCTGACTCGTGCTTTAGCCGGCGTGTGACGCTTCCGCAACCACTATATCCCTCGAATTCAGACCACGGTGTGAACTTACTCCCGGTTCAGTGTCAAACGATGGGTTGCCCCGATTTCCCCAATTTCCAAGACCGCACCATCTCCGGAAACCAGCACGCATTTAACCCGAATCCTGCCGGATGGCGTTTGCACCGAGACAATATCGCCTGTGGATAAGGTGTAATTTTTCACCACCGAACTGATCATCGCAACCGCATTGCGTCCGCCCGAAAGACCTTTCAAAGCCAGATAAGATTCCGGTGGTGCATTCGTGACGGGAACGGTGACTGCATTGGTGGTCTGAACGGTGACATTAGAAATGGCCGCAACGGGTTTAACAGCGATAGGTGTTGCCGGCGCAGGATTCGTTTTGATAGTCGCTGCGGCCACCGCATTAGTGTTGGTTTTTGCGACGGTTGGGGCAGAAATGGCTGTTGCCCTGATAGGTCGGTGAATGTCCTGTTTGCGCAGGTCTTCGATCCACGAAATATATTTCTGAGCTGCGTCACCGCCATAGCCGGTTTTAGCTCCCAGCACCCGTCCTTCAGAACTGAATACCGCGATGACCGGAAAAGCGCCGGATTGTCCGGTGGTTTTGCAGATCGATTCCAGCAATTCCATATTCTTCACGTGTTGCTTGTCCGCATCTGTGAATTGTCCGGGAAACAGAATGTTGATGACCTTGAGATTCTGCCGGGAATAATCGAGCCACGGTTTGGTATCCAGCACGCGGTCATCCAGCATTTTGCACGGGCCGCAGTTTTCGAGGGAAAAATGATACACCAGGGTTTTGGCTTCGGAATTGGCCAGCTTCACAGCGCCTTGCAGGGTTTCCGTTGCCTGGGCTGGCCCTTTGAAGGCAGTGCCAGCCGCTTGATCTTTGGGTGAAGCGGAAAAGGTTTTGAGCCACTTTCCCTGGACGAAGGCCAAAACCCCAATGACGCCCAATACGGTTAGAATGCGAGCCCAGTTCATGCGCGAAATAATCCCGGAAAAGTTTCTCGTGCAACGGGCTTAAAAAGCAAGCTTGATTGAAACGGGGCCGACCGAAAGCGTTCGTGCCAGAGTGGGCTTTACTTCTTGGCTTGAGTGAAGCCGCTGAATTTCCAGCCGTCCGCAGTATTTATCATGTCCGCCTGATCGACCCGTCCACTGCCTTGTGAATAGACCGTAATAATGACTTCGGTGGGGGAGACGGTCTGTTCATCTAAAAAGCGCAAGCCTGTGATCTTGGAGACGTCTGACTGATGTTTGGCGATGATGGCAGCTTCGGTTTGTTCCTGCCAGAGTTTGGCCATGCGCGCTTGTTCATCACCGGTCAGGCTGTCGAGATATACCTGGGGCTTGCCTTCCCGCATGGCCCAGATGGCGGAAATCAAGGCTGACTCAGGCGAACCGTAACCTTCAAAACTCCAATTTTCACGCAAGATCAAATCAGTCGAATTCGTCGCCTGATTGAGTTTTTGGACGACGTCTTGAAGCTGCTCGGCGGCGTTGAGCAATTGCTGGTTTTGGGCCTGGAGCGAGGCCAGATCGTTGGTCGTTTTGTGCAACTGGTTCAGTTCTGACCGCAGGCGCAGCAATTCAGCCAATTCACTATCGCGGCGTTGCAACTGACGCTTCAAGTCATCGGTTTGCTCTTTGCCGCGGCTGGCGGTTTCTTCGCTTTGCTTTTTGATCTGGGCATTGAGGGCGTCGAAGTCTGCCTGGAGCCTGCTTGCCTTGGTCCATTGGACGAGAGCCGTCAAACTGACAGTGACCAGAATCACTGAAAAAATCGCCGTTGAGGCTTTCATAACGTTTTAACTTTAATTCCGAAGCCGGAATTTGCCAAGTTTAATCCAGAATTGTGAGAACCGAGGTTCATGCCCATAAACGGATTGCGTTTCGATAAGCCTGGCCATCTGAGCCGGGGTCGTGGCCAGGCGCAACCCGTTTCTTCGCCCGGTCCTGGTTTATTCCCTTTCTCTGGTCAAAGGGTGTTGTTTATGTATCCTTTTGAAGTGGAGTGAGTTTTGCTTGTTAAGCTGGAAAATTAACCGTTGGCAGCCTGTTAATAGACTTGACCTTTCTTCGGTTTAACTACTTAATCTGACCAAAGTTAGACACATTTCATGTTTGCGCAACTTAAGAGCCTGTTTTCCAACGACATTGGGATAGACCTCGGGACGGCGAATTCGCTCGTCTACGTTCGCGATCAGGGCATTGTCTTGCGTGAGCCTTCCGTCGTGGCCATCGAAGCAGGCACGACCAACGTGTTAGCAGTGGGGGAAGAAGCCAAGAGGATGTTAGGCCGCACCCCCGGCAACATCGTGGCCATTCGTCCGATGAAGGACGGTGTCATCGCTGATTTCGAGATTACCGAAGCGATGCTGCGCCATTTTATTCAGAAGGTTCACCATCGCAAGCTGATCGCCCCCCGTGTCGTGGTCGCAGTGCCCTCCGGGATTACGGAAGTGGAGAAACGGGCCGTTAAAGACTCGGCCACCCATGCCGGCGCGCGTGAGGTGTATCTAATTGAACAGCCCATGGCTTCGGCCATTGGGGTTGGCTTGCCGGTACATGAACCGGCGGGCAACATGATCGTCGATATTGGCGGGGGCACTTGTGAAATTGCCATCATCTCCCTGGCCGGCATCGTCTTCAGCCGCAGCCTGCGGGTTGGCGGCGACGAGTTTGATGAGACGATCATCGCGTACATGAAACGTGCCTATAATTTGATGATTGGCGAACGCACTGCGGAAGAAATGAAAATCCGCATCGGCTCCGCATTTCAATTGGAACAGGAATTGACCATGGAGGTTAAAGGCCGCGATCTGAGCGCGGGCCTGCCTAAGACATTGACTGTCCGTTCCGAGGAAATTCGTGAAGCCCTGAAAGAACCGCTGAATGCCATTTTGGAATCCATTCGGATCACTTTGGAACGGTGTCCCCCTGAATTGTCGTCAGATCTGGTAGATCGAGGTATCGTATTGGCTGGTGGCGGCGCATTGTTGCGCGGCATTGACCGGATGGTGGCCAAAGAAACCAGTCTGCCGGTTCATATTGCAGATGATCCGCTGAAAAGTGTGGTAAGAGGAACCGGGATTGCGTTGAAAAACTACGACCGTTATCCTTTTGTAATGCGTTAATTCTTTAACCGTTTTGTTTGGCCTGGCAACACAGGCGTTTAATTTAACACCCGGTGCGTAATATATTTTTGTTCATCAGGCGATTCTCGGTTTTCATAGGTTTTCTTATCCTACAGGGGATCTGCTTGTATAACCTTTTTAC
>JBEHZA010000179.1:0-9176 GCA_048497895.1 Verrucomicrobiota bacterium
ATCTCGGCTTCCACGAATGCGGCAAAATTGAAGGCGATCGCGGCCTTGCCGGAAACCGCGGCGCTGCGCCAGAAAACCATTGATAAGCTGACACGCGTATTGCCGGTCTTTTTAGCGGGGACTAACGAGGTTGCGGGCAAAGCGAACGAAGCCTGGCTGCGACCATTGTTGGAAGACGTTTATAGCGCGGAATCATTTTTGGAAATTCGTGGCGCCACCAATCAAGCTCCGTCCTGGATTGCCGCCTTTCAATTGAAGGCCGAACGGGCACAGGTGTGGGAGACGAATCTCTGGCAGTGGTTTGCGGCTTGCTCCACTAATCGCCCGCATCCGATTTCCCTGGACCACGTTTCCGGCTGGTCGGTGGAATTGTCCGGTGGCCAGGGACAATATGAATTGGCGCGGGTCGGGGACTGGACGTTGTTTGGCCGGTTGAACGACGCGCGGGTTTGGCAAACCCTGATTGAACGGGTCAAAACACAAGGACAGCCCGGCACTCCGGCAACGAATGCCTGGCTGGAGTTGAATCTGGACTCGGCTCAATGGCCGGCGTTGACCGCCTCGCATCTGTTCGCGCATTGGCCGGTTCTGGAATTTACAGTTTCGCCCGCCGGTGAAAACCTCCGTTCTCTCGTGCAAGTGTCTTATCCGATTCCGGTGGCCTGGCAGGTGGAAGCGTGGCGGATTCCCACCAACACCATTCACGATCCGATTCTTAGCTTTACTGCTATGCAAGGGCTGGCTCCATGGTTGAAATCACAACCGCTCACCAGTTCATTGCAACTCACTTCCATTCCCAATCAAGGGTTCGCGTGGGGACGTGTGGGGACACCGTTTGAAACTCTGTGTGCCTTCCCGTTTCCGCAAGTGACCAATCAGATGGAAACCTTTACGCGGAACTTGCAGCGGCAGTGGAATCCAATGTTGAAAACCAATGCGCTTGGAGAAATCCGGTGGCAGACCAACCGGCTGGAAGCCGCGTGGCAGGGTGGCATGCCCTTTTTGGTTCCGTTCATCCGCCCGGCGAGCGAACCCGGGAATGATTTCGCGTTGGGTGGAATTTTCCCGGCCAGCCCCGGTGATCAACCGGTGCCTCAGGAGTTGATTGCCCAGTTTGGCGGTCGCACCAATCTGCTCTATTACGATTGGGAAATTACGGAAGGCCGTTTGGCGCAGTGGCGGCAGATTTGGAAACTGATCCAGGTCTCTTACTTCCCGAACTTTTACGCCGGAGCGCCGCGAACCGCAGCGGATTCCTGGTTGGAAAAAGTGGGGCCGCTGCTCGGTAACTCGATTACCGAAGCGACGATTGTTTCTCCCAATGAGCTGAAGATCGTCCGGAAATCCCACTTGGGACTCACGGGCGTGGAATTGGTGGCACTGGCCCAGTGGCTCGACAATACGAATTTTCCTTCCTTGCAACATTTCATGACGGCGCGTCAAGCAACAGTTGTGAAACTGCCGCCCACACCGTAGATTGGCCGCATGTTGAAGCTCGGTGTTAATATCGATCATGTGGCGACTTTGCGCGAAGCCCGTTACCGCGGGTTAAATGCGGGTGAGCCCGATCCCGTGCCGGTGGCGTTGTTGTGTGAAGCCGCGGGCGCTCACGGCATTACGGCCCATTTGCGTGAGGATCGGCGGCATATTCAGGATCGCGATGTGTGGAAGTTGCGCGAATCCATTAAGACCCGCCTCAATCTCGAAATGGCGAACGCGCCGGAAATTATCGCGCTGGCGCTGAAGCTGAAACCGGACATCGTTTGCGTGGTGCCGGAGCGCCGTTTGGAAATCACCACGGAGGGTGGTCTGGAAGTGGCGGGCAATATCTCTGCACTCACGGAGACGCGTCAAAAAATGAACGATGCTGGCATCGAGGTCAGTTTGTTCATCGCGCCGGAACCGGCGCAAGTGGAAGCAGCCGCGAAAGTGGGAGCGCAATTTATCGAGTTGCACACCGGCGCTTACGCCACGAATTTTCATCAGGCGAAAGAGTGCGATCACGAATTGGAACGGTTGATTCATGCCGCCACTCTGGCGCATCAATTGGGCCTGAAAGTGAACGCCGGGCATGGTTTGAACTACGACAACCTGCCTTTGCTGCATCGTGTGCCGCATCTGGTGGAACTGAACATTGGCCACAGCCTGGTCAGTCACGCCGTTACGGTGGGCATGGCATCCGCCGTGAAAGAAATGCTGAAGTTAATGGAGAATTACGGCCATTAACGCGTCAATAAAACCTACCGGTCATGATTTTAGGCACTGGCGTTGATATTATTGAGGTGGAACGAATCCGTTCGTCGTACGCGCGGTTTGGCGATCGTTTTGCGCAACGCATTCTGCGCGCGGAGGAGATTGCCTATTGCGTGCAGCACAAAGACCCGGCGCCTTTTCTGGCCGTGCGATTTGCTGCCAAGGAAGCGATCTCCAAAGCCTTTGGCACGGGCATCGGCGCGCAACTGGGCTGGCAGGACATGGAGGTCAAGCGCAAGGAAAGCGGTGAGCCTTACGTCGCGCTGCACGGCAATGGGCTTAAACTGCTGACCGAACGCGGTGGTCGCATCGTCCACCTGAGTTTGAGCCATACGGAAAATTACGCGGTGGCAACGGCCCTTTTGGAAGGTGCTTGAGCGGTTGGTTTGAGGTCGAGCGCCGCAATGGCTTCCCGCAATTTCTGGGTAATCAACTCGTGCCGTTCCGGGTCGATAATTTTGTGTCCGTTGCGTTCCCCGACATAGAAGACGTCAATCGCCGCGCCTTTCTCGGTGCAGATTTTCGCGACGGAAATATCGATTTTCAACGCAGCCAAAACCTGGGAAATGGTAAAGAGCAAGCCCACGCGGTCTTCGGTTTCCACTTCAATCACTGTGCGATCATCGGAACTTTCATTGTCAATCCAGATGCTGGTGGGAATTTGTTCCCCTTCCAGCGATTGATAGATGGGCGCCCGGTTCGTCCGTTTTTTAATCAACGGAGCGAGTTCCAGTTCGTTGTTCAAAACTTCATTCAGAATGCGTTCAAACTCCTCGCGCTCGGTGCGATCAGCCACTTTTCCGGTGGCGGCGTCATTGATGAAAAAGGTGTCGATAATGATCCCGTCATTCCGGGAGAAAATTTGCGCGCTTAAAATGTTCAAGCCGGCGGCAGTGAGGGAACCGGCGATTTTGCTGAAGAGCCGGGCGCGATCCCAGGTGCAGATTTTAACGGAGGTATAGCCGCGGTCCGGTTCATTATGCCAGGTGATGACCGGTTCCAGCGCGCGGTCCTCTTCATGCAACTGCAAGTGCATAAAACGGTGCGCCATGGTCAGGTCGGTCAGAATGTTTTTGGCATTATGAATTTTGAAATACCGGTCCGGCATGGAATGGAAATGGGCCTGCAATTCCTCTTCGCCAAAACTCGGCGGCGTGAGATGCCGGACTTCTTTGGTGAGGGATTCGCGCAGTTGATCGCCCACCCGTTGCTTGACGGTGAAGCCTTCAAAGAAATCTTTGGTTTCGCGATACAGCGTCCAGAGCAGCGCGTTTTTAAATCCGTTCCAGAGCTTGTCACTGGTGCCAAGGGAGTCGGCAAAAGTATGAATCGTCAGCAGGTCCAGGTTCTCCGGTGATTGCACGGCGCTGGCAAAATTACGGATCAACGAAGGATCATCCATGTCGCGCCGTTGCGAAATCTGGACCATGAGCAAATGATGCTTGATGATCAGGATCAGCGTTTTCGTTGTGTTGAGGTCCAGTCCCAGCCGGCGGGCCACCCGCAAGGCCAGATCCGCGCTGACGTCCTCGTGTTTGGAGCCGGGATTGGCCTTGCCGGAATCGTGCAGCAGCAGCGCCAGATAGAGCACGAACGGACGCTCCACCTGACGGAAGATTTCGGTGAAGTCACTGAACGGCGGCTCCTTGGCTTCCCACACGCGGTCCAGCTTTTCCAGGCAGATCAGGGTGTGCTCATCCGCCGCATACTGATGGTAAAATTCATGCTGAACCAGGCAGGTGAGCTTGCCGAACTCCGGCAGGTATTTGCCGAGGAAATCCACTTCGTGCATCGCGCGCAGAATCGGGGCTACATTGCCGCGCTGGTTGAGAATTTCCAAAAAGGTTTCATGCACATGCCGGTCAGCCAGAAACTCGCGGTTGACGAGGGAAAGCTGGTTGCGAATGAGCTGGGCAAGGTCCGGATGGATTTTCACGCCGCGTTGCTGCGTGTGGAGAAACACGCGCATCAGGCGGCGCGGCTGGTCGCGAAATACCCGGTTGGAGGCGGCGTAAATCTGCCCCTGATAAATTTTAAATCCATCCACCAGCAAATGATTGGCGGCTTCGCGATGGCTGCGGAGAATTTCGCGGAAGGTAGGCATCCGGTTCGGCTGGGGCAACAATGCCATGCGCTGCTCCAGGGTGCGGGTAATCAGGTAAATGTTCCGCATGTGCGTATATAAAACGCGCATGAATTTTTCCAGCCGCATGCTGGGAGAGCGGTCCGTGTAGCCCAGGTTATGGGCAACCGCGGGCTGAAGGCTCTTGGGCAAGGCATCCACCGGCCGGTTCACCTGGTAGTGCAGATCGGTGCGGACGCGTAAGAGAAAGTCGTACGCATTCTCAATCTGTTTGGCCTCGCTCGGGCCCAGAAATTCTTTCTGCACCAGTTCTTCCACCGTTCGCACCCGGTATTTGAAGAACGCCATCCACAGCAGGTTTTGATAATCGCGCAAGCCCCCGGAGCCGTTTTTGATATTCGGCTCCAGCATACAGGCGGAATTGCCAAATTTGGCGCGGCGGGTGGCTTGATCTTCCAGCCGGGCGGCAATGTATTCCTCTTCGTGGCCCTTGACGCATTTGTTAACGACCGTTTTTTGAAAGTCTTCGAACAGCTTGCGGTCCCCCGAGATCAGCCGGGCTTCAATGAGCGAGGTTTTGGACTGCATGTCGGTGTTGGCGATGGTCACACAATCGGCCAGACTGCGCACGGAGTGACCCACCTTTATGCCAATATCGTACAACGTATAAAGCAGCCCGCCGGTGCCGGTTAGCGCTTCCAGATAAGGGTGTAATTTGTTGCGCTGCACCATCTCGCCATCGTGCAGGAACATGATGTCGATATCGCTATGCGGGTTCAGCTCGGCCCGGCCATAACCGCCAATGGCAATCAGGGCCAGGGCCGGGGGCTTTTTATCCACTGGAACGTAGGAGTTATTAACCGCTTCCACGATGTAACGCAGCAGCACATCCAGCATCGCGGCCCGGGCCCGGCAAACTTCCCGCCCACCGGCTCCAGCCCGGTGCAGGATCTTGAGGCGGTGGGATTCGACCTTCAGAAAAATCTTATAACGGGCCAGTTCCTGGGCTGGCTTCCGGTCCGGTGGCAGCTTCAGGCGCTTGGCCGCATTTTCTTCAATTTTTTCGAGCAAGGTCAGCATCCCCGGCGACGATAGGGCAACTGTTCCCGCAAACGCAAGCGCTCAGCCGCATTGTAATCTTGTCGAAATCGTTTTTTTGATTAAACTTAGGGCTACATGGCCGTTAATCCCGATCCAGATGCTGATTTGATGCTTCGCGTGAAGCAAGGGGACATGATTGCCTTTGAGGAGCTGGTGGAGAAGTATAAGCAGCCGGTCATTAATTTGATTTACCGCACTTTGCCGGATGCAACGGAAGCTGAGGATCTGGCGCAAAACGTTTTCATCCAGGTCTATAAATCAGCCCACCGTTATCAGGTGGCGGCCCGGTTTTCGACCTGGCTTTATACGATTGCCCGGAACTTGTGTCTGAATGAAATCCGGCGGCGTTCCCGTCATCCGGCGGATTCACTGGATGAAGTCCACAGTGAGAACGACGATCAACCCGCGCGCCAGTTCGAGGACGTTAAGATATTTACCCCCCCAGACACCCTGTTACAGGGCGAACTGGCGGATAAGATCGAGGAAGCCCTGGCGGAACTGCCGGAGAACCAGCGAACGGCCATTTTGCTCTGCCGACAGGACGAGTTGTCCTACGAAGAGATTGCCGTCATCCTGGGATGTTCCCTGTCGGCTACCAAATCTTTGATTCACCGCGGTCGTGAAACCTTAAAACAAAAACTGAAACCTTATTTACGGACCGGTACCTGGCGGGCGGAGCCAAAATAACGCGCAACTTTAGCCCCGGAACGGTTTTAAATAGAATAGGAAAGGTCGAGATGAATAGCGTAGAATATAACCAGTTGCTGGAGAAGAGCCTATGCGGGCGGTTGACCTCCGCGGAGCAGGCCCGGCTGGAAGCGTATTGTCTCCTTCACCCCGAAGCCCAGGCGGATTGGGAAGAAGAATTGGCCCTTAATAGCCTGTTGGAGCAGGTTCCCAACGCTCCTTTGGCCTCGAATTTTACCGCTCAAGTGCTCCAAGCCGTGGCTTTGGAAGAAAAACGCGCCACCCGTTCCCGCCGCAGTCCCTGGAGCTGGGTTTTCCGCTGGAGTTGGGTCAAGACGGCGACTTTTGCGGCTGTTTTTGTCGGAGTTGGTCTGTTGAGCTATGACCATTTCCAGGAATTACACCGTGAGCAGGTAGCTCACAACCTTTTGAAACTGACCCAGGCAACCACCATTCCGAGTGTGGAAGTCCTGCGGGATTTTGATGCCATCAGCCGCTTGAGTCAGGTGCCTCCCGCCGTTGATATGGATTTGCTGGCGGTTTCCCAGTAAGCCCAATACCCATGCGCTTTTCCGGTCGCATACTACTATTAGCCATCTGCCTGTTGGGCGGCGGGCTGGTTTTTGCGCAGGATCATCCGCGTCATTCGCCCTCTCACTTTGGCCGGGGCGGTTTTGGCCATGACGGCTCGAATGCCTGGTTTTTTGCTTCCAACTCAACCAATTCCACGAATAACGCCCGTTGGTCGCCCACGGAATTTCTGCGCGATCTGCTGGCGATGAACCCGGAAGAGCGTGAAAAGGCGATCAACGCCCGGCTGGAAAAGGACCGGAAATTTACGGAAATGCGGTTGAACGATAACCCTGACTTGAGCCCGGAGGAACGGGAAAAGAAAGTGGTGGAGAAACTCGAAGGTTTTCGGAAGTTCTGGTACTCTAAATTAAAGGAGTATGAGGCTTTGAAACCGGAAGAACGGGAGATCCGTTTGCAGACGACTCAGCGCACCATGCAGTTGCGCTTCTACTTAAAGCCGCTCTTGACCATGTCGGTGGATGAGCGCAAAGCCAGGTTGCAAGGATTGCCGGAAAGCGACCGCAAACTCGTCGAAGAACGGTTGAATGCCTGGGATCATCTCTCGCCCGAATTTCAAAACGAAGTGCTGGATAACGAAATGGTGATGCAATATCTCACCCGGGTGGAGTCTTTGCCGCCGGCCCAGCGCAATGAAGTGTTGCAGCAATATTCGGAAGGTCATCGGGCCCGGATTGAGCAAGGGCTGGCGCGTTGGAACGCCTTGCCGCCGGAGCAGCGTCAGCGCACCTACGATAATTTCCAAAAATTCTTCCAGCTCTCCGACCGGGAAAAAGATAAAATTCTGGATACGCTCTCCGATGATGAACGGAAGCAGATGGAAAAATCCCTGCAGGCTTTTGAAAAACTGCCGCCGGATCAGCGCCGGATTTGCATCGACTCCTTCCGGAAGTTTTCCAACCTCACGCCGCAACAGCGGGAAGAGTTTTTGAAAAATGCCGAGCGTTGGAAACAAATGTCACCGGGAGATCGCGAGACCTGGCGTAATCTGGTGACACAATTGCCGCCTTTGCCGCCGGGCCTGGGGGTGCCCATGCCGCCTTTGCCACCGCCCTTTCCGACGGAAATTGCTCCGCCGGTTCCGGCTCCGCCACGGTTTCCCATGCTCACGAACAAGTAAGGAAGTGATAGTTTTCCGGTGAAGTGAATACGCCTTCAAATGGAATTCTTAATCCAACGTCCGGGTTTTTCTGACGCGCAGAATGGCGTCGCTTGAGCCATGGACTTATCCTCTTTAAAAAGCGCCCTCCCGTGGCGGCGATTCGTTGGCGTTGGCGTTTCCGCGGGCGTGTTGTGGATTGTTTTTCATCACCTTAATCTCCAGGCGCTGGAGGAGGTCATTCATCAGGCTCACCCGGGTTGGCTGGCCCTCGCACTGATTGGGTTTGGAGCCGCTTCCTTGATGTCTGCCTGGCGGTGGCATCTGATGTTGCGTTTGACCGGGGTCGCGGTGCATCCGTTGGCGACGGTGCGGGTGGTTTTCATCGGCAATTTCTTCAACGCACTGCTCTTTGGTCCAGCGGGTGGAGATTTTGCCAAATCAGCGCTTTACGCCCGGTGGTATCAGTATCCGGTAGCGGATGTTCTCGCCGCTTCGTTTTTGGATCGGTTGCTGGGCTTGACCGGAACGATGCTGCTGGCGTTGCTCACGCTGGGTTTGGCTGCTCTGTGCGGAGCGTTTGATATGCTGCGTCAGATTGAAATTCCATCGTCTGGAAAAGTGCTGGTGATCTTGCTGGGGGGAGCCTTGCTGGCAGGGTTGATCTGGCGGGGAGCTTCCCGGGGCGGCAATCATTTTCTCTGGCGGGCCATTGATTCGTTCCGGCAGGGAGTGAAGCGGTTGCTGACTAATCCCCGTCAGGCCGGAGCCGGTTTAGTGCTCGGATTGGTAGTGCAAATGAGTTGGTGCAGTTTGCTGGCGCTCAATCTTCGGGCAGTAACTCCGGGCCCGATTCCCTGGCTGCAACTGTGGTGGACATTTCCGGCGATAGCCGTGCTGGCGACCTTGCCTATTTCGGTGGCTGGGGCAGGCGTTCGGGAAGGTGCCGCGTTGGTGTTGCTGGGGCTTTATGACATTCCTCGCGACGATGCAGTAGCTGCCGCGATGCTGACGTTATTCGCCTATATATTGTGGGCGGTTTTCGGAGCGACCTGGTTGTGGCTGGAAACCCGGCGCGTGGAGCGGCGCGGAGTGCATCCGTTGCCTCGTACTATTTCGGTGGTGATTCCCACTTTGAATGAAGCCCGGGCTTTGCCGGAGACACTGGCTTGTCTCCGTCGCGTGCCGGAAATCACCGAGGTGATCGTGGTCGATGGCGGGAGCCGGGATGAAACCGTGTCACTGGCTGAAACAGCCGGTTGCATAGTGTTGACGAGTGCTCCGGGTCGGGGTGGTCAGTTGCGTTTGGGGGCTGCTCCAAAGGTTCGCGGCTTTACCATATTTCTTCTCGTAACTTTAGTC
>JBEHZA010000180.1:0-9125 GCA_048497895.1 Verrucomicrobiota bacterium
GTCGAGCGGAATGGAATCCTGCCACACCGTTTGACCGGATCACCTTGCTGCGACCGGGACGGTCGCTGTCCGAAATAAATTCGTTTCATTTTGAGGATTGCGTTCGGCTGGCTGAGCCCCTATCAAACTTCCATACGTTTAGATTTTAAGTATTTATGTCACTCCTTGATCTCACCCGCGAACCAACCACCGACCCAATTGCCATTTACCGCCAGCGCGATGGCCTTTACGGGGTTGATCTGCTGACAGCAGCACTGGCCCGTTTCGATTTTTTTACGTGGCTGGCGAAGAATCCTTCCAACAAAGCCGCCATTTGCCAGCATTTCGGTTTTCACGACCGTCCGGTGGATGTGATGCTGACGCTGTTCACCGCCATGGAATTGATCGAACAGCACAACGGCGTTTTCAAATTGACGAAATCCGCCGAGGAATTTCTCGTGGGCGATTCGCCATGGTGCCTTGCGCCGTACTTTGCTTCCTTGAAGGAACGTCCGGTGTGCAAAGATTACGAAATCATTTTACGCACGGATAAACCGGCCAATTGGGGCAGTCTTAAAACCGAGTTGGAGTGGGCGAAGGCCATGGAGACAGAAGCGTTTGCGAAACAGTTTACGGCGGCGATGGATTGCCGGGGCGCTTATCTGGGGCGGGTGATGGCGAAGAAACTGGACCTGAAAAACCATCATCGCCTGCTCGATATCGCCGGTGGTTCAGGCATCTATGCGTGCTCTCTCGTCGCCACGCATCCGCATTTGCAGGCCACCGTCTTTGAAAAGCCGCCCGTCGATCAAGTGGCGCAACGGATGATCACGCAACGCGGTTGCGCGGATAAAGTAAACGTTGTCGCCGGAGAGATGTTTGAGGGCGTGTTGCCCACGGATTGTGACGTTCATCTAATTTCCAACGTGCTGCATGATTGGGATTTTCCGAAAGTGCGGCAACTGCTCGCTAAATCGTATGCCGCCCTGCCTCCCGGTGGGATGCTGATTGTGCACGACGTTCACATCAACGAAGACAAGACTGGCCCTTTGCCTAATGCTCAATACTCGGCTCTGCTCATGAGCATCACGGAAGGCAAATGTTATTCTACCGCGGAAATGCGCACGCTGCTGACGGAAACCGGGTTTACGGCCTTTGAGTTTACTCCAACTGCCGCCGACCGGAGTTTCATCACGGTCCTCAAGCCGAAGTAATCGCCGCTCACGGCTCCTCCATCAAGGGAAAACCGGCTGGGAATTCACCTTCCTGGCCAGCGGCTTTTTCATGCCCAAATCAGTGAATAATTTCCCTCGAATTGGCATCTAACAGAGGTGTAAGCTAGCGGAGTAAACCCGGTTACAATTTGAGATAAACGTGCGTCTAAGTCCATGTACCAGCGCCCGCACCATTTAACAAACGAAAGCTCTGCCCTCTTTCGCACCATTTTAGCGGCAGCGCTGAACTTGTTTGTTCTCAATTATTTCGCTGTCGCGGCATCCCCCTCCAAGGGACCGCTCACCTTTGAACACGACATCCGCCCGATCTTTAAGGCGCATTGCTTCACCTGCCACGGCGAGGGCGACAAACTCAAAGGCGATCTGGATTTGCGGTTAAAGCGCTTCATGCTCAAGGGCGGTGAAAATGGTCCAGCGCTCGTGCCAGGTAAACGGGACTTAAGTGCCATTTACAAACTGGTTCATGAGGGCGAGATGCCCAAGGGTGAAAAGAAGCTCAAACCGGAAGAAGTCGAGCTGATTGGCCGCTGGATTACTCAAGGCGCGAAAACGTTGCGCGCCGAACCCGAGAAAGTCGGTCCCGAATTGGACATCAGCGAAGAAGAACGGTCGTTCTGGGCTTTTCAACCGATCCAAAATCCGCCGGTCCCCAAAGTGAAGAAAGCGGACCGCGTGCGCACACCGATTGATGCCTTTCTCCTCGATAAGATGAAGGACAAGGGACTGACCTTTGCCAATGACGCAGATAAGCGCACCTTGATCCGGCGCGCGTATTTTGATCTGGTCGGCTTGCCGCCCAGCCCGGAAGAAGTGGAACGTTTTCTGGCCGATACTTCGCCGGACGCTTATGAAAAGCTGATTGATCAACTCCTCGCCTCTCCGCATTACGGTGAGAAATGGGCGCGTCACTGGCTGGACGTAGCGGGTTATGCGGATTCCGATGGCTATACGGAGACCGATGCCGTTCGCCCTTATGCCTACAAATTCCGCGACTACGTTATTAAGTCGTTGAATGAAGATAAGCCATTCGACCAATTCATCCGGGAACAGATTGCCGGGGATGAAATGGTGAAACCGCCGTACAAGAACCTAAAGCCGGATGAAATTGAAAAACTGGTGGCAACCGGCTTCCTGCGGATGGCCCCGGATGGCACGAGCGGCGGCGCAGCGGACATGAATGTCGCGAAAAATCAGGTCGTGGCCGACACCATTAAAATCGTTTCCACCTCACTGCTGGGATTAACGGTCGGCTGTGCGCAATGCCACAACCACCGTTACGACCCCATCACGCAAGTGGATTACTACCGGCTGCGCGCCATCTTTGAACCGGCTTATGACTGGAAGAACTGGCGGCAACCGCGCGGACGCTTAATCTCGCTCTACACGGAGGCGGACATCGCCAAAGCTAAAGAGATTGAGGCTGAAGCCGCCAAGGTAGAACACGAGCGTAAGGTCAAAGAAGACGGATTTATCCAAGCCACCTTTGACAAAGAACTCGCCAAATTGCCCGAAGCCTTGCGGGAACCTATCCGCACAGCGCGCGAAACGCCCGATGCCAAGCGCACGGCAGAACAGAAAAAGCTCCTTAAAGAAAATCCCAGCGTAAACGTCAGCGCCGGCTCGCTCTATCTGTATGATCCGAAAGCGGCGGAAGAATTAAAAAAGTTTACCGAACAGGCGGCGGAAATTCGCGCGAAGAAACCGGTGGAGGATTTTATCAACGCCTTGACCGAAGTTCCGGGACGTATTCCTCCGACCTACCTGTTCTATCGCGGCGATCAGGATCAGCCCAAACAACAGGTCACACCGGGTGAACCAACCATTCTCGCCACCTTCCATCCGCAAGGGATTCCGGAGAAGCAAGCGGCTTTGCCCACGAGCGGACGGCGGCTGGCCTTCGCCCAGGAACTGACGGATGGGCAGCATCCGCTTACGGCCCGCGTCATCGTGAATCGCATTTGGATGAACCACTTTGGACGCGGTATTGTGAATAGCCCGGGGGATTTCGGGTTGCTCGGTCAACGTCCCACACATCCGGAACTGCTCGATTGGCTCGCGAGCGACTTCATGCAGCACGGCTGGCAATTGAAACGCTTGCAAAAGCTCATCCTGACCTCGACCGCGTATCGTCAGTCCTCCCTGCGCGACGCCCGCAAAGACGCCAAAGACCCGGATAACCGCTATTACTCCCGCATGCCGGTCCGCCGGTTGGAAGCGGAAGTGCTGCGGGATTCCATTCTTACCCTCAGCGGGAAATTGAAGGATGAATTATATGGCCAGCCCATTCCCGTGAAGGAGGATGAAGTGGGGCAGATCGTCGTCGGCATTGAGAAAAAGAATGGCGAGAATGTACAGACAGAGGAAGTTCCGCTGAACGGGCAGGAATTCCGCCGCAGCATTTATATTCAGGTGCGCCGCAGCCGTCCATTGGCCGTGCTGGATACATTTGATGCGCCGGCGATGGACCCGAACTGCGAAGCGCGCAATTCATCCACCGTAACGCCGCAATCCCTCATGCTGATGAACAGCAGCTTTGTATTCGCTCAGGCCGATTGTTTTGCTGAACGATTGCTGAAAGAGAGCGGCGATGACCTGACGGCTCAAGCCTTGCGCGCCTGGCGGATGACGTTCAGCAAAGAGCCGTCGAAAAAGGAATTGCAGGAGGCCGTGGAATTTCTGACCGCTCAAACTGCTTATTTTAAGGCGAATCCGCCCGGCACCGAAACGCCCGCCGTCAAAGGGAAGAAAGCCAAAGCCGAACCCGCACCGCCGCATTCCCCTGAACGGCTGGCACTGACCATCTATTGTCAGGCGCTCTTGAGCGCGAATGGTTTCCTGTATCTGGACTAAGCCCATCATCGTTATGAACCCGGACATTTATCGCCGCTCCAGCCGCCGCCACTTCCTCGCGGTGAACGCCATGGGCATTGGCTCGCTGGCGCTCACGTGGCTGTTGAATGAGGACCGGTTGCGGGCGGAGATTCCCACCAAGCCGCACACGGACCCTTTTAAATTTGATCTGACTCCCAAAGCGCCGCCTTCGGCTCCCCGCGCAAAGGCCATGATTTCCCTGTTCATGCAAGGCGGCCCCAGTCATCTGGATCTGTTCGACAACAAACCGTTGCTGGAAAAATACAACGGCCAAAAATTTCCCGGCGAAATCAAATACGATAACGCCGCGCAAGCCAGTTCCCGCGTCCTGAGCAGTCCGTGGAAATTCAGCAAACATGGCCAGTGCGGCATGGAGATTTCGGAATTGCTGCCGAATCTGGCGGGCATTGTCGATGACATCACGCTTATCCGCTCCATGCACACCGGCGTGAATAATCACGGGCAATCCATCTTTGCCATGAACACGGGGCGGACGCTGGAAGGCCGTCCGACTATTGGGAGTTGGCTGACGTATGGTCTTGGGTGCGAGAGTCAGGAACTGCCTGCTTATGTAGTGCTGACGGACCCGAAGGGCTTGCCCGTCGAAGGCGTGCATAACTGGACGAGTGGCTGGCTGCCCTCACTTTACCAGGGCACCGTCGTGCGTCCGCGTGAGCCGCGCATTCTGAATCTCGATCCTCCGGCGCAAATCAAAGGCGCAGCGCAGGAACGCTATCTGAATTTCTTAAGCGACCTGAACCGGGATCACCTGAAACAGCATCCGGGAGAACTGGATCTGGAAGCCCGGATTGCCAGCTATGAACTGGCGGCCAAAATGCAAACCGCTGCCAAGGAAGCGCTGGATATTTCCAAAGAAAGTGCAGCCACCAAAAAACTCTACGGTCTCGACGAACCGGCCACGGCGGAATATGGCGCGCGCTGTCTGATTGCCCGGCGCCTGGTGGAGCGCGGCGTTCGTTTCGTGCAAGTGTTCACCCGCAACCAGTTCTGGGATCATCACGGCAGCATCCGCACCGCGTTACCCGCCGCTTGTCAGATGACCGATAAACCTTCCGCCGCGCTGGTGATGGACTTGAAAGCCAGAGGATTGCTGGATTCCACGGTCGTCCATTGGGGCGGTGAAATGGGACGCTTGCCGGTTATTCAAAATGACGCCGGAGCCGAGAAGGTTGGCCGTGACCATAACACGTACGGATTCAGCATGTGGATGGCGGGTGGCGGGTTCCGTCCGGGTTGCGTTTATGGTGAGACGGATGAGTTTGGCCATAAAGCGGTTAAAGACGTAGTCAACCACTACGATTATCATGCCACGCTGCTGCACCTGTTTGGCATCGACCATAAGAAGCTGACTTATAAACGCAACGGCATCGAGCAGTCGCTCACGGATAATCAGCCGGGACAAATCGTGAGCCCAATCATCGAGTCCGCCTGAACTTCCCCGCAGCAGAAGATAAATTGATTCTGCGCTACAAATAAGTTGAACTATTGGCAGTGCTGGGATTATATTCGCAATAAGCGATACCTTGGCACAAGTCTCACCGTGCCGGAGGTCCGAAAAGCTTCAATTCTTACTGGGCAGCAGAGGGAAATCCGCGGGCTTTAAAAATTGTTGCAACCTGAGCCCGTCCTTTTCCGTCTGTAATAATAGCAGGTGTGTTAGCCCTGGAGCGAAGCTGTTCAAACAATTAGTCAGGGGTCATTTATATGAGACTAAGCGTGGATGACTGGCACTTCATTAACCCGCCGGACGACGGTTCCATGGTGGCAGTGGATTTATTCCTCGATAACGGGCAACTGGCGCGTCTGCTCGTTTACCCATTGATCAATCCGAACTGGCAGGGCGAACAGGTGCCGGAGATCGTCGTGCTCTGCGAGATGCCGGGCGAGAAACTCCATTCAGATAATAATGCCCGCCGCTGGATTACACGTTCTCCGGATAAATCCTGCCAATGGAGCGGGGTCGAATTGGGCGCCACCTTGATCCGTCAGATTAACGACAAACTCGCTGCTGCGGTCGCTTAATGAAGCGCCGCGGTGCCATTGAAGATCGTATCTGAAGGGCGGGAAATCTGCGTCCTCATGGGGGCACGTTGCTCCGCCTTTTTCGGTTTCTTTGGAGAATGGCATAACCTCCAACTCCCTCCCACTCAGGTCAGTATCATGTAAAATAATTCTCCTTCACCGGCAAGTTAAGCACGAGGAGGGATTTCCGCTGGACAAAGCCGGATTCAAACTATCCAGACACTCTCCTTGAAAGGCCGATAGCCGGTAAATATCTGGCATTTCAGGCATTAATTCCCGTATTTGAATAAGCGCGCCAGCCGACCAGTCTGAAAAAGACGGGTGAAGATGACAAATCGAACGAGCTATTTTTTCGCGCTGAACCGTGGACAAGCGAACCGGTTATTATGTAATATTCTCCCATGAAAGCAGCTCCCAAGCAGACCAAAATACTGATCTCGCTGTTTCATACGCCGACGGAGGCGAGCCGGGAGATTTTCTATAGTGTGCTGCGCGCGGGCCATTTGATCGCCGGACGCGATTACAAGCAGGTTCATCCCAACTATCCCGGCCACAAGATACTCTTGTGCCTTAAGGGCAAAGGGCATGTGAAAGTGAACGACCGCATCTGGCCCGTGGCGACCGGTCAGATTGCCTGGATTTTCAATCATTACGCGAACACTCACTGGCCCGAGGAAGGTTCGCCCTGGGAGATGTACTGGATTCGGGTGGATGGCCCGCACATGGATCAAATTTACAAGATGCTCACTTCGACCGGTTCACCGGTCTTCGGGGGCGTGGATTCCAAGACCGCCGCCGCGATCTTCCGGCGCATCTTCCGGATTATGAAAAACCGGCCGATTGCCATGGAAGCGGCCTTGCATAGCGAAGTGGGAGCTTTGTTGCGGGAATTGTTTACCTCGCGTCACTCGGCCAATCCGCATCCGTCCGATGAAGAGCAAATCCCCAAATCCCTGCATAAACCGATTGAGGCCATGCGGCTGTATTACCAAAAGCCATTGCGGGTCAGTGAATTAGCCGGAATGGCGGGGATGAGCGTGTCCAATTTCTTCCGGAACTTCAAAGCCGCCACCGGGACCAGCCCGATTGACTGGCTGAAACGCGAGCGGATCAATCAGGCGAAAAAGCGGTTGTTGGAAACGGACGATTCCATCGCGCAAATCGCGGAAGAAACGGGTTACTACGACCAGTTTTATTTCAGCCGCGATTTCAAACGGATGAACCAGATTTCCCCCTCGCAATACCGCCAACGCGAGCGTGAACAGCATCAAAAGGGTAAAGCAACGAACTAAGAACGTTCCACGGCCCTCACTGTGAAACGCGGTTGGGACTAGACAGCTTCCGTAAACCCGTTAATTTCATCGGGTTCCTCAAATTCAATCGTTCGCCTCCGGGCTTTCGATTTGGCAAAATATTGCGCGAGGAATAGAAATTCAAACGTCAAACCATTCATGATCAAGAGCCGCTTCTCTCTCGTCAGTACGCTGACCGCAACTGCATTGCTGGTGAACTTGAACCTGCACGCCCAGCAAACGCAGACTGCCGCCAAACCGCCAGCAGCGCAGATGGACTTCTCCCACCTGGGCCCGCAACAGGATGGCGACTTTCGCAAAGTAGTGCTGGTGGCGGATGAAGAAATTAACGGCGAACGCAAAGACACGCTGAAGGACCCGATGGAACTGGCGGTGGCAGCGGATGGCCGGGTTTTCTTCGCTCAACGCGACGGCACCTTGAAGGTTTATGATCCCGCCACCAAGAGTGACAAAATTGTGGCGAAGCTGAATGTGTTCACGGGATTGGAGGATGGGTTGCTGGGCATTACGCTCGATCCGAAATTCACGAAGAACGGCTGGATTTACCTCTACTACGCCGATCCGGAATCCTCCAAAGATGCCAACGGCCAAAAGGCCGGCGAGAACCGGCTGGCCCGTTTCACCTTGAAAGGCGATACGCTGGACTTGAGCAGTGAGAAAATCCTGGTGCGCGTGAAAACCCAACGGGAACAGTGCTGCCATTCCGGTGGTTCGGTCACCTTTGATTCCAAGGGCAATCTTTACTTCTCCGCGGGCGACAACACGAATCCCTTTCATGATGACACGCAGCCGAAAAGCCGCAATGGCTTCGGCCCCATCGATGAACGCCCGGGCCGTTCGCCGTGGGATGCGCAAAAATCATCGGCTAACTCCAATGATCTGCGCGGAAAAGTAATGCGCATTCATCCGGAAGCGAATGGCACTTATACAATTCCGAAGGGCAATCTGTTCCCGCCGGGCACGCCGCTTACCCGTCCGGAAATTTACGCGATGGGTTGCCGCAACCCGTTCCGGATTTCGGTCGATCAGAAGAATGGGTTTCTCTATTGGGGCGATGTCGGCCCGGATGCCGGCGGCCCGGATGAACGCTTTGGTCCCGCTGGTTTTGATGAAGTGAATCAGGCGCGTCAGGCGGGTTACTTTGGCTGGCCCTACTTCGTGGCGGACAACAAGCCGTATCACGCTTACGACTACACCGGCACCAATTCCGGCGCATTGTTTGATCCGGCGCATCCGGTAAATAATTCGCCGAACAACACCGGCATCAAAGAACTGCCGCCCGCGCAACCGGCGTTTATTTATTATCCGGGTTCACCTTCCACGCGGTTCCCGGTGGTGAACGGCGGCGGTGGCCGCACGGCGATGGCAGGACCGGTTTATTACTTCAATCCCAAGCTGAAGTCGGAACACAAGCTGCCGCAGGAATTCGATCACACGCTGTTCATTTACGAATGGTCGCGGAATTGGATTATCGCCGTGCATTTGGATAAGGACGACAAGATCGCCAAAATGGAACGCTTTTGCCCAAAGATGACCTTCAAACGTCCGATGGACATGGAATTGGGCGCGGACGGCTGCCTTTACCTCATCGAATGGGGCAGCGCGTGGGGCAACAATCTGGATACGCAAATCATCCGCTTGGAGTACGCTCCGGCACCGGCGCAAACCTCGGCGTTAACGAAGT
>JBEHZA010000181.1:0-9123 GCA_048497895.1 Verrucomicrobiota bacterium
GAGATTAAGTTCACACCGGTTAAGACGAAGTTCGTGCGCATTACTCAAACCGGATTTGTGGCGAATTTATTCTGGTCGATTCACGAACTGAATCTGCTCCAACCCGCGGAAACCACGCAGATCAAAGCAAGCGCGGCCAAAACTACTAAATCGAATTTTGAATAAACCGGCCGGTGAAATTATTCACCAATGATTTTCACCAGAGCGCGTTTGCGACGGCCACCATCAAATTCACCGTAAAAAATTTGTTCCCACGGGCCGAAATCGAGACGGCCTTTGGTGATCGCCACGACAACTTCGCGGCCCATGATCTGGCGCTTCAGATGTGCGTCGGCGTTGTCCTCGCCGGTGCGGTTGTGATGATACTGACCCACCGGCGCATGCGGTGCCAACCGCTCCAGCCAGACCTCATAATCATGCAGCAGCCCATCCTCATTATCATTGATGAACACGGAGGCGGTAATGTGCATGGCGTTGACCAGGCAGAGGCCCTCCTGCACGCCGCTTTGACGCACGAGGTCAGCCACAGTGGAAGTGATGTTCACGAAGCCGCGCCGCTGGGGAACTTCAAACCAAAGATGTTCAGTGAGTGATTTCATGGAATGGTTATTGATCAGATTCTTAAGAACTGAGCATAAGCAAATAACACGTGAACTCAATTCGGGAAGTTCACTCTCATAGCTGAAGAATCAGCCGGCTTCAAATAGGAGGTGAAGCGAATAATAACGTGGACCAGGCCAGCACGCTGCAAGTGGTTACGCGTTAGTGAAGGCGAACAAGGATTTCGATCTGTGGATCAATGATGGCTTCAGGACTTTTTTGTCCGCAATTTGCTGGGCGTTGAACCGCGGACAAATTAAATAAAGCGACGCTCTATTAAAGGGCGATCACGCCAGCCAGCAGAACACACCGCCAAGCATGACGCTGACGCCCGCGTAGCGCAGATATACGGGTTTTGCCTGCTGTTGCGCCAGTGAGGCCAGCGCAATGCCACCTGCATGCAGTAACGCCGAAGCCGCAGCGAAGCCTAAGAAATACATGAAGCTGGAAGCGGTGGCGGGCATTTCCAGTCCGTGCGCGTTGCCGTGAAAGAGCGCGAATAATCCGACGAGTCCGAGACTGAAGTGCAGCGGCAACTGCTTAGCGCGGGCAATCATTAATCCGAGCACCAGCACCGAAGTAAGAATGCCGGCTTCGACAAAAGGCAAGGCCACTCCCGCACAGCCCAACGCCGCACCGAGAATCATCACCAGCACGAAAGTCAGCGGCACGCGAAAAACGGCGCGTCCACCTAATTGAGCCGCCCATAGTCCCACCGCCAGCAGGGCGATCAAGTGATCCAGACCGAATAACGGGTGCGTGAACCCGGAAGAAAATCCGGTGTAATCCGTGTGGCCGGGATGCGCATGCGCCAGTGACGAGGTGCCGCTCGTCAGCAACGGGATCAACGGAAATCGCAACCACTTCGCGAGCGGTGATGGGCCGGTCAGCGGGTTCTTCGGCTTCAAAATTTTAGTACACACGTTACCCATGGCAAAATATGAGCAATCGGTATGCCATGAGGTTTCCGCTCTGGATTTTACCGCCAAAAGCCCGTTTTAAGTGGTTGCGCTGTAGAGAAATGACCAGTGTGGTTTGGAAATTAACAGCACCACTCTCCCCTGAAGCAGGGTAAAGTTTATCCCCACGTGGTAACAGAGTTACCTTTGAAACTTGTGTTTCTACTTCTTCTCCGCATCCAAAAACACCAGTTTGATCCCGCCTTTTTTCTCGGACTGATTCAAACTATCCACCAGCGTCGGCGCAGTCATCGAAGGCAGCGGAGCGGGCGCTGGTGTCGCCGGTTTAGGTTGCTCAGATGCTTCCAAAGCCGAACGCAAAGCCCCTTCCACCAATTCCGCGCAATGAATCTTCATGGGCGGAAGCGGCCCCAGTTCCCCCGCGAGCTCTTCTGTCTTCAAGGCCAACGCTTCTTCGGCAGTTTTGCCGCGAATCAATTCCGTGGCCAGACTGGCCACCGCAATGGCCGTTTCGCAGCCGAAAGATTGGAACGTCGCGCGATCAATGACCTTCTTGCCTTTTTCTTCCTTGAACTTTACCCACATCCGCAGCATCTCACCGCAATCGGAATTGCCCACGGTGCCAATGGCGTCCGCGTTGGACATCTCGCCCATGTTCTGCGGATTCCGCATCGCTTCCGTAATGCGCTTTTGTAAATCTTCGTTCATGAAATCAGTCTTTTCCAATCGCTGGCACCGCGATTACGCCAGGCGATAACGCGGCAGTTTTTCATCCACATCCTGCGACCACGCATCAATCCCGCCGCGCAAGGCCCGCACATTTTCGTAACCATGCCCAAGGAAATACGCCGCTCCATCCAGTGCCGTCTTGCCTTGATGATCAATCACCACAAAAATTTGTTTGCGATCCCACTGGCCCAGAATTTCCTGCATCACCGTTTGCGACATCAAAATTGCGCCGTCGATATGCACCCCTTCGTATTCTTCACGCGAACGAATATCCAGTAGTTTCACCGATGCATCCTGCGCACGTAATTCAGCAAGTTCTTTCGCGGAAACCAACACCTTCGCATCCTGTTCGTGGCTGGCTTTAATGTGTTCCAGCACTTCGTCAACGCTCAGATTGCCGTTGCGCTGGCACAAACCCATGAGCGTTTCCGTAGGTTGAAAGCCGCAACTCGAACACCCGCCAATATGATAACGGCGGAACAACGCCCGTTGCGCGCCGGGATACGCCTCCAGCACTTCCTGCATCGTCGATTGCGGGCTGATCGTTTCCATCGTCGTCATAATTCACCTTTCACGCGAACAACTTCTGCACCTTGCGCATCACTTCAATGAAGCGGTCCACTTCGTCCTTCGTATTGTAAAAATAAAAACTCGCCCGCAACGTCGCCGCGACACCCAGCCGCCCCATCAGCGGTTGATTGCAATGATGCCCCGCGCGCAACGCCACGCCGCGTTGATCCACCATCGTCGCCACGTCCAACGCATGCGCGTTCGGCAGCACAAAACTCACCAACCCCGCGCGCTCCGTCTTCGGGCCAAACAACCGGATGCCCTTGAATTGCGCGAGTTGTTCGTAAGCGTACTGCGCCAATTCCTGATCGTGTTTAAAAATATTTTCCCGACCGATTGCATCCAGATAATCCATGGCTGCGTGCAAGCCCACTGCACCCGAAATATCCGGTGTGCCTGCCTCAAATTTATGCGGAGGTTTGTTGTACGTGGTCTTGAAATATCCCACCGTCTCAATCATCTCGCCGCCGCCCTGATACGGCGGAATGGCTTCGAGCAGTTCCAACCGTCCGTAAAGAATCCCGATGCCGGTCGGCCCGCAGATTTTGTGACCGGACAGCGCGAGAAAATCACAACCCATCGCCTGCACATCCACCGGGCAATGGCCGCCACTTTGCGCCGCATCCACCACCGTCACGACACCGAGCTTACGCGCGCGCTGACATAATTCGGCTACCGGATTCACCACGCCCAACGTGTTGGAAATGTGCGTCAACGACAGCAGCTTCACCTGTGACGTGAGCAATTGATCGAGCCGGCTTAAATCCAGCAAACCTTCATCGCCCGTGACCGGAATATAAGCCAGTTTCGCACCCGTCTTTTCCGCGAGCATCTGCCAGGGAACGATATTGCTGTGATGCTCCATCTCTGTCAGCAGAATCACATCACCGGCCTTCAGATTCGCCGCTCCCCATGTATTGGCCACCAGGTTGAGGCCTTCCGTCGTGCCGCGCGTAAAAATAATTTCTTCCGCGTGCCGCGCGTTGATGAATTTGGCCGCCCGCGCACGGGCCGCTTCAAATCCGCCCGTGGCGCGATTGCTCAATTCATGAATGCCGCGATGCACGTTCGCATTGTCACGTTCGTAATAATGCCGCAGCGCATCCAGCACGGAGCGCGGCTTCTGACTGGTCGCCGCGTTATCGAAATAAATGAGCGGATGGCCGTTGATCTGCTGATCCAGAATCGGAAAATCGGCGCGCAAAGCCAGCCAATCAATGGCCTTCTTCTCACTCGCTGCTTTGACGGGTTCAGCAATCATTCTAAAAATTTACAACAAACCTAACTGCAATTTCGCCGCTTCCGTCATCATGCCTTGATTCCACTGCGGTTCCCAGACCAGTTCCACATTCGCCTCTTCGATTTCTTCAATCGACATCAAGCGGTTCTGCACATCCTGCGCGAGCGTTGGCCCCATGCCACAACCGGGTGCAGTCAACGTCATCTTCACGTCGGCCTTGTAGGTCTTGCCGGCATCAATCGGCGTCAGATCGCAGCCGTAAATCAAACCCAGGTCCACGACGTTCACCGGGATTTCCGGGTCGTAACAATTCTTGAGTTGCGCCCAAACTTCTTTCTCCAATTGCTCGACCGAGCGCGGTTCCGCGTTGGCCGCCTTCGTTTGCTGCGTCTTGATTTCGCGGCCCAGCGCATCGGCATTTACTCCATCGATGCGAAACATATTGCCATTCACCACCACAGTGAAGCTGCCACCCAGTTCCTGCGTGATATAGGCCAGTTCGCCCTTCATCAATGTGACCTTGGTGCCGACCGGAACCACGGATGCTTCGACATCCCGCGTAATCGTAATTGGATCACTGCCGTACATAATTTTAAAAAGTAAACCGCGCTGTTATCGTCCACCGGCTGCGCTAGGCACTGCCTCAGCTTTGCCACTATTGGCCACTTGCTCCGCCGCCAAAGCGCGAATGCGTTCTACCATCGCATACAAACCATTCTTGCGCGTCGGACTCAGGTGATTATCGAGCCCGAGTTTGCCCAACGAGGACTTCGCGTCCACCTGCAATATCTCCTCCGGCGTGCGCCCGTCAAAGAGCAGCGTCAACACCGCAATCAAGCCGCGCACAATAAACGCATCACTATCCGCGTGCATGCGCAACGCCCGGGGCCGGACTGGATCGGGGTCCATGCGCAACCAGACCATCGCCTGGCAGCCATGCACCCGATAGGCCTCGATCTTGTCCTTTTCCGGCAGACCCGGCAGTTTGCGGCCCAGATCAATCAGATAGGTGTAGCGTTCTTCCCAGCCACCCAGCAGCTCGAAATTTGAAATTAACTCATCGATATTCATGCCGAGACTAATCGCTGTGCGAATGGAGATTCTGCTCCAGCCGTTCCCACACGAGCTGGTCCAGTTCTTCCCGCGCCTGCTCATGCTGCACGCGGTCAATGATCTCACCGGCAAACGCGTGCATCAACATGCGCCGCGCCGTTTCCAGTCCAATGCCCCGCGCGCGCAGGTAAAAGATGGAATCTTCATCCATCTGGCCCACGGTGGCGCCGTGAGTACACTTTACATCATCCGCGTAGATTTCCAATTGGGGCTTCGTATCTGCCGTCGCGTCATCGGATAACAACAGATTGCGGTTCGTTTGTTTCGCGTCCGTTTTCTGCGCAATTTGTTTCACGAGAATGCGACCGTGGAAAACGCCCTTCGATTTATTATCGAGAATGCCGTTGAAATATTCGTGGCTCGCGCAGTTCGGTTTTGCGTGTTCCACAATCATGTGATGATCCGCCAACTGTTCGTCTTTCGTCAGATACAGACCATTGAGAACGCATTCCAATCCTTCGCCATCCAGCTTGGTGCGGATGTTGTTGCGCGACAGCTTTCCGCCCAGTGCAATCGAATGGGAAACGAAGCGGCACGCCTTGCCCAAATGCGAAGCGAGCGTGGCAATGTGATACGCCTCCTGACTTTCATCCTGAAACTTCAGATGTTCCACCACGGCGTGATCGCCAATAATGAATTCCGAAACCGGATTCGTAAAATAAGGCGCATCCACGAGGCTCACGTAGCTCTCGATCAGGGTCAATTGCGTGTTATTCCCGGCAATGAACAGATTGCGCGGGTGCGTCGTCGCGCCGCTTTCCCTGGTCGTGGCGATATAAATGATCTGCACCGGCTTTTCCACCACTTGTCCGTCCGGCACGCAGATGAAAGCGCCATCCTGAAAAAATGCGGCATTCAACGCGGCAAACGCATTGTCTTCCATGCGCGCGTATTGATTCAGGCTTTTTTCCAGTAACGCCGAATCCGTTGCCAGCGCCGCCGCCAGACTGCCCAGCTTCACGCCCGGCGCTTGCGGCAGCACGGAAGAAAGTTCTGCGCGGTAATGGCCATCGACAAAAACCAGCTTGCTGCTTTCCAGTCCGGCGAAAGCAAAGCGATCCAGCGCCGCTGGCGTGACGTTATGTGCGGCGGGTTGCAGCACTGGCTTGAACGCCAGCTTGGCCACCGGGGCAACATTCGTGAAGCGCCAGTCCTCGTCATGCAGCGTGGGAAAACCCAGTTCCGCGAAGCGGGCCAGGCCGGCCTTGCGCAACGGAAAGACCCACGACTTGGGGTCAGCGCTTTGTTCGATCCGTTCGAACTTCGCCAGATAGGCATCGGCTTCGCGCGCGGTCGGTTTGGTTTGCGTTTGAATCATGGTGCAAATTCCTCCGGCCTTCAGGCAGGTTGCAACGCGCCCTTGATGAGCCAGTCGTAACCCTTTTTCTCCAGCTCCAGCGCCAGTTCCTTGCCGCCATCCATGACGATGCGGCCATTCACCAGCACATGCACAAAGTCGGGCACAATATAATCCAGCAAACGTTGATAATGCGTGATGACCAATTGGGCGTTATCCCCGCGCTTCAGGCGGTTAACCCCTTCGGAAACTGTTTTTAACGCATCAATGTCGAGGCCGGAATCTGTTTCATCGAGAATCGCGAGCTTCGGTTCGAGCACCGCCATTTGGAAAATTTCATTCCGCTTCTTTTCGCCGCCGGAAAACCCATGATTGACCGGGCGTTTCAGAAAATCTTCGCGCAGTTCGAGAATCTTCATTTTCTCTTTCACCAGGCTCAGGAACTCCATCGCGTCGAGTTCCGCCAGGCCCTTATGCTTGCGCACTTCGTTCAGGGCAGATTTCAGGAAATAAGTACTGTTCACCCCGGGAATTTCCACCGGATATTGGAAGGCGAGGAAGACCCCTTCACGCGCGCGTTCTTCCGGATCAAGTTCCAGCAGGTTCTTGCCGCAATAGATCGCTTCCCCGGCGGTGACTTCATAGCCGTCACGGCCTGCGAGCACAGCGGAGAGCGTGCTCTTGCCGCTGCCGTTCGGCCCCATGATCGCATGCACTTCACCGGCCCGCACCGTCAGGTTCACGCCCTTGAGGATTTGTTTGCCCTCAACGCCCGCGTGCAAATTTTTGATTTCGAGTATCGTTTCTTTCATTTCAATTGATGCTGATAAAAATGCTTCTGCGCCAGAGCACAAACCTGACTTCCCGATCGGAAGTCAGGTGGCGATGGCGAAACCGAGTTTTAACCGACGCTGCCTTCCAGGCTTACGCCGAGCAGCTTTTGTGCTTCCACGGCAAATTCCATCGGGAGTTCCTTGAACACTTCCTTGCAGAAGCCGTTCACAATCATATTCACCGCGTCCTGTGTGGAGATGCCACGCTGATTGCAGTAAAAGATCTGGTCTTCGCCAATCTTCGAGGTGGAGGCTTCATGCTCCACACTGGAAGTCGTGTTTTTGACTTCAATGTAAGGGAACGTGTGGGCCCCACATCTGTTGCCGATCAACAGGGAATCGCATTGGGAGAAATTCCGCGCGCCGGTCGCGCTTTTCAGAATCTTCACCTGACCGCGATAACTGTTTTGCCCGCGGCCAGCCGAGATGCCTTTGGAAATAATCGTGCTCTTCGTATTCTTGCCGATATGCACCATTTTGGTGCCGGTATCGGCCTGCTGGCAGTTGTTCGTTAGTGCCACTGAGTAGAATTCACCCACGGAATTATCCCCCTGCAAAATCACACTGGGATATTTCCACGTGATGGAAGAACCCGTCTCCACTTGCGTCCACGAAATCTTGGAATTGCGGCCCTTGCACAGACCCCGTTTGGTCACAAAGTTGTAAATGCCGCCGACCCCGTTCTCGTCGCCGGGATACCAGTTCTGCACAGTGGAATACTTGATCTCGCCGCCTTCCAGCGCCACGAGTTCCACCACCGCCGCATGCAATTGGTTTTCATCCCGCATCGGCGCGGTGCAACCTTCAAGATAGCTCACATGCGCACCTTCTTCTGCGACAATCAGGGTGCGTTCAAATTGCCCCGTGTTCGCCGCGTTGATGCGGAAGTACGTGGACAATTCCATCGGGCAACGCACGCCCTTGGGAATGAAGCAGAATGAACCATCCGTAAAGACGGCCGAGTTCAACGCCGCATAAAAGTTATCCGTATGCGGCACGACTGAGCCGAGATATTTCTTCACGAGTTCCGGATGCTCATGCACGGCTTCGCTGAACGAACAGAAAATCACGCCCTTTTCAGCCAGTTGCTTCTTGAAAGTGGTGCCCACGGAAACGCTATCAAACACCGCGTCCACCGCCACCCCGGCTAAACGCTCCCGTTCACGCAAAGGAATGCCGAGCTTTTCATACGTCTCCAGCAGCTTGGGATCGACTTCATCCAGGCTCTTGGGGCCATCACCCTTCTTTTTCGGCGCGGAATAATAAACGATCGCCTGAAAATCCACCGGCGGATAATGCACCTTCGCCCATTCCGGAACCGGCATGGTCAGCCAGTGACGATACGCTTTCAGCCGCCATTCCAATAACCAATCTGGTTCCTTCTTCTTATGCGAAATGAAACGGATGGTGTCTTCATTCAGACCGGGCGGAGTGGAGTCGGCTTCTACGTCCGTGTAGAAACCATACTTGTACTCCTTTTTGACAAATCCTTCGATTGTTTCGGTGGCTGTACTCATTGAATAAAAGTGTCAGGCGCGGTTCAGGAGTTTTTCACCTGAGCGCATTGGGGACAAAGACCGTGAATGGCATGATTGAGTTCTCATGACTATTGGTTAATGAATATTCCAATGGTTAATTAAGTAATACTGAATCTTCACATAACCATGTATTCTCTGACCCATATCCTAAAAACTAACCAACTTGTTCTTATATTTATGATTCTAATATTTAATTTTATATATTAAAATGCATATAACAAAATTCATTCCTATTAATTTGAAAGATGCATTCACTTGGGATTCTTTGAAGCTATTATTGGAA
>JBEHZA010000182.1:0-9120 GCA_048497895.1 Verrucomicrobiota bacterium
CGCCTGTTCTTCCGTATGCACATCGGTCAGCACCGGCACGCCGAGCTTTGCGCGAATGCGGGACAGGATTTCCAAACCCTCATGTAATCCGGGGCCGCGAAACGACTTCGCAGAAGTGCGGTTGGCTTTATCGTAACTGGCTTTGAAAGTGTAATGAATCCCCAGTGACCGGCAGGTCTTTTGGAGCGAAAGCCCGATTTTCAGGCAGAGTTCTTCACTCTCAATGACACAGGGACCGGCAATCAGGCTGAGCCGCCCTTTCGCGGTCAGGGCTTTCCATTGTTTGGCAATTTGGTTCGACACACGGGGGTTTTAGCAGCCGCCGGAACAAATGTAAATGCGGCGCATACACCCGATCACGGACTGCCCAGTCGGTCAATTAAATCACCGTCCCGCTCGGAACCACCCCGTTTTTGGGAATAATCACAATGCCTTCGCGCACGTAATACAGCGGGTGATCCACGTTTTCCGCTTTGCCTTCCGGCGTAATCACCACGTCGTCACCGATCCGCGCATTCTTGTCGATAATGGCATGCTCGATTCGCGCATTGCGGCCAATGCCAATACGCGGACGACCGGCGGCTTCATTGCGGAGAATTGAGGCCTCGGATTCGTAGTAATCGGAGCCGAGCAAAATCGCGTGATGCACTTTGCTGCCAGCGCCCACGGAACTGCGAACGCCAATGATACTATTGGAAATCGTGGAATGGTTCAGAATGCAACCGTCGGAAATAATCGCATGATCAATCTGCGCGCCGTTGATTTTGGAGGCCGGCAGAAAACGCGGACGCGTAAAGATCGGCGCGCTCATATCAAAGAAATTGAACCGCGGCAGTTCCGACGTCAGATCGAGATTCGCGTTGAAAAAGGAGCGGATCGTACCGATGTCTTCCCAATAACCCTGAAAAACATAGGAAAATACGCGATGCGTGTTGATCGCTCCGGGGATGATATGTTTGCCGAAATCAGTCAGATCGTTATCCAACATCGAAAGCAGCACTTCCCGGTTGAACACGTAAATACCCATCGAAGCCAGGAACAATTCATCATCACTCTTGATGTCGTACTTGGCGTAAGATTCTTTTTCCAGGCGCAACGAATCGAGAATCGCCGGGTCTTTGGGCTTTTCCACAAACCGGGTAATACGCCGTTCCGGATCGATTTTCATGATCCCCAACGCCTGCGCGTCAGGCCGGGCCACAGGGATCGTCGCAATCGTCACGTCCGCATAGCTCTCGATGTGTTGCGCCAGGATGCGGCGAAAATCCATGCGGTAAAGCTGGTCACCGCTGAGAATGAGCACGTATTCAAAATCATGATTCAACAGGTGAACCAGGTTTTTACGCACGGCATCGGCCGTGCCTTGATACCATGAAGTATCGGTAAACGTCTGTTCCGCAGCCAGCAATTCCACGAAACCGCCGGAAAAATGGTCGAATTTGTAGGATTGCGAGATGTGGCGATGCAGTGAGGCGGAATTGAACTGCGTCAGCAAATAAATGCGTTTCAGGCCGGAATTAATGCAGTTCGAGATGGGAATATCCACCAGGCGGTACTTGCCGGCCAGCGGCACCGCGGGCTTGGCCCGTTCTTTGGTTAACGGAAATAAACGTGTCCCTTGTCCCCCACCCATGATGATGGAAAGGACGTTCCCGGAATAATTAGCCGCCCGCATATCACTTGGCATACAAATCCTTACTTGCGAATTGTTATGCCCCTTCTATACCCTTCTCCTCAGCTAAAGAGCAACGAGATTCAGGAAATCGGTCAAAATCATTTTACCTAATGTGCGGCATTGTTGGATACGTAGGCAAGCAATCGGTCACTCCCATTCTAGTGGAAGGTCTGCGGCGGCTGGAATATCGCGGCTATGATAGCGCAGGCGTAGCGATCCTCCAGAATGGCCAACTGCACCTGCGCAAGAAGAAGGGTAAAATTGACGAGGGCCTCGGCGTGCTGCTGAAAACGCAACCCGCCAATGGCCACGTCGGCGTCGGCCACACCCGCTGGGCTACTCACGGCGCGCCTTCAGATGAAAATTCCCATCCGCACCTCGATCAATCCGAACGGATCGCGGTCGTCCATAATGGCGTCATCGAAAATTACGAGAAACTGAAAGCCCGGATGGTCAAAGCCGGTCATCAATTTCATTCTTCGACCGATACAGAAGTGCTCGCGCATTTGATCGGCGATCATTACGACCAACTCAGTGCGCTGGGAAGCGAACCCGCCCGACTGACTCAAGCCGTCGTCAACGCTCTAAAGGAAGTCATTGGCACTTACGGCATCGCGGTTGTCAGCAATGATCACCCGGATTTAATCATCGGCGCCCGGCGCGGCTCTCCCCTGATTATCGGGGTCGGCGAAGCAGAAAATTTTCTAGCGAGTGACGCCAGCGCGATTGTTTCCCACACGCGCCAGGTGGTTTACCTGAATGATTACGACGTCGTCACGCTCGACGCGGATAACTTTAATGTCATCAACTTGGGTTCGGACACCGCCCGGGTGCAGATCAGCCAGATTGAGTTCGATGCCGGAGCGGTGGATCGCGGCGAATACGCTCATTTCATGCTCAAGGAAATCTTTGAGCAGGCGCGCACGGTAGAAAATGCGATGCGCGGACGCATCGATCACGATGAAGCCACGGCCAAATTTGGCGGGTTGAATATGACCAGCGCGGAACTGCGCGCGGTGGACCAGATCGTCATCACCGCGTGCGGCACCAGTTGGCACGCGGCGCTGGTGGGTGAATATTTATTTGAAGAATTCGCGCACATTCCCGTGGAAGTCGAATACTCGAGCGAATTCCGTTATCGCAATGCGCCCATTGAAAAAAACACGCTGGTGCTGGTCATCACGCAATCCGGCGAAACAGCGGACACGCTGGCCGGTTTGCGCGAAGCGAAACGGCGCGGGCACAAAGTGCTTTCCATCTGCAATGTTGTCGGCAGCACGATTGCGCGCGAAGCCGATGGCGGCATTTACCTGCACGCCGGACCAGAAATCGGTGTGGCCTCAACGAAAGCATTTACATCGCAAGTAACCGTGCTGGCGTTACTGGCGCTCTTCATGGGCCGCATCCGCATGCTCTCCAACAATCGCGGCACGCAAATCATCAAAGCGTTGGAAGCAATTCCCAAACAAATCGAAACCATTTTCGCACAGAACGAGGCGATCAGGAAAATCGCGCTCAAATATGCGCAGTCCGAAGATTTCTTCTTCCTCGGCCGCCAATACAATTTCCCCGTCGCCCTGGAAGGTGCGTTGAAGCTCAAGGAAATTTCCTACATTCATGCGGAAGGCTATCCCGCGGCGGAAATGAAACATGGCCCCATCGCCATGATCGATGAGAAAACGCCGACCGTGTTCCTGCTGCCATCCGATGGCCTGTACGAAAAGACCTTCAGCAATCTGCAGGAAATCAAAGCGCGCAAAGGCCCGATCATCGCCCTTGCCAGCGAAGGCAACGCCGAAATCGCTGAAAAAGTGGAAGATGTGATTTACCTGCCGGCCACATTGGAACCGCTCTTTCCGTTATTAGCCGTTGTCCCGCTCCAATTGCTCGCCTACCACATCGCCGTCGCCCGCGGCTGCGATGTCGATAAGCCCCGCAACCTGGCAAAGAGCGTGACGGTGGAGTAAGATTCCGGCAGATCAATGCCACAAGTGAGATTTTTGCCCAGTGGAGACCCGCATAACGGGAGGGTTTTCGCGAGCTCGGCACCTTAAATCGATCGTTAGCATCGGACATCCTGAGTCAAACAGGGGTTGTCTGGAATTATAACTCGACACAGTGCGTTCATCTGGATTTACTTCTGCAGCCATGGTTTAGCTTATGCCTCCTCCAGGAAACTCGCGCGGTCAGGTGCTGCTGGCGGAGGAATACTTCGCCGGTGAAAATGATCTTCTGATCGGAACTTTGCGGCAGTTGGATCAACCCAAATCATTAGCAGCCTTCGCCGATCGCTGGAAAAAAGACCCCCGTCCCTGGGCACGAAAACAGATTCTCGTCTACCTTTCCCAGCCACTAAATTGTCCCGGCCATCAACCGCTTATTAAACGGCTTTTCAGACAAGCAGAGGAAAACCATGACGACGAATTGATGGCCGCCTTTTTAGTCGCGTTCGACCGTCAGGTCCGTCGTGTTATTCACATTGGGAGCCGCTGGGATTTTCGCGCGCGCCTCGCGATTCGAGAAGAAAAGCTGGTCACCCCGCGTGATGTTATTCCGCTGGCGGAAAACCGCTCCGCTCACAATCCCCTGCCCGGCGTGCTGAGGGCCTTCAACCCCAAAACACAGCGCCACGTTAAACTCTTCAAATATCGCACGCGTTATTATCTGCGCCGTCGGGCCTGGCGATATTTCCGCTGGCTGGGCTATCGTGATCCGGAAGCGTATGTCGGTGCGATTGTCAAAGCATTGGTCGCGTTTGATGACACTGATTTGCAGCGCGGAGAAAATATTCTGGATAGTTGGGCGTTAATGCACGTCTGTTTCGGCGGACATGATGCTCTTGAAATTGGCGCAACTCATATCCAGCTCAAGGAAGGACGCTCACTTGGCGAGCTTTCACCAGCGCCCGCGTTTCCTGAAGCGTGGAAAAAACCAACCGCGGCTCCACTGCTGCTCGCTTTGGTGATTTCCGCGCCCGCGCGCCTGGTGCGCATCTGGGCCCGGCAGTTATTTCAGCGCGATCACGCCGTTTTCACCGTCCCGCTCGAAACCATTCTCGCGTTGCTTGAACACGAGGAGGCAGATGTTCAGCAATTTGGAGCAAAACTACTGGAGTCGGCCGCCTTCCTGGCCACCCTGCCGGTTACCTCCTGGCTGAAGTTGTTGCAGACGAAAAACGAAGAAGCGCTCCAGGGCGTCTGTGATGCGTTCGCGAAATTTGTTTCCGGCGACCGCCTTGATTTGGCCCAATCCCTGGAACTTGCGTGTGCCCGCCCGGTTCCTCTGGCGCGTCTCGGCGAGCATTACCTCAAACAACGGGACATTGCTTCTCCTGCCGACCGCGCGTTGATCGTTGCTTTGGCGGATGCAAAATGTTCAGCCGTAGCCGCAGATCTGACGGCCTGGGCTTTGAAAATTTTGGGACAATCCGGGCACTATTCCGGCGAGCAAGTTATCCGGTTTTTTGACAGCTCAATGATCGAAACCCGCGCTGCGGCCTGGGATTGGTTACTGCAACACCCGCTGGCACTGGCAGATGCAACGCTCTGGAGCCGCATGTCCGAAACGCCGCATGACGACCTGCGCTTGCGGTTTATTGACTATTTGCAACAACAAGCCGAATTGCCCGGCACATCCGCGAACTCATTGGCGACCATCTGGCGTTCGGTATTGCTCGGCGTGCATCGCGGTGGACGCCAGAAAGCGAAGGCCGTCCAGCAAATCGCCCGGGCGATCATCACCGATCCGGCAGGAGCAGAATCTTTACTGCCCGTTCTGGCGGCAGCGGTGCGTTCCGTGCGCGGACCGGAAGCAAGGGCCGGCCTGGTGGCCGTGATAACCGTGTTGGAAGCGCAACCGCAACTCGCCCCGGCGATTCATCGTACGCTGCCGGAACTTAATTTTACAGAGGTGATTGGATGAACCTCAAATTTGCCTACGCGGGACGGAGCGCGTTAAACTCGACCGGCAGCGGCCAATTACTGAAACTGGCTCCAAATCTGACGCGTGAACCCGTCTCCTTCGATGCGCCGCTACTTCAACCATTACGTTTCCGGGAAGCCATCTCAGCGCTGCATGATGTTGTGATCAGCGATTTGCGCTTCAAACCCCGCGATAAGACGGCATACGAGGAGTGGAAGAAAAACGAGCGCTCGCGGGTAGCCTCTTTGCGGCAACAATCTTATCAAGCCGCAAAAAAAGAAATTCTGGAACGTCGCGAAGAGCCAGTGCCTCCAGACATCGAAAAACAGTTCACACACGCTCGTAAAACTTATTGGGACGCGCGGCTCAAATACTCTGATTACCTGCGAAAAAACGATCAGGAGTTATGGCGAATGCTCATGCCGTGCGATCCGGTCATCACCGTGGCTGACGATGTGGTTTTCTTTGAATGCTTTTCTGCGGACGAATCAAGCTACGGTTGCCTGACGGTCAACCGCAACTCTGCCTTTGGTAAATCCGCCGAAACACAGTTGGGAACGACCAACGTCGATTACTCTTGGGACTTGTTCCATCACTTCCAGGGGCTGCGCTCCTATCGCGAGACGCGTTTCAAGGTCGATCCGGCGGGCTTTACCGTGGCCACTGAAGGGAACCCTGATTATCGGGAAGAGAAAATTGATCTGCCGACTGGCTGGCTGCGCGGGTTCATGCAAACCCAGGCGGCCATGACTCTGCCGGCCCGTTGCGTTACGCTCCCGTCTGAAGCGGTTTATTCTATTCTGGCGTTTCTCAAGCGGCACAAAGCCCGCAAGAGTCCGCGGGCATTGCGCTTTGAAATGGTGGCCGGCAGACCACCTGCGCTGGTGCTGGAACCGTGGGAACAACGCGTGCCGGTTTATGGCGACCCCTTGCGCAGCGGCAGCGAATCGATCCGGATCTGGGGACGCCAACGCCTGCTGGCCCTGGCGCGTCTGCTGCCGCTGGCGAACCAATTTCACGTCCACCTGCTTGGCACGGGCATGCCGAGTTTTTGGGTGGCGGACATGGGTGACATGAAACTCACGCTCGGTCTAAGCGGTTGGACGGCCAACGACTGGACACGAGGATCTGCTTTAGATCTGCTTGCACCGCCAGTGCAACCGTCATCCGAATTTATCTCCCGGGTGGCGCAATTCATGCAAAGCCGGCGGACGGCGGCATTCGCAGACATCGATCTTGCAAGCGGAGGCCAGCCACCTCAAACCGCCGCCGCTTTGAACCATCTCGCCCGCACCGGCCAATTGATTCACGACCTGCCCAACTCCGTTTATCGCTGGCGACAAATCATGCCCATGGCGCTGGGTGAAGCCGAACTCGGACCGGCGAACCCGGAATTAGTGGCGTCGCAGGAAATTCTGCTCCGGAAAAAAGCGAAGATTGATTCACGGAATCCAGCAGCAGGTGGCTTGCTCGTGGCAGGCGTGGCGGAGGGGAAACCAGTTGAATTATTTTTGAACGCCGACGGACTGATCAAACGCGGGAAATGTCTTTGCTCGCATCATTTTAAATTTGGAATTCGCACCGGTCCTTGCCGCCACCTCCTGGCTTTGCGGACACTGGCCATGCGCGAAACGGAATCGGGAGTTGAAACTTCACTCGCCGGTTGGTATCAACAATTGAAGAATTTTACCGCGAACTAGAATGGAGGCTGGCTCGCATAAAGAATTTAGGAAGGGCGGTGCGTGGCTGTTGAGCCTATCATGCTGCGGTGTTCCGCCGCGGTTGCGAATGCCTCCCCATGCGTCCCCAAGGCCGTTGTTCGTTTGGCCCACCCCACTGGTAGTGCGGTGGCCAGGCCAACCCAAGGGTTCTCACCACACTACCAGTGGGGTGGGCCTTGGTGAACGACCTTGGTCCTGAGTATGAAGTCAACACGCGCACGCCCTTCCTGATAATTTTATGGGATTATTCTCCTGGCTCGGCAATTTATTCAGCGGACCGGTCAAACCCCGGCCAGCCGTGCCGCCGCCGCTTCCGCCGCAACGGCCTCAACCCAAGCCGCCGCGCAAACTCAATCTGGATCCCGGCCAATTCACACCGCTTACAAACGACCAGCTCAAAGCCAAAGCGCGCGGCTTCGGTTCCCTCCTTCGCAGCCCGTGGTTTGGCCGCCGCGACCTCATTCCCCCGGCCAGTGACAATCGAACCGCATTGATTGATCGCGGCATGGTCGGGGTCGGATTATTGACACCTGAACAATTAACAGAAATCCACGAAATTGGCGCGCAGATGGATCAACTGCGCCCCGATCTTGCCCAAGCCGCCACGATCGCTGATGAGGCCGTAAAGCTGGATGAAGCTGAACGACAACGCCGCAAAGAACAAAAGCAGGCTGAGTCCGCTGAACGTAAACGACGTCACGCTGAAGCCGTGGCATACCGAAGACAGACGGACATTGTTTTTTTGGGCCGTGGTGTATCCGGCGGCCTGTCCGACCGTCGGGCGAATGTGGAAAAATTGCAACGTCTACAATTGCCAGTGCTGGCTTCACCGGCTGATCTCGCTCTGGCGCTGAATCTGCCTATTGCACGGCTGCGCTGGCTGGCTTTCCATTCTGAATCCGCGACGGTCACACATTATGTGCGATTCCAAGTTCCCAAAAAGGGCGGAGGCCTGCGCGAACTCTCAGCGCCTCATCAGAATCTCGCGGCGGCCCAACAGTGGATTTTGATGCACATCCTCGAAAAGATCCCCACGCATGAAGCGGCGCACGGCTTTGTCCCCGGTCGTGGGACCATGAGTAACGCTGTGCCGCATGTTGGGCGCGCCACCGTGGTCAATCTCGATTTGAAGGACTTTTTTCCATCAATAACCTTCCCGCGGGTAAAGGGCATCTTTCAGGAACTCGGCTATTCACCGGCAGTTGCAACCGTTCTTGGACTGCTTTGCACCGAATGTCCCCGCCGTCAGGTGGAATACGCTGGTCGGCGATTATTCGTTGCGACCGGCCCGCGAGGTTTGCCGCAGGGAGCCTGTACCAGCCCGGCGTTAAGCAACCTGCTGGCGCGCAGATTGGATGCGCGTCTCGACGGATTGGCCAAAAAGCTCGGCTTTGCTTATACCCGTTACGCTGATGACCTGACCTTTAGCTGCGACGGCCAAACAGTGGCCAAAACAGGTTACCTGCTGGCACGCGTCAGGCACATTGTTGAGCAGGAATGTTTGGTTGTGAACGAGAAAAAAACCCGCGTGCAACGGCCCGGGCGACGTCAAACAGTAACTGGCATCGTGGTAAATAAGCGTCCCAACGTACCACGGCGGGTCATGAAGCGGTTGCGGGCCATTCTACATCACGCACAAAAAGAAGGTCTCGCGGCTCAGAATCGCGATCAACGCGACAACTTTGAGCACTGGCTGGGCGGCATGATTTCTTATGTGCAGATGGTGAACCCTGACAAAGGTAAACGCCTGCGCGAAACATACAAATCGGTTTCAGGGTAAGCACTCCACCGCTCGTCTTGAGG
>JBEHZA010000183.1:0-9043 GCA_048497895.1 Verrucomicrobiota bacterium
GTGACGTCTCTCATTGGTTACTACTGTCGATACGAAAAACGCCGCTCCCGCCCCAATTTCCACGAAAAATGCTCCGCCTTAAGTTGACGCCTATGCGCGAAGCGGTGATCCCGGTTGCAGCAAGGTGATCCGGCCAAAGGGTGTCGAACATTTCAAACCCGCTTGCATCTGCGGATATGGCTGCAACCGGGGACGATTGCTACCCGTTAAGCGCCGAAACGTCCTGCGTAAGATTCCCATCCCCTCACAATTCCAGCCCGAGAAACCGACGCTTTTTCAGCAGGGTCGCCCGGTTCATCTTCAAGACCCGCGCCAGCACAGTTGGCTTTTGATCAAAATGTTCGAGCAGATGCTTCAGCACCATCCCTTCCGTTTCCGCATAAAGATCTTTGTAGGTTGCGCCAGCTTCCACCTTGGTCTTCACCCACTGCTTCATGATCCGTTCCAGTTCTTCACCGGTACTGGGCGCAGCATGGACGGCTTGATAAAGCGTGCGCGGTAAATGTTGCGGCAGGATGACTTTGCCGGAACAAACTGTGACTGCATGTTCCAGCGCATTGCGCAGTTCGCGCACGTTTCCCGGCCAGGAATAAGCAGCCAGCAATTGCATAGTCTCCGGGCTTAGCGTTAAATTTCGCCCGCCCGATTGGCGGCCCAGCAAAAAAGCCGTGAGCGCTGGAAGATCTTCTTTGCGTTGGACGAGTGGTGGTAATTCCACTTCCAGCACATTCAAACGGTAATACAAATCTTCTCGAAACCGACCGGCCTCAACCTCCGCGCGCAAATCCCGATTCGTGGCGGCAATGAGACGGAGATCGACACTCAAATCCGTTCGCCCACCCACCCGGCTGAAGATTTTTTCCTCCACGAAACGCAACAATTTCGCCTGCACGGCGGGAGGAATATCTCCAATTTCATCGAGAAAAAGTGTGCCGCCCGCCGCCCGTTCCAAATGGCCGGGCCGCATGCTGGCAGCGCCGGTGAACGCATTTTTCTCATGCCCGAATAATTCACTTTCGAGCAATTGCTCCGGCAACGCGCCGCAAATCAAAGTGACAAACGGCGCGTGACGACGGCGGCTGTTTGCGTGAATCACGCTGGCCACCAGTGTCTTTCCGGTGCCGGTTGGACCGGAGAGCATGACCGGCGCATCCGTCGCCGTGGCATGCGCAATGGCCAGAAAAACGCGCTGCATCGCGGGCGCAGTCCCTCCCAGCAAAGTGCCTCCATCCTCCATCGGAACCGCCGTAGTCCCCTTGCGCTCTCCTTTCGGAGCACTGCCGGACAACGACTGCACCAACAATTGCGTCAGCGTCTGCTCCAGATGCGGCAGATCCAGCGGTTTCACCAGATAACCCGCTGCTCCCAACTGCCGCGCCGCCACAGCGTTATCCAACGTGCCATGTGCGGTAATAATCAACACCGGTGGCCGGGGAGTGGCTTGATTAACCGTTTCCAACACGCGCAAACCACTCATGTCTGGCAAGCCGATGTCGAGAATCACCAGCGCGAACGGGTTCGCCGCCAGTTCCTGCAACCCCTGCTCTCCAGAGGCACATAAAGTGGCGCGCGCCCCCAACCGCTCGCAGATCAACGCCAGTGCCTTGGCTAAGGCCACTTCATCTTCAATGATCAACACGCGGGGAATATTCATAAATTAATCCGCACAAGTGCGCCTCCTGCTGGACGATTGGCTACCGTCAGCTTGCCGCCATGTGCAGTCACAATTTCATGCGCGACACTGAGCCCCACCCCCATGCCTCCCTCCTTCTCGGAAAACAACATTTCAGACCAATGCTTGAGCGCGCGCGTAGAAAAACCGGGACCGGTGTCGGCAAAGTCAATCGTCGATCCCTCCGCAGTAATCGTCAGAGTTCCTCCCTTGGGCATGGCCTGAATCGCATTCAAAATCAGGTTATGAAACACTTGCCCCATCCGGCGGGCATCGACACACAAGGTCTGACCGGACGCAGCCTTAATCACGATCTGGACACGCGCATGTTCAGCAGCCGGCGTGAGCAGGCGCACCGTCTGCCCGATCAATTCAGCAGCTTGAATTTCTGTCTTGCGGGGTGGTTCAGGCCGGGCCAGAAAGAGCCACTGGTTCACCAGGCTCTCGATCTTGCTCGCCTCCGCCACAATCAGGTTCGCTCCTTCCGGCTGGGCTTGCGCCAACAATTGACCATGCAGGCGAATGGCCGAAACCGGATTTTGAATTTCATGGGCCAATCCGGTGACCATTTGGCCCAACAGCGCCAGTCGTTGCGCTTTCAGATAAGGCCGCACCACCGACCAGGCCAGCGCAAACCACAAAGCCCAAAAGGCGAGCAACGTCACCAGTGCCACCGGTCGCAGCAACACATCCCGCAAAGTCGGACGTGCGCGGATTAAAGTCAGTTCGGTTCCGGGTTCGATCGCGACTGTGACGGCTTCATGTGACGCATCCGATTTGCCCGCATCGTGAAACCGGGCTTCGACACCCAGCATTTGACTGAGATAACCCGCCAGCCGATCCGTTTGGGGCAGATGCGCGCTTCGGATAAACTCCGCATTCGTGGTCGCCAAAGCCACGAATTCCGAGTGCGAAAAGCGTTGAAAAGCCGCGTTCAGCAAGCAAATCAACCCCAACGTTCCCAGCATCACAAAAAGCAAAAATGAAAATGCTATGCGAAACCACGGGCGTCCATACATGGATAATTTTTATCCGTTATTATTTTAAATTGGAATATAAAACATTCCGTTTCTAAACAATTCGAACTTAAGATTAAACTGCAATCTATTCATTATTAGAATGTTATAAAATTAAACCCTCCCGGCATGAATCCTGTTATAGAACTGGCGCACAACTGAAGAAAATTCATAAATAATCACCCTGATTTGATTGCTTAATCGCCGCGAAAAACCATGAAATCATTCCCGAATTCAACCTCCCTCCACCCGGCCTCCTTTCGTTCTCTGCTGGTCATCCTGCTGAGCGGAATCGTCACCCTCACTGCACAGGCCCAACAAACCCCGTCCACCAAACTGCCGGAAACCGTCGTCTCCGATTCGACCACGGCACTAGCCGAGGAAAAGCCTCTTGGACCGTACGCCCAACCGGAATGGACGACCGAACGCCGCTTCGCCAGCACGCGCGTCTATCTGCAACAAATGCCCGGTGAAGTCGGTTTTGAGCAATGGGTGCGGGGCCGTTACTACCGGAATGGCCAGGCCGAAACCCGCTTCCAAGAGGAGATCGAAATTGGTTTGCCCTATCGTTTTCAGTTGGACCTCTACGAAACGTGGGCCATCGATCAAAACCGGCGCATCAATCAGGACGAATATTCGGCTGAACTCCGTTACGCGTTGGCCGATTGGGGCAGGATTCCGTTGAACCCAACCTTGTATCTCGAGTATGCCGAGCACAATCACGCCCCGAACACACTCGAAGGCAAACTCCTCTTCGGAACCGATCTGGCGCCTCGCTGGCATTGGGGATTGAACCTCATTGCGGAAGCGGAATTGAGCGGCACTTCAAACCTGGAATTAGCCATCAGCCAGGGTATCAGCTACACGTTGATTGACCAGAAGCTGAGCGTCGGCGTGGAAATGGAACTCTCGCACGAAAAAGAAATCGGCAGCCCCGCTGAAGTCTCTTTCCTGGTCGGTCCAAGTGTGCAATGGCGTCCCACCTCCTGGATGCACATTGATTTAGCCCCGCTCATCGGCTGCACCCACGACGCGCCACGAGTCGAAGCCTTTCTGATTATCGGCATCGACTTCGACACCGGTGGGCACAAAAAAGAACACTACGCCCCAACCTCACTGCGGGGACAATAATTTAGTTCAGGATGGTTGGTTCCCCTCCGGCTTGCGGTCCGGCTTTCGAGCCGGGCCGCAAGTCTGTTTATGAGACCGTCCTCTGGACGTTTTCGTCCCCCCTCCCTCCACCACCGGATTTGACAGCGGGGAAAGAATCTCTTCACTTGCTCTCGCCAAATCCATACCGATTAGTAAAATTGCCGCGCGTGGACATGAAATTAGAACCTCCCGACAGCTTTCACCTGCGAGCCGCCGAAGGCTGGCTGGAACTGGGCAATCCCCTCGAAGCCCGGGAGGAAATCAAGCAACTCGCTCCCGAACTGCAAATGCACCCGGATGTCCTCGCCGTGCGCTGGTCCATCAGTTGTCGCACCCAGGAGCATGACCTCTGCCTGGAGCTTGGCAAAACCCTGCTTGCCCTCGAACCAGATCGTCCGGGTGGTTGGATTGCCACTGCGCAGAGCCTTTATTTTCGCCACCACTATCAGGATGCTTACGATACCTTGTCGCAGGCGCTGGAAAAATTCCCGGAATATTGGCCGGTCTTTTATGATTTGGCCTGCTACGCCTGCTTGTTGGACCGGTTTGAAGAGGCCATTACTTTGCTTCAGAAAGCGTTTTCGCTGGATAAGACGACCGCCGCCCGTGATCGCGCAGCCGAAGACCCGGACTTTGAAAAGCTCCGGCAGAAAATCGGAAAACTGTAGCGGTTGGCACGTTACCGCTCTCCCACTCACTCATTCTAGCCGGTGGATTCCCCCTTTAAAAAACGGGGCATGATCAGAACCTGCTCTCGCATCGGCCAATTGCCCGCTGCCAATTGCCGGCACAAGCGGAGAATTTTTCGCGCATACAAGGCAGGATCACTCCGGTAACGTGCCAGCGAAGGCACTACGTAATTCAAAAAAGCGTCATCATCGCGCGAAATCACCGCCACGTCGTTCGGAATCTGCAGGCCCATTCGCAAAAGGTGATTAACGACGGTTAGCGCATGATATGAACGTGCGACCAGCAATCCCGTGGGTCGGCGGAAGGAATCTTGAAACAAGCGTTCCAGTTTACCGCACAGATTGGCAACCATTTCATCATGTCGCAAAATCAACGGCTCACCCTTTTGCTGTCCATCCTGCCGGAACGCCTCCAGGAAACCGGCTTCACTGGCCACATCTCCACCCAAGGGACGATCGCGGGCAATGAACACCACGCGTTGATGTCCCTTCGCCAGCAGCAAAGACGCCGCATGCCGGCACGCCGCCCGGTAATCGACATCCACAAACGGCAATGACACGCCTGGAAAACACGAACCGGCCACCAGACAAGGCAGGCCGCGTTCCGCAAACCAGCGCTGCATTGGTGCCGTCGCCTGATACAGCACCCAGACGGAAGCCGGTGCGCGACGGATTAAACTTTCGAGCGCCTTAAAGGGGCGTTGCGTGTAACAGACCGGCGCCACTTGCACTTCAAAGCCCTGGCCGGCCGCGCCCAAATGCTCACGTAATTCATCCAGCCAGAACATGACGAAAGGCGGTACGGCATGCAAACGTACCGGTGTCAGCAATTGCACCACCTGCCGCCGCGCAACCTCGTGCCGTCCGGTGGGTGGCAAAATTCGCCGGGCCTTTCCCTGCGCCACCTCCAGCCAGCCTTCCCGCGCCAGTTGAGCCAACGCCGCGCGCAACGTGGGCCGGCTGATATTCAAGCGCTCGCACAAACTGCGTTCACCCGGCAAATGGCCCGCCCAGAGCCCTTGCTGCATTCCTTCACGCAAAATCTGCGCCGTTTGGGCAATCAGGGAATGGCGGTGTGGCACCAGTTGCATGCAACCCCATTATTCGCGCATTCGCGGTCAACTGGTCAAATAAAATGACCAGTAAATACCGCTGGTTTCTACTGTCATTTATTTTTATGTTGGCAGCCACACCAACAGAGCCCGGCTCTGAAATCATTTTAATGTCATGAAAGCCGTCACAAAAAAAACTGCGCCCTGTCTGCCGCACAGTGAATTGCTGCAACTTAAGCGTTGGAATACACCCACTATTTACAATGGCTGGGAACAGATCACGAAACACAACGCCGCCGCCGAAGCGTTTAATTTGGAAGAAACACGCGACTTCATGCCACACATGGGCCCGATGGTTGGCTATGCCATCACCGTCGTCATACAACCGAGCAATCCCGCTCACCCACAAAACAATCCGAACGCCTGGAGTGAATACCGCCGTTATGTCGCCAGTATTCCCGGCCCCAAGATCGTGGTTGTACAGGATCTCGATAAACCAAACGTCATCGGTGCGTTCTGGGGCGAGGTCAACAGCAACATTCATAAAGCGCTCGGCTGCGTCGGCACCATTGTGGACGGCGCGATTCGTGATTTGGATGAAATGAACAACGCCGGATTCAAAGCGCTGGCGCGCCGTCTCTGCGTCGGTCATGCGTTCAGTTGCCCCGTGCGCTGGAATTGTGAAGTCGAAGTGTTCGGCCGCAAGATTCAACCCGGCCAGCTCATTCACGCTGACAAGCACGGCTTCCTCGCAGTGCCTTCCGGCGAAGAAAAGCGTTTGCTGGAAGCGGCTCGCTTTATGGACACCAACGAATGCAACACGCTGATTCCGGCAGCACGGTCGGCCAGCGGTTTGAGTGCGCCGGAAATTCTAAGCCAGATCGACGCGGCTGGAAAAGCCTTTGGCCGGGCGGCGCGTCAACAATTTAAACGTCGTGGAGAATGGTAAGCATGTTCCGGAGATGCCAAAGCAAAACGCTCCTCGCGATATCCGTGGCGCTGCTCAGCGGAGCATTTGCCAGTCTTCTCCCAGCGGCTGACCCCGTGAACACCAGCATGTCTAAATCACTTTTGCATTGGGAAAAATTACCACCGCTGCCGGATCACGAAGGCTTCGCCACTCCGTTCGCCGGTGTCAGCGGCGAAGCGCTCATCGTCGCTGGCGGCGCGAACTTTCCCGATAAACGTCCCTGGGAAGGCGGCACAAAAATCTGGTACGATCACGTGTTCGTGCTGGAAAAGCCGAACGGCACCTGGCAAAGCGGCTTCAAATTGCCAAAGCCCAATGCTTACGGAGTTTCGCTCACTACTGCTGAAGGTCTCATCTGCCTTGGCGGCGGCGATGCTAAACAGAATTTCAATGACGTCTTCCTGCTGAAATGGGCGGACCACAAAATCTCCGCCACTCCCCTGCCCGGCCTGCCCAAGCCTTGCGCGTTTATGTGTGGCGCCTTGGTCGGACACACCATTTATCTCGCAGGCGGCATTGAGACTCCCAACGCGACCACGGCCCTCAAAACATTCTGGTCCCTCAATCTAACGGACCAATCTCCTCACTGGCAGGAATTGGAACCGTGGCCCGGACCGGAACGAATTCTCGCCACGGCGGGAGCGCATGACGGATCATTCTTCCTGTTCAGCGGCGCGCAACTAAAACCCGGACCCGATGGCAAACCCGCGCGCACGTGGCTGCGCGATGCGTATCGCTACACGTCCGGGAAAGGTTGGCAACAACTCAACGATTTACCCCGCGTTGCCGTAGCCGCACCTTCACCTGCCCCGGTGGTTAATGGTAAATTGCTCATCATCGGTGGTGACGATGGCGCGCAAGTGAACACGCCACCGACAGCACACACCGGTTTTCCACGGGAATTACTCGCGTTCAATCCGCTGGCGAACACCTGGGAGCACCTGGGCGACGTGCCTTTCTCCCTGGTCACCACTCCCTGCGTGAATTGGCAGGGCCGTATTATCATTCCCGGCGGCGAAGCCAAACCCGGCATTCGCTCACCCGCAGTTTGGTCCGCTCAACCCATTCCCTGATTCTCCAAAACTGCACCGCATGAACAACCCTCTTGCAACCCGCGCCTGGTTGACCGTGGGATTGCTTTGGGTGGTGGGTCTGCTGAATTACCTCGATCGTCTGATGATCACCAGCATGCGCGATCCGTTGAAGGCGGATATCCCCATGACTGATGCACAGTTCGGGCTGCTGACTTCGGTGTTTCTCTGGATTTACGGATTTCTCAGCCCCTTGGGCGGATTTCTCGCGGATCGCTTCAGCCGTCGCGCCGTGATCATGGGAAGTTTATTTGTCTGGTCAGCGGTGACGTGGTGCACCGGACATCTCCATAGTTTCAACGCCCTACTCACGGCCCGCGCTCTCATGGGCATCAGCGAGGCGTGTTACATCCCCGCCGCTCTGGCGTTGATTGCAGACTATCATCGCGGCCCCACCCGTTCACTGGCGACGGGCCTGCATATGAGCGGCATTTATGCCGGTGCGGCCCTGGGCGGCATCGGTGGTTACATCGCTCAACATTACGGCTGGCGGGCGGGCTTTGATCTTTTCGGCATTATCGGCGTGGTTTACGCCGTATTCATTCTCTTCACGTTACGAGACGCAAATCACCCGACCACATTAGAGCGCGACTCCGCTCCGATTCCGCCGGCGCCTTTCAGTGTTTTCACCGCGCTATCGGCCCTATTCAGTCAACCCGCATTTCTGGTTCTGTTAGGCATTAATGGATTGGTGGGCGTGGCGAATTGGGGCATCAACGGTTGGCTCCCGACCTATTTGAAAGAGCATTTTCAATTGGGCCTGGGAGCAGCCGGTTTATCCGCCACCGGCTATGTTCAACTCGCTTCCTTTGCCGGCGTGTTGATCGGGGGCGCGTGGGCCGATCGCTGGAGCCGAACCCAGCCACGCGCCCGTGCGCTCGTGCCTGCATTCGGCTACTGCCTGGTCGCGCCATGCCTGTTCCTGAGCATGACGACGAACGTTTTGCCTCTCGCGATTCTGGGTTTGATTGTCTTTGGATTAGGCCGCGGCTTCTTTGACGCCAACAACATGCCCCTGCTCCGTCAAGTGACTGACGAACGTTACAGTGCCACCGGTTACGGCCTCCTGAATCTCGTCAGTTGTGTTGCAGGTGGAATCATGATCTACGCGGGTGGCTGGCTGAAAGATGCGCAAGTGGATCTCAGCAAAGTATTCCAATTTTCCGCTGCCGGTTTGCTCATCGTAGGCTTGCTGTTGTTCGTCGTCAAATCACGGCGCGTCCCAACCCTGATTTTACCGGCGGCCGCAGTCCCAACCGATTGAAGAAATCATTTTTGAACTCAAGCACCCTCTCAACAACTATATGAAAAAACTCCTGTTCCTGCTGGCCCTTGTTCAAACGCTCGTCATTCACGCCGCTGAACCGGTGTTGGAAAAGATTGACCTTTTTGAAGCCAACA
>JBEHZA010000184.1:0-9011 GCA_048497895.1 Verrucomicrobiota bacterium
GCTAACTCGCTGCTATAAGTGACCGTATTGCCAGCCGGTGTGGTATAACCGGTCATCGCCGGCGTCACATTTGCCGTGTAACTCCACACGTTGCTACCGAGGCTTAACGGAGCCGAATACAGCGTGCTATTGGTCGTCGGTGTAGAACCATCACTCGTATAATAAATCGTGGCCCCCGCATATCCTGGCACAGCCAGGGTTACCGTCGCGGGAAGCAACGAACCGTCGGACGGAGTGAAAGTCACTGCCGGCAGTTTGGGCAAAGGATAGTTGGCCGTCGTAATCGCCGCATCCAGGTAGCCAGACTTTGTCGCAAAGGCTTTAATCGTGGTTTGATTTGTCAGAGAAATTACTCCCACGTAAACCGTACTGCCGGTCGTCGGCGCGGAGCCATCCAAAGTGTAGTAAATGGTCGCATCCGGGTAATTGGAAACTGACAATGATACCGAAACAGGAATCGCCGTTCCATCCGATGGCGTGAAGGTAACCCCCGGTAATTGTGGTGGATTGGTGGAACTCAAATCCACAATCTGCAGACCGTTAATCAGATAGTTTGAAAAAGTCAGGTTATTGTGGAAGTTGACAGTCAAATCCTCACCCGTGCCGACCACAATGTTCGTAAACTTCACGTATTGCACACCGTTAGTCCAATTCGTATCCAACGAACCTGGATACGATGTCCAATTGGTAATGCTGGACGCATTAGTCCCTATGGTGAGATCAAACCCCTGTATTTCTCCATTATTCGTCCCTAATCCGTAAATATAGAGATCATAAGTGCTGGCCGGCAAACTGCTTAAAACAACTTTCGGATTCGCGTCAATTTGCACGCTCGCATTCGTGTCATTCACCAGAAGATTAGTCGTCGAAAGATAGCTGCCAAACATCGCATCAGAGGTGCCGTTATGAAACAAATCGGTCAAATTGGTAATCAAAACCAGAACCGGCGCGTTACTTCCACTCGCCCAAACAAAATTAGTGAACGCACCGGACGTAACCGCCGCAACCGTGGGACCTCCGCCAGAATAGGTGTAGGTATCGACCACATTGGTTACACCCGGAATCACATTCCAAACATCGTTCGTCCCGTTCCCAAATGCAGCCACCCCGGTTTTGGTGCCGTCACCGAAATTGAGGTTTAGCAGACGTTGATAGGTCTGCGCCTGGAGGCACACCGGGAAAAGCAACAGCAGAGTTGCAACCAAGAATTTCCCCCACAGTGTCGGCATTTTCCGACCCATTGAAGCAAAAAACATCATAAAATAGCCATGGATGTACACATCAACTGTGTGCATGTTTACAGGGGATTACGTCCCTCCTTTTCAAGCAGAAAACTTATTTAGCTCCACTCGAACTCTGCCACTCTTTTAATGGATAACGTAATCCAAAACAATAAGAATAAGTTATCTGACAGCGACATTTGTCATCTCAGAACGGTATTTTAATAATGTCATCGTGCTTTTGAAATATGGCCTTACGGTTGCCCCCTTTTTACACGGAAACCGTTCGTATTTGAGACCACACTCAGCGAGATGAATGTTTACTGACTCGTGGCAGTAATGAGGCTACCTTTCCACGCTTTGGAGCAACTCTTGCGCTCGCCCACACGAACCGGTAAGCTGTCCTCCGTTGCGCTCGTAGCTCAGTTGGATAGAGCATCTGCCTTCTAAGCAGATGGTCGTGGGTTCGATTCCCGCCGAGCGCACCATTCTTTTATCTTCCCTGCCCTTTTCCACTTTGCCGGCTGGCGCTAAAAACGTGTTGGCGAATCGGTCAAAGTATGCAAACAGTTGCGGCGTCACTATGTTAAAGCTCGAAGATCTGGCCGAACTGCTCGAAACCAACCGCGCCGACGCAAAAGCTCAGGTGCAGGAGTTCAATATCGGCGGTCGTCCATTCGCCTTCAACACGCAACCGGCCATCATGGGCGTGATTAATCTCTCGGCCGATTCATGGTATCGCGAAAGTGTGTGTCTGACGGCTGATCTGGCGATTCAGCGCGGGTTAACCCTGCACACTCAAGGGGCGGCCATAGTCGATGTGGGCGCAGAATCAACTCTGGCTCACGCGGCCCGGGTCGATGACGAATGGCAGAACAGCAAGTTGTTGCCAGTGGTCAAAGCCTTGCGGAAAGCCGGGGTGTTGGTATCGGTCGAAACCTACTCGCCCCAGGTCACTCGCGCTTGTCTGGAAGCCGGGGCGCACATTCTGCATCTGACCGGGAATGAGCGCAGTGACGAAATGTATCGTCTGGTGGCTGCGCATGATGCGGCGGTCATTATCTGCTTCGTCCAGGGATCGAACGTCCGCGAAGTGGGCGATTTCGATTTGTCTGCGGACACCACTAGTTTAATGCACGATTATTTTGCCCGGCAGATCGAATTGGCGACGCGCAACGGCGTGTCGAAGATTTTCATCGATCCGGGCCTGGGCTTCTATTATCGAAACCTGCAAGACAGCGCGGTGCGGGTGCGGCATCAGATGCGGACGTTTCTGAACACGTTCCGGTTGCGTACGCTCGGTTTTCCCGTTTGCCATGCCCTGCCCCACGCGTTCGAGTATTTTGGCGAGGAAGTGCGCAGTGCGGAGCCTTTTTTCGCCGTGCTGGCAGCCCTGGGCAAGACCGACCTTTTCCGCACGCACGAGGTTCCCAAGGTCAAAGCCGTGCTGGAAACCCTGAAGATTTATTAAAAATCGGTATTCCAAGGTATTTCCGGACCTCTGTAACGATGCGTTTGACGAGTAAGCGGTTGAAAGTCATACTATCTGCATGAGTTTTGATATTTCGCACCTCCTTGATAAATGGGATTACCAGCCGGGAGAAGTCCTGGTTCGGCGGTTCAAGGGCAAGGACGGCGCGGAAAAGATCCAATTACGGCTGGATTTGGGCCTGCTTCAGATGAACGCCAAAGGGCGTCCTGATGGCAAACACCCTTTGGGACATGAATCTCTGCTCGAATATTACGAAATCCGGCTGGAGAAATACCTCGCGGAAAATAACGGTAATGAAGAAGGCTTTGTCCTGAAAGCCGAGGATTGCGCCAAGCTCCAACAGGAGGCCATTCAATATCATCACCGTTATATCTGCCTGTATCAGCTCAAAGATTATCAGAACGTCCTGCGCGATACCGACCGCAATCTCGAGGTTTTCGATTTCGTTGAAGAATACGCGGATTCGGATGATTTGGCCTGGTCGTTGCAACAATTCCGTCCGCAACTCCTGCTCATGCGCACGCGCGCGCTCGGTGCCATGGCGCTCGAAGAAGATGATCACGAATCTGCGATCGAACATATCACCGAAGGCATTGAAGAAATCCGCGCTTTTTATCAGGAGCAGGCCCGGCTTGATTTGCAGGAAACCAGCGGAGAAATTCATTCGCTGGAACAATGGTTGGGCGATGTGCAGGCCAAACGGCCGCTGTCCGAACGCGAACAGTTGGAATTGAAGTTGAACGACGCCGTCGAACGGGAAGATTACGAAACCGCCGCGGCTGTCCGCGATCAATTGCGCAACCTTAAGACCTCCTGATCTCATGTCGCTCCAAGAACGTCTCTCGCAGGAATTGAAAGCAGCCATGCTGGCCAAAGATGCCGCCCGCTTGTCCACTTTGCGGCTCTTGAAATCCGCCTTGGGCTACCTGCTGATCGAAAAGCAGACGGAAACACTTCCGGATGCCGACTTTATTGCCCTCGTGCAGAAGGAAGTCAAAAAACGCCGCGACTCGATTGAGCAATATCAGAACGGCGGACGCCTGGAACAAGCCGCCCTGGAAAAGGCCGAGTTAACCGTGTTGGAAGGATTTCTTCCGCAAGCTCTCTCGCCCGAAGAATTGGAACAACTGGTCAAAGCGACCATTCAGGAACTGGGCGCGACGAGCAAAAAAGAGATGGGGACGGTCATCAAAGCCGTGCAGGCGAAATCCGCTGGCCGCGCCGAAGGCAAGACCATCAGCCAACTCGTGGGCAAACTTTTGCCCTAAGCCAGCCTATCGCTGCGGATAGATTTGATAGAGCAGCAGGTAGATGACCACTCCTGTCACCGAGACATACATCCACAACGGCCAGGTCCATCGCGCAATCTTTTTGTGCAATTCATACCGCGCCTTAATCGCCCGGTGGAAGGTCATCAAAATCAACGGCACAATCACCACCGCCAGCACGGTATGCGTGAGCAGCAGGATCAGATAAATCGGCCGGAACCACGCGGGATCTTTGAACACCGTTCGGCCCGCGTAGAAATGGTACACCAGGTAACACACGAGAAACACCGCCGACGTCACAAACGCGGAGATCATGCAATTCCGGTGCGCCTCGCGTTTTCCCTGTCGAATAAAGACATACCCCAGCGTTAAAAATACCGCGCTCAAACCATTCAGGCACGCGTTCACTGCCGGCAAATCGTGTAATTGCATAACTACTTTTCTTCGAGCAATTGTTGAATCAGATGCGCCACATGCTCGGTGCTATCCCGTTCTTTCATCATCTCCGGCGGGATGCTGGCCGCATTCGTATTTCCCTCTTCCAATGGCGGTGGCGGCAACATATCCAGCGAAGCTCGCACACGGCCCTGTTTATCGACCAACACAAATAGCGTACTGTGGATAAACAAATCCGCCGGGATTTCACGATCCGCCGGTTGCTTCTCGATCAACACCATCTTGAGCCCATTCACCGCCAGTTGTTGAATCTCCCGCTTTGATCCCGTGAGGAAACTCCATCGGTTGAAATCGACGCCGAAACGTTGAGCATATTTTGTCAGCACTGCCGGCGTATCAAACTCTGGATCGGACGTCAGAGAAATCAGTTTAACCGGTTGATCTTTCGGCAGCAGCGCTTGGAGTTCCGCCATTTTTTTGGTCATTTTGGAACAAGGACCGGGGCAGCGGGAAAAAATTATGTTCGCCACCCAGACCTGTCCCCGCAGGGTGTCCAGCGTAACGGTTTGGCCCGCTTGATTGGTCAGAGTGAAATTGGAAAGCTGGCCCAGCACCGGCAAGGCTGGATGCGCAGCCCGCGTACGTGCCACCAGATAGGCGCCGCTGATGGTCAGAATCACCACCAGCAAAAAGCCCCACATCAACCACTGCACGCTGCGAGAATGCGTACTCATCCAACTTCAATCAGTCTGTGCCGGAAAAGACAAAGGGCGACCAGAGCCGCCCTTTGCCAAATTTGATTTGTCTCTCTTCAACCGGCTTGAAGAAAGGCTGCGAAACGTTACTCAAAGCTCGCCGCGCCTGCACCCGAGGTGGATTTGCTGGCCAGCCATTTGTCATATTCCGCCTGCGAATAGACCGTGAAATAACCGCGCATGAAATAGTGCGAATTGCCGCACAATTGCGCGCACGTAATCATGTATTTGCCTTCTTTCGTCGGCTTGAAATGAATCGGAATGCTCATGCCCGGAATCGCATCCTGACATACCCGGAACGGACGCAACGCAAACGAGTGAATCACGTCCAGAGAAGTGATTTGCACGATCACCGGTTTGTTCACCGGAACCGCGATTTCGTTGAGCGGCGGCACCACGTCATCCTTGCTGTGCGCGTCAGCCGGATCGTATCCAAATTGGTTTTGCGCCGACACCAGCTTCTTATCCTGTTTGCCGAAAATGCCATCTTTGCCGGGGTAACGGGCGTTCCAGGCGAATTGTTGCGCCGTCACGCGAATGACCGTCGAATCCTTCTCCGAAGGATATTCGCCGACGGACTTGGCCCACAGCGGAATGGCGAAGCCGATCAACAGCACCGCTTCAATCAACGCCACCGCTACTTCCAGATAGCTGGACGCATGGCTCTTCACTCCCACGTGATCTGCCTTCGGATGAGCGCTCTTGCGGAAACGGATAATGGCATACAGGAAAAACGCCAGCCAGCCGATGAACAGCACGGCCATCAGCGCATGCACATAGAGAATGAAATGGTCAACGTCACGGCCGTGTTCCGATGCCAGCACCGGCACGTGCATCAATCCCTTAATTGTATTAATAAATTCCGTCATGAATTAAGCCTTGGTAGTTGCCGCTTCCAACCCAACGTGTGGAGTTGAAGCCGCTAGAGTTGCAGATTTTTTTGCTAAAAAGATGAAAAAGGCGGATACCGCCGCTAAGACCGTCAGAATAATTGCCAACAAACTCAGAATCCCCCACGCCATGCCCTTGGTCATAGGCGCATCCGGCGCGCCAAAACAAACCGCACAGGCGCTGGCTCCCTGCGGCAAAGCGATCAACATCGCTGCCCCCAGGCCCGCCAGAAACCGGATGGATTTGTTTGTCTTCACAGGAAACTGATGTGTTTAAGTTTCTTCAAAAAGATCACGCCATAAATAATTAAAGCGATTCCCGCCAGCAGTGAAATAATCCCATACACGAGGCTGGCCGTTCCGCCACTCGTCAGATATTGGTTCACCGACCAGGCTCCAAACCCGAAGGACAGGAGCGAGGAAACCGTTACAAATACAATATGGAATGCCTTCAGCGACATTAGAATGGCAGTTTAGGGACATCCGCAAACGAAGCCGAGGTCAGAACCACCATGCCCAGCACGAAAAAGACGGTGCAGGCCAGAATGGCATAGATCGCCTTCTTTTCCGAAATCAAGTGCATGAAGAAACCGGCCACCAGCGAAGCCTTAATGGTAGCAATGAACAGCGCCACCGCAATGGTCAGAGCCATGCTGTCAAAGTGAACATAATACATGCCCACCGTCAGCACCGTGCCCACCAGCAAAGCCGCGAAGACCAGCCAGTAGGTCTTTACGTGTTTTTGAATATCGTGTGAATCGTGATCGCTCATATATATTTTTAGAGGAGGTAAAGCACCGGGAACAGGAAGATCCAGACCAGGTCAACGAAGTGCCAGAACAATCCGGAAACTTCAATCCGGTTGGTGAAACGTTCCGGATCAGTCTTCCACATAGCCGTCCCCGGTCCCAGCAGATAGAGCATCACCAGCATCCCGCCAAACACGTGCAAACCGTGCAAGGCCGTCAGCGTAAAATAAATCGCGAAGTAAGTGCTGTGCGCCGGCACAAACGCGGAGAGACGAACCACGTCTGCCGTCTGCACTGTGATTTCGTGATGTTCGTGCGCTTCTTCTTTCTTTTCCGCAGCCAGTTCAGCCGCAGAATGGTGAGCGTACATTTCCGCTGCCGGAACCGGCGGCGCGTCTGCGTGCATCACAAATTTATCAATCTTCTTGTCTTTCAACGTTTCTGTTTTCCAGAAATACGGAGTCCCTTCAATGTGCCCCGTGAACGTCGTGCCGTCTTTCAGCCAGACTTGATAATGGGAGAACTTGTCTTTGTATTCGATCGACTTGATGCCGAGGAATCCCAGCGCGCAGGCAATCGTGATCGCCTGGCAGATCTTGAACCGGCCCAGATTTCCCATCTTGAGCGAGGCCCAGCCCAGCACCACGGTCACGCTCGAGGTGATGAGCACCCAGGTATTGAAAGTTCCGATCGGAATGTTCAACAAACCGTGCGGCCACGTTCCCGGCGCTGCTCCCACCCGCAATAAAATGTAAGAGGAGAACAAAGCGCCGAAGAGCATCACTTCGGAGGCCAGAAATAGCCAGATGCCCACTTTGGCGTTATACAAGCCCGTATCCGGGCGAGCTTCTGATGTATAGGGAATTTCCATGTGATAAAGCTTAAATTCGAGTGCAGTTAAATAGTTCAGCCCGGTTCATTCTGAGGCGTAAAGTCCTTCACGTGCCCCGGCAGGCTGTAGTCGTAAGGCCCGCGATAAACCGTCGGAGCCTTGTCGAAATTGCCATGCGGCGGCGGCGTCGGGGTCTGCCATTCCAGCGTGGTCGCTTCCCACGGATTATCCGAGGTCACCTTCTTGCCGTTGCGAATGCTATAGAAGAAATTGATGATGAACGGAATTTGCGACAACGCCAGGCACCAGGCCGCGATGGAGATTCCTTTGTTCATCTCGATCATTAACTTCGGCAAACCGACCACTTCACCGGTTGCCGGGTCCAATACTCCCTGATAAGTAGCGCCGCCGTCATACATGCGCCGCCCCATACCCGCCATGCCTTGCGCGAACATCGGTTGGAAAATCAGGTTCATGAATACGAGCGAGCACCAGAAATGCACTTTGCCCCAGAATTCGCTCATCATCCGGCCCGTCATTTTGGGATACCAGTAATATACCCCGGCAAAGAGACCGAAGATCGTGCCCGGCGCCACAATGTAGTGGAAGTGCGCAATCACGTAATACGTGTCATGCAAGGCCAGATCGCTGAAGTTGAAACCCAGCGGCAACCCGGTCAAACCGCCGATACCGAACATCGGCAGGAACGCGAGCGCAAACAGCATCGGCGTGTTGAAGCGGATGGACCCACCCCACAAACTGATAAATAAGCAGGTCAAAATAATAACGGACGGAATCGAGATGATCATCGTCGTCGTCTGGAAGAATGCGCTGATCTTCGTGCCCATGCCCGTCAGATACATATGGTGCGCCCACACGATGAAGGCAATGAAACCAATCGCCAGCACCGAGTAAACCAGCGAGCGATAACCCCACAGGGATTTACGGGTGTTGTTCGCCAGAATTTCGCTGACGATTCCCATCGCCGGCAGAATCAACACATACACTTCCGGATGCGCCAGGAACCAGAACAAGTGCTGCCAGAGCAACGGACTGCCACCACCGCTGATGTTCAGCGGATTGCCGGAAACCATCAACCCGGTCGGCAGGAAGAAGCTCGTATGAAATACTTTATCCATCAACTGCATGATGCCTGCCGCTTCCAACGGAGGAAACGCCAGCAACAACAGGAACGCGGTTACGAACTGCGCCCAGCAGAAGAACGGCAACCGCATCCAGGTCATGCCCGGCGCGCGCAATTGAATAATCGTCGCAATAAAGTTCACCGCACCCAGCAGCGAGGAGGTAATCAACAGCACCATGCCCACCAGCCAATAAGTCTGCCCATCCGTCGGGACAATCGTAGCCAGCGGCGAATTTGAACGGAGTGAAGCATCCTCTTCAATTGG
>JBEHZA010000185.1:0-8968 GCA_048497895.1 Verrucomicrobiota bacterium
CAGCGACCCTGGCCGGTGTCGGCGAGTTCGTCGAGGCGCTGCGCGAGGCCGTGGCCGCCGCGCGCGCCGCCGGACCCGTCGTCGTCGTCGAGGTCCGCCAAACGATCTTCCACACTGGGTGGCTTGAGCTTGGACGCCGCAGCAGCAGGCGCGGCATTCGTATCCGCCGCCGGAGCATCAGCCGCGCGCAACGTCGTTGCCGACGTCCACAGCAGCGTGGTTAAACCGAGCATGAGTAATAATTTTTTCATGAGATAGGGAGATGGATTTAGTTACAGATTCGGGGTTAAGGTTAAACTGCAGCGTCACCTTTTTCGTCGGTGCGGATGCGGACGGCTTCTTCAACGGGTGAAACGAACACTTTGCCATCGCCGATTTTTCCAGTCTTGGCGGCTTTGACAATCGCGGCCACGGCAGCCTCGACACGGTTGTTGGCCACCACCAGTTCGAGTTTGATTTTCGGCAGAAAATCCACGGTATATTCACTGCCGCGATAAATTTCTGTATGGCCTTTTTGACGGCCGAATCCTTTGACTTCAGATACGGTCATGCCCTCGATCCCGACTTCGCCCAGGGCGTCTTTCACTTCTTCCAACTTGAATGGTTTAATAATAGCTTCGATTTTTTTCATAATGATTTAATGCAACGGACTAACAAAACGGTTTACTGACTGGGTTTAAAAACTTCACGGACACGCAACGGAGAGACAGAAGAAATTAGAAAGCCGGAGGCGGGCGCGAACAAAGTGTCACCATCAGGCATCGACCATCCAAACCAGCGCGGGAAACCCGGTCGAATAAATCCGGCAAAGCAGCCCGCGCGAAATCAAAAGCCTGCGTCAGCAACAAAATGCTGCTAAAAAAACCGGCGATAAATGGTATTTGCAACCAAGTCACGCCTCCCTTAGCAAAGGCAATGCCAAGGGGGTAAAACTACCCCAAAACCCCGAAAATACTTTGATTCATAGCAGATCAGGCATGTATGAAAAAAATTTCTGGTCAAAATGAACAACTTTGACTGTAGCTTTTTGACCACCACGCACATTTTCGACTGCTCGCTTCGTGATCGGAAGCGACACCTCCGGCGGGATTGGATTGAGTTACTAGCAGAGTCTCAGACTCACTCAACCGTAAATGACGAGCTGAATATTTTCCGGCAGACTGCGGGCAACCTCGTTGACGACATCCCCCTTCAAAAGGCTCACCAAGCTGCCACGATTCGGCGCTCCAAGTAATAGTATGTCAATTCCCAGGGTCGCTGATAAATCCAGAATCGTCGCCACCGGGTTATCGCTCACGGCATAGAGCGGAATCACAGGCACTTGATTTTCCCGCGCAGCCTCGAGCATGGTGGACATAATAATGGCTGCCTGACGATCATCCTGCCATCGTGGGCGCTCCAGGCTTTGGGTTTTCGCCGGAAGATTCACCACAATCTCCTTCACATAAAGCACATATAACTTTCCATCCCGCAAGCGGGCCTCTTCCATTGCGAAGCTAAGTACCGGCGTAATGCCTCGGGCCGCCACGAGAATCGCCTGACCGGGTTTAAAATTAATCTTAAAATCCGGCACGGATTCCGGCGCCACGTAAGCCGCCACGGCTTCGCTGACCGTTACTGTCCGCAAACCCGCACGCTTATGGGAATACCAGCGTAATCCCAGCCCAAAACCCAAAATACAAACGGCGAAAAAGAGTGCGTTCGGCTTGGTCTTCGCGATGGTCAGTTCGACGGCTGCCAGCACCAGAAAGGTGGTTCCCATGACCAACCGGTCATACCAGGCAATGTGGAGCTTCTTATTGAATGTGCAGGTTCCCAGATTCACCGCAATCGCACCCACGACCCCAATCGCATACAGATCAGCCAGGGATTCCAAATCGTCGGCAAATGACAACACCAGCACCGGCAAAGCCACCGCAATCACCATCGGCCACCAGGGCACTCCATGCGAATTCAGCCGGCTGAAACTCTTCGGCATTTCCCCATCCCGCGCCAGCAGGTAAAGCAACCCGATCAACGCCGTAACCGCCGTATTCACCGCGCTCAACAGCAAAAAACCAACGACCAGCCCCACCGCCACACCAAAGAGCTGCCCAACATGAGGGTTGATGGACAAGCTGACGTAATGTTCCGCCAGAAAACTCAGCATGTCTTCAAATCGCTCCTTCAACTGTCCTTCCATGCTCCGGGGCAGCGAAAGCATCGCCCAGCCCAATAAAGCCGTCCCGCCTACCACTTCCAAAGCCACCGGCCAAATCGCCTTCGCCGCCGTGCCGCTCACTTTGGGATGCTCCATCGTACTCCCCTTGTCCAACGTCATCACCCCCGTCAGGTTCGCAATCGCCTCTACCCCGCTCAGGGCCAGGATTACTTTCACGAAATCCACCCAATTATGCCGGAACGAAGCGTGCGATGGCTCCATATGGCTGAAAGTCAAATGAGGAATACTGCAAACCACAATAACCACGACTACCACCACCGTCGGAATCGCCAGAAACACTGCCAGACTGCCGCTATGTTTCGGACCAAAGTAATTGATCAACCAAATAATGATGATCAACACAATCGTGGCCCACTTCAGAAGATCCTTGGAAATATGAAAATAACTCACCGCTGACCAGCCGCTCAATGAGGCCGTCACCGTTAAGTCCGCCACCAATAATAACGCTCCAATCACCGCCAGCAGCCGGCTTTGATGCCGGGCCGCCGAATAAACGCCACCTCCATCCGGAAAATATTTGCAAACAATAACGTAGTTGTAACCCACCAGCGCCGTTAACGCGCAAACCGCCAGAATAATCGGAAAGGAAGCAAAGCCCGCCGCCACAAAAGCCAGACCAATAACGTACGCTTTACTGGTTCCCCAGTCGCCATAAAGAATGGCCGCCGCTCGCTTCCAACCTACGTTACGTGGACGATGAATGCCCGAACTATCCATAAATACAACAATCGGAACCGGAAAAAGCGAACCAAATTAATAATTAACCAATTGATAATCAATCAGTTAAAATTGTGGATACGAAAAATAATCGTATTGAGACCACACAGTACGCGGACGGACAATTGCTAAAAACCGCTTGCCCGACAAGGATAAATCCGGCGGGCAAGACCCTGCGGGAACTGATTGAAGCCTAAATCAGTTACTGTTCGTGGTATCGCTCCATCCCGCGCAGGAAGGTTCGCCACAGCAAAAATTGAGTAAACTCAGCCAAGCCTCAATCTCTGCAGCGTCTGCAAAAAGTTCAGGTGTAGTTCAAAACAAAGTGTGCCGTCTCCCCGAATAAACGGCATGAAACCCGGACTCCCACAAATCCAGCGCGGATAGTTTTAGGCATTCATGATCAGAAACCCGTTGTCGGGCGTTGATCCCAACAACCTCCGCCCGGCTTTTTTATTACACCGCTTTGTCGCCTTTTTCGTCCGTGCGGATTCGCACCGCTTCTTCCACCGGCAGGACAAATACTTTACCATCGCCGATCTTGCCGGTCTTCGCCGCCTTCGTAATGGCTTTGATGGCCCCTTCAACCAGACTATCCGTCACCACAATTTCGACTTTGATTTTGGGCAGAAAATCCACCGTGTATTCACTGCCACGATAGATTTCAGTATGCCCCTTTTGCCGTCCAAACCCTTTAACTTCACTGACGGTCATGCCCTCGATGCCGATTTCGGCCAGAGCATCCTTCACTTCTTCCAACTTGAACGGTTTGATGATCGCTTCGATTTTTTTCATGTCATTTCCTTTCCGCAGTCCGGTGGGAGCTTCCCGCCGGGCTGATTTGATTTCTTTATGTTAACGCGCAGTGAGGTCTTATCCTTCAACTCATAATCAGAATAACACTCCGCAACCATTTCCGGAATATCCAGACCGGCGATTTCGGCTTCTTTTTTCGAGTATAGTTGGACGACCACCCCCAGGTTCCTTGGCTTTGTTAGTCGATTTTTGCGGTTCTTTCTCTCTTTGAATAGAGAATCCCGCCAGGCGTCTTACAAGTGAGTGATTATGAAGCAGTTCATTACCTGCGGTAATGCTTGTTATCCGGTTGAATTGCCTCTTGCAACTAAGTCTCAATTACCGTAGTTTGCGGTGAACGGTGAAATCGAACTCGCCAGAATGTGAATCGGCTCAAGGGCAATGCCCCCAGCCGTTGCTATGCCCGCTGAATAAGGTGCGGGCGGGGACTTCTGTTCGGATTAAACAATTGCGCTCCACCCCCGAAGTTTCCGACCGGCTGCGCGAAATGGGCTTTTGTGAAGAGCAACAGGTCAAGTTACTCAGCCAGAATGCCAATGTGATTTGTCAGGTCTGCAACGCCCGGTTAGGCATCAGCTCCCGTCTGGCTGAAGAAATCCTGGTCGAACCGATTTCCCCCCAACCTTTGCCCGTCTGAAAATGTCTGCTGACGCGCAACCGCTCACATCTCTTTCGGTGGGTGCCGCCGGGACTGTTACCGCCATCAAAGTTCCCAACGAAAGCCGCCCCCGTCTGATGGAAATGGGTTTATTAGTCGGCACCAACGTTGAATTAGTCCGGTTTGCCCCTCTCGGTGATCCCGTCGAAATCAAAGTCCGCGGCTATCACCTCACCCTCCGCCGCCATGAAGCCGAACTTATTCTAGTGCGGCCCAAACCCGCCGCGTAGGCTTTGCCCAAATGTCTGCTCCCGCTGAAAAAACGGTCTCCCCGGCAAAAACTGTTACCGCTTACGTGGCTCTGACCGGGAATCCTAATTCCGGCAAAACCACTTTATTCAATGCGCTCACCGGCCTGCGCGCCAAAGTCGGCAATTACGCTGGCGTAACCGTCGAACGCAAAGAAGGACAACTGCGCGGTGCGCCCGCCGGTCAATCCATCACTATCCTTGATTTGCCCGGCACCTACAGTCTCAGCCCCAAATCGCTCGACGAACAAATTTCCCGCGACGTTTTATTTCATCGGTTGCCCGATGTGCCCGCTCCGCACATCGTCGTCGTCGTTCTGGATGCCTCAAACCTGGAACGCAATTTATACTACGCCACGCAGGTCATTGAGTTGGGTTACCCCACCATCGTGGCGTTGAACATGATCGATGTGGCGGAAAGCAACGGTCACTTGATCGACGTCAAAAAGCTTTCCACTGAATTAGGCGTTCCCGTCATTCCCACGGTCGGCAATACCAACGGCGGCGTGGCCGATTTAACCAACGCCATTCTGACCAACGCCAAAGACGCTTCGCCTCGTCCGGTGTTGCGTAATTTCGTCGTCCTGCCTCGTCCCTTTGTGCAGGAGGCAGAACCGGTTGCCGCGCTGCTGGTCAAAATTTTCCCGCAACGCAAAGTCATGGCAGAAGCGGAAGCCATGCTGCTGCTGAGCGATGAATTGGTTCTCTCCAAAGGGAAAGAGCATTATCCGGCTGAAATTCACACCGCCGTGAGCACCGCCCGCCAGCGGCTTGAGGCACAGGAAATTGATTGGCGCAGCGTCACTATTGAATCGCGATATGGCCGCGTCGCTACGATCTACCGTATCGCCGTGACGGAAACCATCGTCAATCACGAGACCTTCAGCGACCGGCTGGACCGCATCGTGACTCATAAACTTTGGGGCATGCTCATTTTTGTCGGCATCATGGCCTTCATGTTCCAATGCATCTTTACGTTTGCCCGCATCCCCATGGATGCCATGCAAGCCGCAGTGGATTGGTTCGGCAACTGGGTCGGCGGCCATATTCCTCCAGGCGATTTAAACAGCCTGCTGGTGGATGGCGTGATTGCCGGAGTCGGTGCCGTCGTCGTTTTCCTGCCGCAAATTTGTTTGCTGTTCCTGTTCATCGGCCTGCTGGAAGATACCGGTTACATGGCGCGCGCCGCGTTTCTGATGGACCGCTTGATGAGCAAAGTCGGTCTGCACGGCAAAAGTTTCATTCCCATGCTCAGCTCATTCGCCTGCGCCATTCCCGGCATCATGGCCACCCGCACGATTGAAAACCCCAAGGACCGTTTGGTAACCATTCTCGTTGCGCCGCTCATGAGTTGCTCCGCCCGCCTGCCCGTTTATACTCTGCTCATTGCCGCCTGTATTCCTGACCAAAGAGTTTTTGGCCTCTTCACCCTTGCCGGGCTCACCATGCTCGCCATGTATTTGCTGGGTATTATCGTGGCGCTTCTAATGGCCTGGTTGTTCAAGGCCACTTTGCTCAAAGGTGAGCCGCCCATCCTTATCATGGAATTGCCGCCGTATAAACGGCCCGTGGTCAAAGTCACCTTGCGTCATATGTGGGATCGTTCAAAATTATTTTTGCAACGGGCTGGCACGGTCATTTTAGGCATCAGCATTCTCCTCTGGTTCCTCGCCACCTATCCCCGCAGCGAAGCCATAACCAAAGAATTCGAGGCCAAACGTCAGACTATTACCGCCAGCACTCCGCCGGACGGCAAAGACGCCAAGGCGTTTGAAGAAGCCCGCGCCGCGCAATTAAGCGAATTGGACAAAGAAGAAGGCGGTGAAAAATTGCGGCACAGCTTCGCCGGTTATTTGGGACGCGTGATTGAGCCCGCCATTGCCCCGCTGGGCTTTGATTGGAAAATTGGCATCGGTATCGTCAGTTCCTTTGCCGCGCGGGAAGTATTTGTGAGCACGATGTCCACGGTTTATAACGTCGGCAAAGTTGAGGAGTCCGATGAAGGCACCAAATCACTGGCGAATACACTGAAAGACCAAAAGCGCGCCAATGGCACGATGATTTACACTCCTCTGCTTGGGGTGACGCTCATGGTGTTTTACGTGTTCGCCCTGCAATGCGTGAGCACCGTCGCCATCGTCCGCCGTGAAACCAATTCCTGGAAGTGGCCCGTGTTTCAGTGGGTTTACATGGGCGCGCTCGCCTGGGTGCTGGCCTTCATCACCTACCACGGCGGCAAACTGCTCGGCTGGCAATAATAAGGCCGCTTAAGAAGCGGGATCGAACCCGAATACTCGCAGCTCTTGTTGGCAGCGGCAGGCCTTCGCGAGGCGCGCGGCCCACGCAATCGCCGCTTCGCGAGAGGGCAGTTCGAGCACCGTGAAGCCGCCATTGAGCGGAGGCGCCCACGAGTATCCGCCAGGGGAGAACGTGCCATCGGCGGAGACGAGCACCGGCGGGACCGCTTCGTCAATGCCGCCGCCGAAGACATATACGCCGGCGGCTTTTGCTTCTTCAATTACCGCGCGTGCGTCGCGACCAACCGTCTCCAATTCGCCATCGGGTACAAGCATCGCTGCGCTTGGAAATGAAATGAGGTATTTCGCCATAGTGTGCTCAAAAGTTGGCAGAAATAATTACGACTCAGAGCGAATTCCCGGTGTTGTCACCATGGTTTTCGCCAGGTCCTTTGAAATCTGGATTAGATATTCAGACCATGCCAACCCGTGGTTTAAATCCACCCACTATTTAATCGCCGCGTAAACCCGGTGCACATCATCATGGTCATCCAGGCTTTGCAGGAAATCCACCACTTCCTTTTTATGGGCTTCGGATAATTCCGTTAAATTTTTCGCGAGATAACGCAATTCGGAAGCGCTCACTTTCCAACCCGCCTTGGCGACATACTTGGAAACCGTATCCAAGTCTTTAATCTCACACAAAAACCGCGCGCCAATGCTCCCTTCCGGCACTTCTTCCGCTTCGAGCGGTTCCACGTTCTGTGCTCCTGCTTCAATCGCATCCCCTTCAATATCCCGCGTTTTGTCGGTGTGCGTTGCCTCTACCACGCCGAGGTGATCGAAAAAGAAATTCACACAACCGGGGTTGCCCAATTGGCCGATCCGGAAGATATGCCGGATTTCCGGCGCCGTACGATTGCGGTTATCCGTCAGACACTCGACAATCACGGGCACCTTATGCGGCGCGAAGCCTTCGTAGGTCACCAATTCAAACGAAACCTTCTCTTCCGTCTGGCCGGAGCCTTTCTTAATGGCCCGCTCAATCGTGTCCCGCGGAACGGACGCCTTGCGGGCAGCTTCCACCGCCGCCGCCAGCCGCGCATTCAACTCCGGGTCAGGATCGCCCAGTTTGGACGCGACCAAAAGTTCGCGTACGATTTTGCCGATAATCTGGCCGCGTTTCGTGGCGTTGGCCACGCGACCTGCTTGTTTCCATTGTGCGCCCATGTATTTTTTCTAAAGGTTCCGCTAGCAATAACAACATTGCCCACCGAGGAAAAGCCCCAAATGCGGTTTCAGTTCCTAAAGCCCGATTTAATCCGGTAATGGGCTGTTCTTTTTAAAATTATTTTCATACAAATTTACCGACCATGGTGTCTATGGAGGTGAAAGTGAACGAGATCAACGCTGAAAACGTGGCCTGGTGCGAGCGGCTTTATACTAAAAAAGCGGCGGAAATCCTCCTCTATGGCCGGGCGCTTGGCTTGAGTCACAGCGAAGCTGAAGACGTCCTTCAGGAAACGTTCACTGCCTTAATGCGCCTGGCAGAGGTGCCTGAACAACCGGAACATTACGTCTTGCGCAGCTTTCGCAATCAGGCCCTCAACTATCGTCGTTCTCTCTGGCGTCGAATCCGGCGCGAGTGGGAGTCAACCCGTTGGTTTGAAAGAGGTTCCGAAGAAACGGAAAAAGAACGTGCAGCCATGGCCTGTCTGGCGCAATTACCCCTCGAACAACGCGAAGTAATTGTTTTAAAGATTTGGCATCAACACACCTTTGAGGTTATTGGGCGGTTGCTGGAGGTTTCTCCCAACACCGCGGCGGGGCGTTATCGGTACGGTTTGAAAAAGCTTAAAACCTGTTTAAATGGAGAAAGTTATGAACGAACTGGACAACTTGGAAAAGCACCTGAGTTCCTGGCAGCCACGGAACCCTTCACCGGCGCTTAAGTCCCGGCTATTTGGGGCCAGCCAATCCAATCGCGAGCACCGCAGCCTATTGCCGTTCTGGCAATGGGCCATCCCTGCCCTCGCCTGCCTTCCGATTGCGCTGCTGGCCTTCATTGACC
>JBEHZA010000186.1:0-8962 GCA_048497895.1 Verrucomicrobiota bacterium
CAACAGGGTGGTGGCATCGAAGTGGTGAGTGAATTTGAATTACTCGCAGCCCTGCGCGAAGGCTTTACTCCCGAGCGGATTCTGGTCAATGGTCCCGCCAAACAGACCTGGCTGACACGTCACAAACTGCGCGGTTTGCGGATTAATTTTGATTCCCTCACCGAAGCGCGGGCGTTAGTGACGCAAGCGCGTGTGCTTGATTGGCAGGTGGGCGTGCGCCTTCACACTAGCGAAGAATTTGATCCTGAAACGCCCGCTTTTCCCACGCAGTTCGGGATGCAGCGCGAGGAAGCGGTGCGGGCGTTGAAATTTCTCCAACGCTCGCGTGTGCGGCTCGAAATTATTCATTTTCATCTGCGGACGAATATTGCGAAACCAGCCATTTATGGCCGGGCCTTGCAGGAGGTGGCTGAGATTTGCCGCACGGCGAAATTTGCGCCCCGCTATATTGATTGTGGGGGAGGCTTGCCGCCGCCTAATGTTTTGTCCCGCGATGGCCACGCTTACGATGCCGGTTTTTTGCTGAGTGATTTGGCGCAACTCCAGCAGCGCCTCCTGCAAACGTTTCCCGGCGTACGGGAATTATGGCTGGAGAACGGGCGTTTTATCAGTGCCCGTTCCGGCGTGCTGGTGGTGCAGGTGCGCGAGGTGAAAGTGCGCCGGAACGTGCGTCAATTGATTTGCGATGGTGGCCGCACGACGCACGCTTTAGTATCCAATTGGGAGGCGCATGAGATTTTAACCGTGCCGCGGCGCGGTGGAACCACCGGATTAACGGCGGTTTGTGGGGCGACGTGCATGGCCTTCGATCAGCTTACCCGGCGGCCTTTGCCCCAGTCCATTCGCGCGGGTGATCACCTCGTCTGGATGGAAGCCGGTGCCTATCATATTCCGTGGGAAACGCGTTTTTCGCACGGTTACGCCAAAGTCTTATGGCACGATGGCCGACGTTTGCGCGTGGTGCGCGAACCCGAATCCTTCGAGCAATGGTGGGGCCAATGGCAGTCGTGAGGTGTGTTAAGCCCGCACCAGTTTAGCCGCGTAAGCGCCATCCGCACCGTCCCGGAAGGGGAATGATTCATACTCCGACTCCAGGCGGAATCCGGGATGCGCCGCGAGGAATTGCTGGATCACCCCTTGGTTTTCATCCGCTTCGAGACTGCACGTGCTGTAAACGATGCAGCCGCCATCCTTCAATAATTGCGCCGCCTGCCGTAGCAAATCCAATTGCGTAACGCAAAGCCGTTCGATTTCTTCAGGCCGAATGCGCCAGCGCAAATCCACGCGCCGACGGATTACACCGGTATTGGAGCAGGGCGCATCCACCAGAATGCCGTCGAATCGCCGGGGCAAGGCCGTGGACATGGGGGTGAGATCAGGAATTTCCACGCAAGTTGTCTTCAAGCGCTGGCAGTTCTCCGCGACCAGCTTGAGCCGTTCCACCTGCGCATCGCGCGCGATGACGCGCCCCTGATTATTCATCAATTGCGCGATATAAGTGGTCTTGCCGCCGGGCGCTGCGCACAGGTCCAGAATATGCTGGCCCGGTTGCGGGTTCAAGGTATGAACGGCCAGCAGCGTGCTGGGGTCTTGAATATAGAATTCGCCCTGTCGAAAACTCTCCAGCCGTGCCAGCGGTGGATGCTGCTTCAGCTTGAACATCAGGTTCTCCCCGGCCCATTCGCGTTGGAAGAAATCATACTCTACGCCTTCCTGTCGCCAGTGAGTCAGCAATTTTCCGGCATCGGTCTGCAAGGTATTCAGGCGGGCATAAGTTGCGGGCGGAGTGTTATTCCACTCCAACAATTGAATCGCGGGTTCGCGGCCCCAACGTTTTTCCCAGCGGTCAAAGAGCCATTGCGGATGAGAGTAGCCGGTGGCGGGATCGTTCCGCTTCAACTCCATTAATTGCCGTTCCGTCTCTTCGCGCTCGCGCAGGTAACCGCGCAGGATGGCATTCAGAAACCCGCTTTGGGGGCCGTAACCCAGTTGTTTGGCCAGTTCCACACTTTCATTAACCGCGGCGTAATTAGGAATGCGGTCGAGCCAGAATAATTGGTATAAACTGAGCCGCAGCAGAATTTGCAGGATGGGCTTTTGCTCGCGACCACCGGTTTTGCGGGCGACCAGCCAGTCCAGCGCGGATTGATGCCGCACGGAGCCGTAAACTATCTCCTGCACCAACGCCCGGTTGGCGGGTGAAAGCGGGTTTTCCGCGAGCACACTTTCCAGCAGGTTTTCCAGGTAATCTTTCCCGGCTTCCCGGCGCTGTAAAATTCGCACGGCAATTTCTCTTGGTTTTTCGTTACGCACTGCATAATAATGACCGTTATTCGTCTGCGTGCTAGTTATTTGATATTATGAGAGAAGAGTTTGAAAAATTAGTTGCCGCCGGGAAAATCAACCGTCAGCACTTGGAACCCTTGGTGCAACTGGCCCAGGGAGGCTATTGCATGCACCGCAGTTGGGGGTTCGGCAAGATTACCACGGTCGATACTGTTTTCGCGCGGTTTACGATTGATTTCCTCGGTAAAGCAAGCCATTCGATGGATCTTGCGTTTGCGGCGGAATCGCTCAAGCCGATTGCCAAGGACCATATTCTGGCTCGTAAAGCCGCCGATATTACGGCGTTGCGCCAGATGGCCGCGCTGCATCACCTCGATTTAATCAAGCTCGTGCTCCAAAGCTATGGCGACCGCGCCACGCTGGAACAGATCCAGCAGGTCCTCGTTCCCGATGTCATCGCCAGCGACTGGAAAAAGTGGTGGGAAGTCGCCAAGCGCGAGATGAAAAAAGACGGTCACTTTCAAGTGCCGCTCAAAAAGACGGACCCGATTATTTATCAGTCCGTGGAGATTTCCCTCCAGGAACGTCTGCTGGAAGAATTTAAAGCCTGCAAAGGTTTGAAGGCAAAAATCGTGGTCGGCACGGAATTGCTGAAGAGCATTGTTGATTTGAAAGACCGCAAAGCCGCCGCGACGATCATTATCGCCGGATTGAATGCGGATATTAATTCCCACCAACGCACGCAACCCGCGCTCGCTTTGGAAGCCATTTTTCTGCGTGACGAAATTCGCGAAGCGGCTGGCTTGACTCCGGCTGAAGGCGAACTGACCGCAGGCAGCATCTGGGGACAAAATTTGCGCCTGGCTTCGCTGCTCGAAGATATGCCGGCGGCTAAACATCGCCGGGCCTTGCACTCGTTCCAGGAAACCAACCCCAATCAATGGGTGGAATCGCTGTTGGGCATTTTGAACGTGGTTCCCGCTAAATTGAGCGGTGAATGCGCCGGCCTGTTGATTCAGGGTGGCAAGATTGACTCGCTCAAGGAAACCCTGGCTCGCCTCATCAGCCAGCATCAAGCCAGCAGTGAATTGCTGCTCTGGCTGGGCAAAGAACGTTCCGACAGCTTCGCCGATATTCTCGGGCCGGAAGTTTTCCGCGCCATGCTCACGGCCATGGAACGAGATCAGTTCAATGAAAAACGTTCCAACCGTCTCCGTGATTTCATTCTCGATGACCAAACGTTGTTGGTGGAATTGATCGGCTCGGCGGACATCGAAGTTATTCGCGATTTGACCCGTGCCTTGCAGCTTTCGCCGAGCTTCGACGATATGGATAAGCGCTCGCTGCTGGCCCGCATCGTGAAGAGCTATCCCGCCATTCAGTCACTCATCACTGGTGAAGCGACCAAGCAGGATTCCACACTGGTGGTTTCCTGGGAGAGTCTGGAACGGCGCAAAAACGAATATTCGGAATTGGTCGAGAAGAAGATTCCGGCCAACCGCAACGACATCGCGATTGCCCGCAGCTACGGTGATTTGCGTGAAAATCACGAATATAAATCGGCCAAAGAAATGCAGAAAGTGCTCATGCGCCGCAAAGGTGAACTGGAAAACCAGTTGACCCGCGCCCGGGGAACAGACTTCGCCAATGTGCGGACGGATGTCGTCAGCATCGGCACCTCGGTGCTGGTCACGGACCTCAACGCCAATCAGTCAGAAACATTCAGCGTGCTGGGCGCGTGGGACACGGACCCTGACCATGGCATCATCAGCTATCTGACTCCGGTGGGTCAGGCGCTCCTCAACCGCAAGGTGGGTGATGAAATCGATTACGATATGGATGGTGTGAAGAAACGTTACCGGATTGATTCGATCACGGCTTACAAAAAAGCGTAAGCACAGTCAGTCCATTTGAATTCAGTGAAGACGGGCAAAGTTGCCCGTCTTTTCTTTTTTCGACGGACCACAGCCGTAACCCGTGGGTGATAGCGACGTCATTTCCAGAGTAGCGTTCCATGGTCAATTGGGTATGCTCAACTTATGAAATCCCTGGCTCGACTGGCTCCGTCCCTGGCCATACTGGTTTTATCCGCCTCCTTCCTTTCGGCTGCAAATTGGCCGTCCTGGCGCGGTCCGACGGGTGATGGCGTTTCGACCGAAAAGCATCTGCCCACCCATTGGAGTCCGACTGAGAATGTGCGTTGGAAAACCCCGTTGCCGGAGCGCGGAAACTCGACCCCCGTCGTTTGGGGTAACCGGGTGTTCGTGACGCAAGCTATCGAAAAAGAAAACCGGCGCACGCTCATGTGTTTCGACCGGAACAATGGCAAATTGCTCTGGCAACAAGGGGTGGTAGCGGAGAAAGAGACGACGCATCAAACCAATCCTTACTGTTCCGCCTCACCCGCGACGGATGGAAAACGGGTGGTGGTGTCTTTTGCGTCAGCCGGGCTGTATTGCTACGATTTTTATGGGCAGGAAATCTGGCACAAGGACTTGGGTGTTCAGCATCACATCTGGGGCAATGGCGCTTCGCCGGTTCTGCATGGAGATGCCGTATTTTTTAATTTCGGCCCCGGTGAACGGACTTTTCTGATCGCACTGAATCTGAAGACGGGTGAAAAAATCTGGCAGCACGATGAACCCGGTGGCGGCTCTGGAGATGCGGCTCCCGGTCAGAAAGCCGTTTGGGCCGGTTCCTGGAGTGATCCCATCATTCGCACCGTCAACGGGCATGATGAATTGATCATGACCTATCCGAATCGCGTGTGCGCCTTTGAGCCTAAAACAGGAAAAGAGCTTTGGACCTGCGCGGGCTTGAATCCGCTGGTTTACACATCGCCCATCTATCAGGACGGGATTGTCGTGGCAATGGGCGGATTTAACGGCGCGGCGCTCGCGGTCAAAGCTGGCGGGCAAGGCGATGTGACGGCAACGCACCGGCTGTGGCTGCATCCTAAAACCAAACAACGCATCGGTTCCGGCGTCATCAGCGGTGAATATATTTATGTGCTGGATGATCCGGGAATTGCCGAGTGTTTTGAGTTGAAGACCGGGAAATTAATTTGGGAAGAGCGTTTGAAAGGCCCCGGTCCGACTACGCAAAACTGGTCTTCCCTGGTGCTATCTGAAGATAAATTGTTTGCCATCAATCAAGGCGGCGATGCCTTTATTTTGCGGGCCAGTCCGAAATTTGAATTAATCGCCACGAATTCGCTGGGTGAAAAAGCGATCGGCTCAATGGCAGTTTCCGATGGAGAAATTTTCATCCGCACTTACCAGAACCTCTGGTGCATCAGTGAGAAGAAGACAACCGCGTCAGCAAAATGACGAGGCCCCAGAGGGTTAGTGCGGGATGAGTTTGATATAGTCGAACGCGAGATAGTAATTGGTGCTGCTGCTGTTCTTCCCAACGACTGTGAACCGGAACCATTTATCGCTGGAAGTACCAGGGATCCACGTGCCGACATTGACTTCAGTAAAAGCCGGGTCTGCGGTGTAAAGATCCTGCTGCGTGCCAACGTCACTTTTGGAGGTGTCAAAGCTATCGGCTCTGCCGATCGAAAGTTGAAAAATACCCCGTGAATTCCATTTCTTAACACCGACGATTACCTGATAAGTTCCCGCGCTGACGTTGGGCACTACATAAGTAATATAATTGCCGGTCGCGGTGGAGTCCAATTGCGTTCCGCCCCCGTTGCTGAGGTTCGTGTCAACCAGGCTATGAGTGCTTCCTACGGTATTGGTGACCAGCAGACTCTCGACCTCGTAATCAGTGAACGGAATCTCGGTAAGAAATATGGGCTTATCATTGACGTTTAGACCGGTGCCCGTGGGAACCGGCAGAGCGGCTCCCACCGTGTCCTTAACGCTAATGATATTACTGGCAACCATGCCGGGGCGCAGGCTGAACAGAGCGACATTGGTGGGGTTAGCGGGATTGTAGGTCCAGGCAACTTGCACATGCGGATCGGTTTTATCCTGCCCTACAAAGTCGTAAGCCTGAACCGAGCCGATGGAATGAGAGGGATTGATCGGATCCGGATCGTTATCGGCCAGGTGATATTGGAGCGCGAAGTAAGTGGCGTAACTCGGTTTGGGATAGCCAAGGTAATCCAGGTTTCCAAAATTATCTTCGGCATAGGCGCGATCAGCCCCTTCGTCCTTGGCTTCATACCAGAAAATCTTGTCCACGCCTTTGCTGAGGGAAAGGGTCTCCACCTTCGCCATGAAGATGGGGAGTTTGCCCCGGCTGACGCCGTTGTCATGACTGGTGTAGGGGCTATAGCCGAACGGTCCGCCGGGGTAATTGTCCTGAACCGGGGCGCCCATTTCCGTGAACCAGATCGGCATAGTGGCACGGCCGTTATTTGCCAGGGTCGTGTGAGTGTCATCAATGAACTTGCCTAACCAGAGCTCCGGATCCGGATAATCCGTGGCGGGATAATTGTTCCAGGCATACGGGTGCAGCGAAAGGATTTGAAAACGGCTGGAGGCTGAATTGGTGAGAAATTGTTGGATGTGATTCGTGTTGTTGTGGTCCACGATCTGGTAAATGAAGTTTACGTTGGCTGCTCCTTCGGCCGTGACGGCGTCGCGGCAGGCCTGAGCTTTGCTGTTTAAGTTGTCCCAGTAATGCGCCTGGGTATAGCGTGACCCTAAATTTTCCTCCCGGCCCAGTTCCCAGTATTTCACGCTGGGCTCGGCATGGACCAGCCCCTGGAATTTAGCTTTGAGATTGTTCAAACGCGAATTGGTAATGACTTTTGTGTCATCGACTGACACCCAACTGCTCCCGTTCCAATCGCTGTCCCAGTAAGCGCCTTCCACGAGCGGCAATTCTTCGAGGCCAGCGTTTCTTCTCCTCAGGATTTCGATCGACCACCAATTGCTGCCCGTGCTGGTCCACGTCAACGTCTTTATCCAACCGCCGAGATAAGGATCGATTCCGACATCGCTTGGATAAGGTGCGACGTACGGTTTGTTCATGCCCATGCGGGCGGCGGTGTTATTGGTGCGGGTGACAGCCGGAAAGATGACGAAGCCATAGGGCCGATCTTCAGAGTTGGTCCGGTTGGGAAGCAGCACGCTGGGATTGGTGGAATTAAAAACCAGTTCGTAGTAGCCCCAGGTATTGGTCGGCGAGGTGATCGTGGTGGAACCGGAGCTGGGAAGGTTGGTCCACGCACTCAAGACATTGGTTGAATAATCGCGCCATTGACAGCGAATGCCGGGTTGGTCGACCGAAACCTGGAGGGTGAAGTAGCTGCCGATTGAATGGACGTGGTTGGAGGCTGAGTCCACGATGGTAATATTGGCCGTGACGGCATGCGCGGAAGCACCCCAGCCGATGAGCATGGCCAGAACGAGCCATCGCAGACCCCAATCAAGGCCCGGCTTACAGGCCCGGTAAGTTGTGCGCGCTAGTTGGCCTGAGGGGGGATAAACGGTATTTTTTGCCAGCGTATTCATGGGGTTTGATTCTGATTGGGGCGTGGTCAGGGGTGTTGGATATATATCAAGCATGCGCCTGGGTGTGTCAGAGTGTGCCTGCACTTTAAGGTGCGCAGCCGTTCCTGCCTAGCTATCCAAACGGAGTAATCGAACCTACTCCTTTGGGATAATGGGCGCAGTGGAAGCGCTTTAGTCCAAATGCACCATGCCGCTTTGAATTGCGGCCGTAACGGCTTGCGTGCGATCACTGACACTTAATTTTTGCAACAAATGGCGGACATGGACTTTGACCGTAACTTCGGCAATGGAGAGGCTGGCGGCGATTTCCTTGTTGCTCTTGCCTTTGACAATGAGTTGAAGAATCTCCAGTTCACGGCTGCTCAAGTCGGCGCGGGATTGCCGGTGAGCCAGCCGGACCGCGACCTCCGGCGGCAGATAGGATTGTCCATGGTGAACCGTGCGAATGGCCTTGATCAATTCCTCCCGCATCACGGTTTTGACGAGGTAAGCGCAGGCTCCGGCTTGCAAAGCCCGATAAATATCTTCATGTCCTTCATAGGTGGTTAACACGATGATGCGCGCCTCTGGAAATTCTTTGCAAATCGCGCTGGTGGCTTCCACGCCGTTCAGCAGCGGCAACCGGAGGTCCATCATGGTGATGTCGGGTTGATGCTGGCGGTACAATTCCACCGCTTCTGGTCCGGTGGTCGCTTCCGCAATCACCGTTAAATCCGGTTCGGTGTGAATGGACTCCAGCAGTCCCACCCGAAAGATCAGATGATCGTCCACGACCAGCAGCCGGATTTTATTTAATCGTTTCATAGGCGTTAGCTTTTTGGATTGGGGAGTGAACCGGCCGTCGATTTTAGGTGGTTAAAGAGATTGGGATTTCGACCTGTATTTCCGTGCCTTTGCCAGGCTGGCTGTGGAGGTTGAGCACTCCGCCTAATTTGGCCACCCGTTCGCGCAAGCCGGCCAAACCGAAATGACCGGAGCCGACCCAGGTGGTGTTTGCGGAATCAAAACCGCAACCGTCATCATGGATGGCCAGATGAACGTGGTGCTGATCGAAAATCAGGCGGATTTCGATGCGGCTGGCTTGTGCATGCTTAACTGCGTTCGTGACGGCTTCCTGTCCCATCCGTAACAGATCATTTTCGATGGCGCTGGGCAGGCGTTGCGCGGGGCCTTCCACGCTCAAGATAAACTGGATCGGCTGACCA
>JBEHZA010000187.1:0-8942 GCA_048497895.1 Verrucomicrobiota bacterium
CCCTGATTCACTGCACTGCGAACCCGGAACGTAGCGCCAATTTTGCGGGCCCGTTCTTCCATTCCCTTGAGCCCAAAATGTCCTGGTTGCGCCTGGGTTGAGAAATCACCGGCGAACCCACGCCCATCATCTTTCACGCGCAACACCACAGTCTCCGGCGCATAATCGACTTCCAACTGCACTTTCTGCGCCTGAGCATGCTTCAAAGCATTGGTCACCGCCTCCTGGCCGATGCGCAGCAAGTTATGTTCAACCACCCCAGGCAAACGCACCGGCTGGCCTTTGACTTCCAGATTTAATTCGATCGTTCCGTTGCCCTTCACCGTATTCACCGACCGCGCCAAAGCGCCCGCCAAATCCATTTCCTCCAGCGCGCGCTCACGCAGATTCCAAACGAAATGGCGCGCCTCCGTTTGAATACGCTGCACCAGCCGCCGGGCCACATCGAGAATTTCGCGCGCCTTGGCATCCGGCACTTTGATCGCCACAGCGTCGAGGCGCAGAGAGAGGCCAACCAACTCCTGTTCCAGGGTGTCATGGAATTCACGGGCGATGCGCTGGCGTTCTTCCACCGCGGCTTCAGCCTGTAATTTCTCGGCAATAATCTGCGTCTGTTCCTGCACCCGGCGTTGCAACTGCCACACCCAAATCAACGCGAACAAAACGAGGAGCAACAGCAACGCCACGGCGACGGACAAACGTTGCACCGTCCACCACGAGGGCGTTTGGAGCACCACCATATCCGCCGGTGAACGCAGCAATAAATCGAACAACCGCGGTCGCGTGCTAAAGCTGGTGGAACCGTAACTGGACGCTTCGACACGACAAACCCCGGTTAATTGCAAGCGGCTGCCGGAACGCAAATCAGCCAGCGACATATCCTCCGGCGTGCGCTGAATGCGCGCATTGAACAACGTCTTTTCCGATTGCAGCACCAATACCCATTCATTCGGGCTGCCCAGCACCTCAATGAGTTCAGCCGTCAGCGTGATCAGATTCGCATCTTGTGCGCCTTTCAATACATCCTTGGCGGAAGTGTGGACGGCGGAAGGTTCCGCCGTGTTCCCCATTTTTTTAAAATTGGCATCCTGCAGAAAAGCGCTGAAAGGCCCCATTTCCGGAAAGCCTACTACCTCCACCACTTCGCCCGGATGCAACAGTTCCATTTGCGGAGTTTGAATATACAAACCGCGATCCTGTTCCCGAATGAAGAGCGCCTGCCCCGGTTGTTGATACGTCACCACTCCGCCCACTTTCACCCGATGCCCATGCACTCCCTCTGGCGTGAAGCGCAGCAGCGAGACAACCGGGCTGACCGGCAGCGCAAACGGATCGGGCTGAGCCGGCTCATCCACAATCACGTCACGAAAATTATTCGCGCGCAAATGCGGCACCACCAACTGGCGCTTGTCATTGATGAAACCAGCGGCCAATCCGTGAATCCGCACTTTCGCATCAATCAATTCCAACGCATTCGTATGCGCCGGTTCGTACACTTGAACTTCCAGCCGCCCGGTATCGACAGCCAATTGGAGAATAATGCGATCTTTGTTCGTCGTCGTTACAGAACGGACAATGCCGCTGACTTCCACCCATTGATAGTTATACTGGCCGGCCGCGAGTTGGGCATAAGTCACCGGCACAGCGGCGGGCAGTTGCCCCTGTCCCATCACCTGCAACTTCTTCGGCGTGATCCCCGGCACATAAAGACCGGGATAAGAAACCCCTTCACATTCGATGAGTTGACCGGGTTGCACCTCGATACCGAGGCTCTTCGCCAACAGAAACGTTCCCCCGGTGGCGTCCTGAATAAAAATTGTGTGACTCGGATCGATGAACGTTACCACCGCACTCAAATGCACTGGGTAAAGACGTTTGGCTTCCTCCGGAGACAGGTGACGAACCTGCCGTGCCGTGGTCAACGTCGGCAACGGAGCTTCAGAAACAGCAGGTGTTTGCGCAAAAGCGGAATTCAGACTGATGACCAAGAGTAATCTTATTCCCCACCGCGCAGAGTTCAACCTCGACCAGTGTGACAGAAGTTGAAGGAAAATGCGATTCACGATTCAAAACTCATTCTACCACGGAGTATTGGTTCAGTAGTGGCACGCCAAGGCCAAGGAGCGCGGCATTCATGCCGCTTCAATATCCAAGTAGACCGGGACTCACGAAAGCTCCACCAATTTTCAGCTTCCGAAGCATCCAAATCCCCAACCCGATTCTATTGCCCTGCCCCATCCGCTCCGCCGCCATCCAGATCCATGAGAATGTCCCGCGGTTCAGCCCCTTTGCTCGGCCCCACGATGCCGCGGTTTTCCAATTCATCCATAATCCGGGCCGCACGCGTGTAACCAAGGCGCAAACGCCGTTGCAACAGGGAAACGCTGGCTTTTTGCTCGCTGCGAATCACTTCGATGCACTGTTCAATCAAATCTTCGTCTTCATCACTGCCCCCGTCGGAATCAAAACTGGTAGCTGCCGTGCTGGGCGCTTTTTGCAAAGCGTTGTGAATTTCCATTTCGTAACTCGGTTTGCCCTGGGCAGCGATGGAATCCACCACGCTCTGAATTTCCTGATCGGTAATCAGCACCCCTTGAGCGCGCGTCAACCGGGCGGAACCAGGCGGCAGATAGAGCATATCGCCTTTGCCGAGCAGCTTGTCCGCGCCCATAGCGTCCAGAATCGTCCGGGAATCCACTTTGGCCGCCACCTGGAAGGCGATACGCGCCGGGATATTCGCTTTGATCACCCCGGTGATGACGTCCACGGAAGGCCGTTGCGTGGCGACAATGCAATGAATACCGGCGGCTCGCGCCATTTGCGTGATACGGGCGATGGCCATTTCCACGTCCGCCGGGGCCACGAGCATCAAGTCGGCCAACTCGTCAATGATCACGACCACGTAGCTGAGCTTCTCGGGAATGACGATGTCATCCTCGCGCGGAACGACAATTTCCTCGTTCAATTCCACCGCAAACCCATCCGCACCCGCTTCAACCTTTTCTTTATTCACCGTCAATGGCAATTCCGGTTCTGCCTTGGGAATCGGCTTGTCCTTGGGCCGCTCGTTGAACGATTTCAGGTTGCGCACGCCCACTTTGGCAAAAATCTGGTAGCGCTTTTCCATTTCGTTGACGACCCAGCGCAACGCGAGGATGACTTTCTTGGGATCGTTCACGACCGGCACCACCAAATGCGGCAGGACGTTGTATTGCTGCAATTCCACGACCTTGGGATCGATCATCACGAAACGCAATTGATCGGGCGAAAACTTGTAGAGCAACGAGGCAATGATGGAGTTAATGCAGACTGACTTACCGGAGCCCGTGCTGCCGGCGATCAACAAGTGAGGCATTTCTGCCAGGTCGGCGATGATCGGCTGACCGTAAACGTCTTTACCCAGCGCCAACGGAATCCGGGCCTTGCTGTTCTTCCATTCATCGGATTCCAGCAGGTCACGCATAATGACCTTGGTCTTCACGGCGTTCGGCACTTCCACGCCCACCGAGCTTTTACCCGGCACGGGCGCGAGAATGTTGATGCGTTCCGCCTTGAGTGCAGCCGCGATGTTGTTATTCAGCGCAGTAATCTTCTCCAGCTTCACGCCGGGCGCCGGATGCAATTCGTAACGGGTAATCGTCGGCCCCTTGGTGATGTCCCCCAATTGCACCTCAATGCCAAATTGCGCCAGCGTGTTCTGCATCAGTCGCGCGTTGGCCATCAATTCCTCTTTCGACTCCGTCGGTTTGACATTCAGATCGGCAAATTGCAGGAAATCCAACGTCGGCAATTTGTAATTCCCGATCATCGGCGTGGAAGCCACGGTAATCGGCTTATGCTTCTTCGCCGTCATCCGGGGCTTGGGCAATGGGAGCGGCAGCGGTTCTTCGGGAACGGTCACGGCTGCTTCCACGGGCTCCGGCTCCGGCTGAGCTTTGCCATTCACCGGCGGCGCAATCACAGCCGCTTCTTCCTCCACCTCCGGAGCCGCAGCGGGTTTGAGGCCGGAATCCTTGCCTAAAACATCGCTGGTTGAAGCCGCGGCAATTTCGCGGGCGGAAATAATGTCGCCCACGTCCATCATCTCTTTTTCCGTCAGTTCGGCTTTTTCCTTCTGTTTGCCGCGGGCAGGTTTGACGGGTGGCTCGCCCGCTTTGGCTTGCGGCACGCTCAAATCGCGCACGGTCGGTTCCGGCACTGGTTGCAGGTCTGCACCCAGATTGACTTTATCCGCCGGGGCTTCGTCTTCAAACGGGCTGGAGGCGCTGGCCGGAACGTTTTTTTGCACCTGTTCCTCCAGCTTCTTCTTTTGCTTCTCCAACTCGCGCGCGCGTTTTTCCAATGCCTTTTCATCAGCAGCATCAACTTCCGCTTTCGCCGCCCGGGCCGCCCGCAAATGTTCCAGCCACTCGCCCAATTTAAAATTGGTCAGGTATAGAAAACTGACGAGATACACGGTGAACAAAATAATAGTGGCGCCCGGTTTGCCAAAGAATTGTACAAACACCCAGCGGTTAGCCATCATGCCAATGTATCCACCGGCGCTGGGCGCATTTAGATTCGCTTTAATCGTCTCAAAGAGAGACGGATATAAATCCAGCCCTCCCGTGCAGGTAAATACCAGCAGCAACGCCCAGGGCCAGCGGCGATTCAAAAAATCCAGCCGTTGGGTAAATTGAGCCAGGCCAAACGCCAGCAGAAAAGGCGGTACGAGGTAAGCAGCCGCGCCAAAGATCCAAAACATCCCGTAAGCCGTCCAAGCGCCAAAAGGCCCGACCCAATTGTGCGGATGTTCATTGGCGGGAACCCGGTTGGCCGCGAGGTCATTGCGGTCATAGGAAAAGAGCGCGCAGAGCATCAGCATGGCTACGCCAATCAGGACGATGCCGGCTATATCACCAAAGCCATGATGCTTTTCATTTGATTCCGTCGATTCTTTACGAGCCACGATTCAGGTTATCAGTTAAAAGTTTAAACTATAAAGTTCAAAGTTGCACCGGGCTTGCATTCGCGAGGCCGGTTGACGGAAGATACCGCTCTGTTAGCCTGTGTTAAAGCATTATGGCGAATAATTCGCTGTCCAAACTTAGGCAGATTCAAGCGCAGGCGCAAGCCGTCCTGGGTGAAGAAACCCATTTGGCCGCGAACGAGCATACCCTGACCCGCTTCCAACGCTTTCTCCATTTCTGCCTGCTCGTCTGGCGCAGTTTTGTGCGCAACCGCTGTCCGGTGCGGGCTTCCGCCCTGGCTTACGCCTCTCTGCTGGCGCTGGTTCCCATGCTCGCCGTCATCGCCAGTGTCTATGCCAGTGTCCTGAAAAACGAAGGGGAAGAACACATCCAGCAACTGGTGCAAAAGGTGGTCGCCACGATTACTCCGGAAACAACCCGGCAAGGCATGGACGCTCCCATCGACTCCCAAACCGTCGCCCAACAGAAAGAAATCGCCAAAAGTTTGAACGCCTTCATTCAGAATATCCGCAGCGGCGCTTTGGGCACTACCGGCATGATCGCGCTGGTCTTTATGGCCATTACCATGCTGAGCCGGATTGAGGACACTTTCAATGACATCTGGGGCGTCACTCGCGGGCGCAGTTGGTTTGCGCGCATCGTGCAGTACTGGGCCGCGCTCACCCTGGGGCCAATATTTCTCACTGTGGCGCTGGCGTTGACGAGTGGCCCTTATTTCCAATCCGTGAAGGAAATCATGGAGCAAATGCCGTGGGGGATCGGACAACTCGTCGTCATCCTGTTCCGGTTCCTGCCCTTTTTCATCTTAAGCATCACCTTCGCGCTTTTCTATCAACTGATGCCGAATACCAAAGTGTATTGGCGCGCCGCCTTGATTGGCGGCATTGTTGGCGGCTGCCTCTGGCAATTGAACAATATGTTCAGCGTGTTGTATGTGTCGCGCGTGGTGACCAACAGCAAGATTTACGGCAGCCTGGGCATGATCCCGGTAATCATGATCGGGCTGTATCTTTCGTGGATGATTCTGCTCTTCGGCGCCCAGGTGGCTTACGCGTATCAAAACCGCCGCTCTTACCTGCAGGCGCGTCAGGTGGAATCGTTAAGTCAGTCCGGCCGCGAATTTATTACGTTGCGGCTCATGACCTTTATCGGCCACCGGTTCCAGGAGGGGCGCAAAGCCGCCACTCTGCTGCAAATCGCGGATGCGATTGGCGCGCCTTCCCGGTTGGTGGGACAATTGTTGACCAATCTTTCCCAAGCCAAAATTGTGATCGAAACCGGCACGGCCGACGTAGCTTACGTGCCTGCCCGTCCGTTGGATCAAATCAACTGCCTGCACCTGCTCGAAGCCGTCCGCAACAGCCGGTCGCCGGATTTGGAAACCAAAGACGAGCCCTCCCGTCAACACGTGCGGGAACAATATGAGCGCATCAAACAAGCCGAGCATGAACTCGCCAGTCAATTGACCGTGGCCACCCTCGTCGCCGAAGCCTATCCGGAAGGAGCCAACGCTTGATCTGGATCGCCATCAATCAGGCCCGTTTAGCCCTGACTCCGCTCGCTCACAGAATCGAGGCTTGGCAGCGGCGAAGCTTTTACCTATTTTTAACGGAGTGATAGCCTTCTTAAGATTCACCGGCATCGTCAATGCCGCGATTTGGTTTGGCGCCGCCGTACTGTTTACTTTTTTTATCGGGCCGGCTGCTTTTTCCAATGAGATGTTGAATTTGTTTGGCGGACCGGCAGCTCCAGTTTCCCGTGGCTACGCCGGAGCCATCGCTCAAATTCTGTTGGAACGCTATTATTTACTTCAATATTGGTGCGCGGGCATTGCGCTGGGAAATTTATTGATCGAATGGCTTTATACCGCGCGTCCCGTGCAACGGTTACTCCTGTACGTCGTGCTCGGCCTCACAGGACTTACTCTCTTGAATGGCATCGTGTTGCAACCGCAACTAAAGCGGCTGCATTACACCCGTTATGGCGCCACTGCCAAACCGGCTGAACGGGAAGCGGCGGCCAGAACGTTCGCCCTCTGGCATGGCGTAGCCCAAGTGGCCAACCTGCTCGTCACTCTCGGACTTTTAGGCTACACTTGGCGCGTCATTAATCCTCCCAATCAGCCGCGTTTTATTCCCACCGCGAAATTCAGAAGTTGACAAAACAAGGTCAGTGAAGAAAAGGTATGTAACAGGTGTCTTGTTCACGGTTAGTACTGAGTGGGAAATAAAGGTATATGATTTCTAATGAGCGGCCGTCTCCTTTCGGGGGAGGAGCGGGACATCGTCCGTACACGCATTCCATACCCAAGGCACCGGTAAATGAGGAAACAATCAAAAGCGAAAAGATTCAAATTGAGCGCAAGACCTTTGTCTTTACGCTGAAAGAGAATCCTCGCGGCAGATTTCTCCGCATTACTGAAGATGTCGGGGGAAGACGCGACACCATCATCATTCCGTCCACCGGATTGGATGAATTCAAAAAGCTGGTCGAGGAAATGGCGAAGGTTTCAGCAGAAACCCCCATTAAACCCATGTAATTTACCCCCTTCCTGACCCTCACCCGTCGGCATCACCGGCGGGTGAGCGGTTGGGTTCAGGACAAGTTCACCGGGTCAATGTCCACCGATAGCGTCACCTCATCCGGCAACGTCGTTTGCTCCACCATACGGGCCAACAACCGGCTGAGCGTACTCATCTGCCGGGTCCGCAGCATAATCTGGTAGCGATAGTAGGTTTCCGCGCGCAATAAAGGTGCCGGTGCCGGGCCAGCGATAATCAGGTCTTTGATCTCTCCCAACGCCTGCTCCAGTTCTTTACGCAGGTGATCAGAAGTAAACCTAACTTTCTCTTCGTTTCTTCCCTTCAAAGTTAATAAGGCCGCGCGTCCGATGGGCGGATACTTCAGTTGTTCGCGAAATTCCATCTCCTGATCGTAAAACCCGTTGAAATCATGCCGTCGCGCATATTGGATCGCCGGATGAAAAGGCGTAAAGGCCTGCACGATCACCTCTCCTTCCACGTCACCACGACCTGCCCGTCCTGACACTTGCGTTAACAACTGAAAGGTTCGTTCACCCGCGCGAAAATCCGGCAGGTGCAAACTCAAATCCGCATAAATGATCCCCACCAGCGTGACATTCGGGAAATGCAACCCTTTCGCAATCATCTGTGTCCCCACCAAAATATCGATCTTGCCGCGGCGAAAATCTGAAAGAATTGTGCGGTAATCCTCCTTGCGCTTGAGCGTATCCGAATCCATCCGCGAAATGCGCGCCTTCGGGAACAATTTCTTTAACGTGTCTTCCACTTTTTCCGTGCCCAGACCGGCGTAACGGATTTCCGGATTGCGGCATTTTGCATCCGGACACACCTTGGGTGCCGCCGTTTCGTGGCCGCAAATGTGGCAGCACAATTTCTGGATGTGCCGGTGATAGGTCAGTGAAACACTGCAATTCGGGCACTCCGCCACGTAACCGCACTTCGGACACTGCAGGGACGTCGAATACCCGCGCCGGTTGAGAAAGAGAATGGTTTGCTCTGCTTTCTCCAACCGCTGGGTAATCGCCTCCTTCAATTTCAGCGAGAAAATCGGTGTGCCCTTTTCCTTGCGCGCCTCCTGCCGCATATCCACCACCCGCACAATCGGCATCTTCTTGTCATCCGCCCGCACCAGCATTTCGAGCAGCACATATTTCTGGCGATGCACATTGTAGGAACTCTCCATGGACGGCGTCGCACTGCCGAGCACCACCACGGCCTTTTCCATCTGTCCGCGCACGACGGCCACATCCCGCGCATTGTAACGGGGAGCTTCCTCCTGCTTGTAGGAATGCTCGTGTTCTTCATCCACGATAATCAACCCCAGTGGCTCTACCGGCGCAAAAATTGCCGACCGCGCGCCAATCACAATCCGCGCCCGGCCCTGACGGATTTTATGCCATTCATCATAGCGGCCGATTCCTGTGCCGAG
>JBEHZA010000188.1:0-8907 GCA_048497895.1 Verrucomicrobiota bacterium
AAGAGTTCATGCTCAACGTGTTGTCGTATGACCGGTATTTTTCATTGACCAACTGATCAACGCCGTCCAATGGAACTTCGAGCCGGGGCTCAAGCGCCTGCCAGGCATGCTGCAAAGCTGTCTTAACCGCCGCAGCCGGGGCCGCGATATTAGTCAGGAACGCGGTATGCGAACGATCACCGCGATAGTCCGGTTGCTGCGACGGCAGAGGCAGGAGAGCTTCGATTTGCGGGAGATCGAAGTTCAACAGGAAGGTGCCATGAAAGATCAGGAAGCGCCGTTTTCGCCGTTGAGCGTTGCCGGAGAACTTGAGTTCCCCGAGCGCGAGATCGGTGTGGCCGCGGATATTCACCGGTTGCTGGAGGAGGCCGGACAAGGCCGCACGATGATGTTCCATAATGTGACTATTCGCGCTGGTAATAGTTCCCAATGGGCCCGTTTCATCCGCGCGCAAAATCAAGGTGTAATTCAAGCAGCCGGGGCCTTGCAAAACGGTGCCGCCACCGCTGCACCGGCGCAAGACCGGAATCCCTCTCCGGAGACAAAGATCACGTTTAACCTCGCGGGAAACCTTGTTTGCATAGCCAACAACCACAAATAGTTCCGTTGGTTCCCAGAAACGCAGGCATTCGCCTCCCGCGCCCGCTTCGGCGGCGTCCAGCAGGGCTTCATCCAGAGCCAGATTCCGGGTCGGGGTCGGGAGCGTTAAATCTAAATAGTGCATGCCGCTTGGAATTGAGCGGAAATGGATTATCATGAGTTCCGGGCCGTCAAAAGAATTTTCGTTATTTCAGTTGGCGGGGGATGCCTGCTGAACTACAACGTAAAGGTTTTGCGGGGCGGGGTGTTACCCGAAATCGTGAAGTAAGAGCGGTGAAAAGATTTTTTGGCTGTGAAAACAAGCATTCAACAGAAAAGTGACGCGCAGACGGCGGCGGCCTTTAAAGGCAAATCCGGCGGCAGCAATCCCAGGTTATTCGCCGCTTTAGAGCAATTTCTCTCCGCCACCTTGCAGGAACAGGACCGGGATCAGGCCCGTCATTTTTTGGAAGAAGTATTGGCGGGTTTGCAGGAATCCGGCGTGGAAGCGTCGCGCCCGGTCAGCACGCCCTACGTGAACACGATTCCCGTGGAGCAACAGCCGGCGTACCCGGGCGATTGGCAGACGGAAGTTAAGATCAAGAGCATCATCCGCTGGAACGCAATGGCGATGGTAGTCAACGCGAACCGCAAGCACTCCGGGTTGGGCGGTCATATCTCCACGTTTGCTTCTTCCGCCACGCTTTACGAAGTGGCTTATAACCATTTTTTCCACGGCGGCGAAGGGGATCGTCCGGCGGATTTGATTTATTTCCAGGGTCATGCGACGCCGGGCAATTATGCGCGGGCGTTTCTGGAGCGCCGGTTGGATGAGCGGCATTTGCAAAATTTCCGGCAGGAACTCGCGGAAGGTGGTGGGCTTTCTTCTTATCCGCATCCGTATTTGATGCCGGATTTCTGGCAATTCCCGACCGTCTCGATGGGGCTGGGGCCGATCATGTCGATTTATCAGGCGCGGTTTAACCGTTACCTGAAAGCGCGCGGGCTGGTGAAGTGGACCGAAGAACCCAAAGTATTTTGCTTCGTGGGTGACGGCGAATCTGATGAACCGGAAACACTCGGTTCCCTGACGCTGGCCTCGCGGGAGAATCTCGACAACCTGGTCTGGGTAGTGAATTGCAATCTGCAACGGCTGGACGGACCGGTGCGTGGCAATGGCAAAATCATTCAGGAACTCGAAGCGGCTTTCCGTGGCGCCGGCTGGAATGTCATCAAAGTCATTTGGGGTTCCGATTGGGATGAACTGCTGAAGAAGGACACCAAGGGCCTGCTCGTCAAACGCATGCAGGAAGTGGTCGATGGTGAGTATCAAAAATACACGGTCGAACCGGGCAGCTACACGCGTAAAAATTTCTTTGGCAAATATCCTGAATTGCTCGAAATGGTGAATCACCTGACCGACGAGCAGATTCACAAGCTCATGCGCGGCGGTCACGATACGCGCAAAGTGTACGCGGGTTTCAAAGCGGCGGTGGAACACAAGGGCCAGCCGACGGTTATTCTGGCCAAGACGGTCAAAGGCTACGGCCTCGGTGAAGCGGGTGAAGGCCGCAATATTTCGCATCAACAAAAGAAGCTGAACGAAAAAGAACTGCGCGAATTCCGGGCGCGTTTCAATATTCCGATCAGCGATGAAGAAATTGTTGAGACACCATTTTATCGCCCGCCGGTGGACAGCCCGGAAATGAAGTATCTGTTCGAGCGGCGCAAGGCGCTCGGTGGCTCGGTGCCGAAACGCGAAGTGAAGGCGCAACCGTTGAAGGTGCCGACACTGGTTGATTTTGCAGAATTTTTGAAGGGCTCGGCCAAGAGCGAAGTATCCACGACCATGGCGTTTGTCCGTCTGCTCAGTTCCATGCTGCGCAACAAAAATATCGGACGTCAGATCGTGCCGATCATTCCGGATGAAGCCCGCACGTTCGGCATGGATGCGTTGTTCCGCGAGATCGGCATCTACTCGCCGAAAGGCCAGCTTTACGAGCCGGTGGATAAGAAATCGCTGCTCTATTATCACGAGACGAAGGATGGTCAAATCCTTGAAGAAGGCATTACCGAAGCGGGTTCGATGTCGTCGTTCATTGCGGCAGGCACGGCTTACGCGACGCACGGCGTGAACATGGTTCCCTTCTTCGTGTATTATTCGATGTTCGGTTTCCAACGCATTGGCGATCAGATTTGGCTGGCGGGCGATATTAAAGCCAAGGGCTTTTTGCTGGGCGCTACGGCTGGCCGCACGACGCTGAATGGTGAAGGCTTGCAGCATGAAGATGGTCACAGCCTGCTGTTGGCCAGCACGATTCCGACACTGCTCACTTACGATCCGGCGTTTGCGTATGAAATCGCCGTCATTGTCCAGGATGGCATGCGCCGCATGTATCAAGAGGGTGAAGAAATTTTCTATTACCTCACGCTGTATAACGAAAACTATGAGATGCCGGTGATGCCTGTGGGGGCTGAGGAAGGCATTCTCAAAGGGCTCTACAAATTCAAGACCGGGCCGGAAGGCAAAAAGCACAAGGCACAGATTTTCGGCAGCGGGCCGATTATCCGGTCGGCATTGAAGGCGCAGGAAATTCTGGCGGAACGTTACAATGTCTCCGTCGATGTCTGGAGCGCGACGAATTACAAATTATTGCGCAACGAAGCGTTGCGTTGTCAGCGGTGGAATCTGCTGCATCCGCTGGAGACGCCGCAAAAATCCTACGTGGAGCAAGTGCTGGAAAAAGAGCAGGGGCCGTTCGTGGCGGTCTCTGATTTCATGAAGATCGTGCCGGAACAGATTGCGCCGTGGGTGCCGGGCGGGTTGACGACGCTGGGCACGGATGGCTTTGGCCGCAGTGACACGCGTGAACGTTTGCGGCGCTTCTTTGAAGTGGATGCCGAATGCACGGTCGTAGCCACCTTGTATGCGCTAGCACAAAAAGGACAGATTGAGCGTTCCGTGGTGGCGCAGGCGATTAAAGATTTGGGTATCGACCCCGAAAAAGTGTTTCCGTATTGTTTCTAGGATTGAACGGACAGAATCCGCTGTTTGACGGGAAAACCAGACCGTTGATTTCCGGGTTCTGTTTTTAATTTTGAGCGATTGAATTTTATGGACGTTAAGCTTCCCAAATTGGGCGAAGGTTCGGATTCCGGTGTGGTCGTCAGCATCCTCGTGAAGGAAGGCGATCAAGTCAGCCAGGGCCAAACCGTTCTGGAATTGGAGAATGAAAAGGCCGTCGCGCCGATTCCTTCCACGGCCGCGGGCAAGGTGTCCAGGATCCGCATCAAAGAGGGCGACCGCGTCTCCGTGGGCACCGTGCTTTTCTCCGTGATTGAAGAAGGCGCCAGTGCCGCTGCGCCAGCTCCCGCCGCCGAAGCGAAAGCAGAAGCGCCCAAGCCAGCCAAGGCGAAACCGGCTGCTCCGGCTGCCGCCGAACCGGAACCGGTGGTGGAAGAAACGGAAGCTGCTCCCTCGAATGTGGAAGTGGCCGCCGCGCCTTCGATCCGCAAAATCGCCCGGGAACTGGGCATTGATCTGACGAAGATTCGCGGCAGTGAAAATGGCGGACGGATTGTATTGGCCGATGTCCGGGCTTACATCCAACGCCTGCAAAAGCTGGCCGCACAACCGAAGCCTACAGCGGCGGCTCAACCTGCCGCGGCCAAGCCGGTGGCAGAATCGATAGATTTCTCCCAATGGGGACCGGTCACGAAGAAATCCATGACTCCGCTGCGCAAGGTGATCAGCCGGCGCATGGTGGAAAACTGGAATGCCATTCCGCACGTGACGCAATTTGAAGATGCGGATATCACGGCCTTGAATGAATTGCGCAAAAAGTTCGCCCCGGCTTATGAAAAAGCGGGCGGGCGCCTGACGCTGACGCCGTTCGTCATCCAGGCAGTAGTGGCTGCGCTCAAGAAGCACGCGGTTTTCAATTCCAGCCTGGATGAAGCGGCGCAGGAAATCGTGCAGAAGGAGTATTACCATATCGGCATTGCGGTGGACACGGAAGCGGGCCTGGTGGTGCCGGTTATTCGCGATGCGGATAAGAAATCACTTCTGGAACTTTCCAAAGAACTCGAACTGCTGGCGCAAAAGGCGCGTGACCGCAAACTTTCCGCAGACGATATGAAAGGCGGGACGTTTACGATTTCCAACCAGGGCGGCATTGGCGGCGCTCACTTCACGCCGATTGTGAACAAGCCGGAAGTGGCCATTCTCGGTCTGGGCCGTGGCGCGGTGAAGCCCGCGATTGTCGGCGGCAAAGTGGAAGCCCGCCTGCTGTTGCCGGTGGCGATTTCCTATGACCATCGCGTGATTGACGGCGGCACAGCGGCACGCTTCACGGTGGACCTGGTGCAGGCCCTGACGAATTTCGACGAAGCGCAGGTAAAAATCTAAACGGCCTTCGTTTATCCCCTTGATTTATATGGAACCGATTAAGACTGACATTGTGGTGGTAGGCGCCGGGCCTGGTGGCTACGCGGCGGCGTTCTACGCTGCGGACAAAGGCAAAAAAGTAATCCTGATCGAGCAGGACAAACGCCTGGGTGGCGTGTGCCTGAACCGTGGCTGCATTCCTTCCAAGGCGTTGTTGAATGCGACCAAAATGGTCAAGGAAGCGCGGGAATCGGCGCATCGCGGCATTACTTTTGCGGAACCGACCATTGATCTCAGCAAACTGCGCGCATGGAAGGAATCGATTCTGACCAAGCTGTCCGGCGGCATTACGCAACTTGCGAAGATGCGCGGAGTGGAAGTTATGTACGGACGCGGGCATTTTGAAGGCTCGCAATCGTTGCGCGTGGAAACGAGCGAAGGGCAGAAGTTCGTGACCTATGACAAGGCGATTGTGGCCGTGGGCTCGAAGTCGGCGTTGCCGAAGGCGTTTGATCTGGGCAATCCGCGCATCATGACTTCGCGCGGTGCATTGGAAGTGGAAGACATTCCCGAGAATCTGCTCGTGGTTGGCGGCGGTTACATCGGCATGGAATTGGGCACGGTGTACGCTTCGCTGGGCAGCAAAGTCGTCGTGATTGAAGCGCTGGATTCGATTTTGAGCGGCGCTGATCCGGACCTGGTGCGTCCCGTAGCAGCTTACGCGAAGAAGGCTTTTAAAGAAGTCCGGCTCAAAGCCAAAGTGCTTTCGATGTCCACCAGCGGCAAGCAGATCAAAGTGATCAGCGAGGTGAATGGCCAAAAGCTCGAAGAACTTTACGATCGTGTGCTGGTGTCCGTGGGCCGCGTGCCGAACTGCGAAGACCTGGGATTGGAAAATACCAAGGTCACACGTGATGATCGCGGCTTTATCAAGATCAACAATCAGCAGCAGACGGATGACCCGGCGATTTATGCTATCGGCGACGTGGCGGGCGGCATTATGCTCGCACACAAGGCTTCCAAAGAGGCGCGGATTGCCGTGGAAGTGATCACCGGTGAAAACAGCGCGTTCGACAAAATTGTGATTCCCGCCGTGGTTTTCACCGATCCGGAAGTGGCCTGGTGCGGTCTGACGGAAACGGAAGCGAAGAAGCAGGGCCGCGAAGTGCAGGTGGCGAAATTCCCGTGGGGCGCATCGGGACGCGCCTTGACGATGGATCGCGTGGATGGTTTGACCAAGCTGATTATTGATCCGGAAACGGAACGTGTCTTAGGCGTGGGCATCGTGGGGCATGGCGCGGGCGAATTGATTGCCGAAGGCGTGCTCGCGGTGGAGATGGGCGCAACGGTGCAAGACCTGGCTGAAGTGGTGCACCCGCATCCGACACTGTCGGAAACGGTCATGGAAGGCGCCGAGGTTTATTTTGGCCACGCGACGCATACCTTCGTGAAGAAAAAAGCGGAGTAACGCGCAATCGTTTTCTGGTCTGGTTTAATCGCGTGCGCATTGGCACATTTTTTGGAGCGCGGCATTTATGCCGCTTCAGTGTCCAAGCTGGCGATGGCATGCGAATATCGAATGGACTTCCTTAGGGTGAAGCGGCATGAATGCCGCGCTCCTGCTCACCGGATTTTTTTATTTCCATTGACGGTCTTGAAAGGCCGCTGCATGGATTGTGCAACATCAACCAGTGAACAGGATTTTTTAACATGCAATTGAACGGAAAAGTTTGTCTCGTGACGGGTGGCACCAAAGGGATTGGCGGAGTGACAGCGCTGGCTTTAGCGCGTGAAGGCGCGGATGTGGCGCTCGTGGCCCGCAACCGCGATGAGGAAGCTCTCCAGCTTAAGCACGCGATTGAAGCTTTGGGCCGGCGCGCGGAAATTATTCTGGCCGATTGCGGCAAACCGGCGGATTGCACGCGTTGCGTGGAAGAGACCGTGGCGAAGCTGGGCGGCGTGGATGTGTTGATTCACGCCGGCGGCGGCGCGGTAAACGGCAAGCTGCTGGAAATTACGCCGGAGGATTGGCATGGCGCTTTTGATGTGCATGTGCACGCGGTTTTTTATCTCTGCCGCGCGGCGATTCCGCATTTGAAACGGAAAAAGGAAGGAGCGATTATTCTCGTATCCTCCACAGCCGGTATTCGTGGCGTAGTCACGAACATTGCCTATCAGGCGGCCAAAGGCGCTTTGCCACAAATCACGCGCGCGCTGGCCCGTGAATTTGCGGATGACAATATCCGGGTGAATTGCGTGGCTCCGGGAGTAATCCGTACGCGCTTTCACGCGGCAATGTCCGAAGCGCAGAAGAAGCTGAACCTTGAACAACGCATCCCGCTGCATCGTGAAGGGACTTCTGAGCAAGTTGCCGAAGTGATCCTGATGCTGACGAAGAATGATTACATGACCGGAGAAACAGTCACGATCGACGGCGGGTTGACGATGCGGATTGCCTGACCGGGCATGTTTCAAGCCCTTGACCGGAAAACATTCACCTCCTATTTTAGGCAATATGAGACAAGCCATCATTTATCCCGGTGAGGATGGTTATTGGGTGGCTGAATGCCCAAGCCTCCCTGGATGTGTATCTCAGGGCGGCACGAGAGAAGAGGCGATTACCAACATTAAGGAAGCTATCGATGGGTATATCCTCGTCTTGCAAGAGGATGGTTTACCTGTGCCAGAGGACAAGTTCGACGCACTCTTAGTGGCGGTATGAGCAAACTACCGAGGGTTTCCGGCCAAGAGGTGGTCAACGCTCTCAAGCAGTTAGGCTTTTACGTGCGTCGGCAGCACGGAAGCCATATCATCTTAAGACGCGATTCTCCATTTGGACAAACGGTTGTTCCGAATCATAAAGAAATCGATACGGGAACACTTCGCGCCATCATTCGCCAAGTTGGGATCAGCGTCGAAGAGTTTCAGCGGTTGTTCGACTAAGCTTTGTGCGTCTTCTGCTAAATCTGGAAATCCACGGCGGGGCCGTGTTTATCCGCTTTGTTCAGCACGCGCATATCCAGTCCGTCGTAAATCACGAGTGAATTGGGGGCGACGCTGTCCATGATGAAGACGTTGCCGCCAATGGTGCTGCCGGCGCCGATGACGGTTTCTCCACCGAGAATCGTTGCTCCGGGATAAATGGTAACGTTGTCTTCGATGGTCGGATGACGCTTTTTGCCACGCAATTGCTGGCCGCCGGAGGTGGAGCGCGCGCCCAGGGTCACGCCGTGATACATCTTCACGTGATTGCCGATGATGCACGTTTCTCCAACGACCGTGCCCGTGCAATGGTCCACAAAAAAATAATTTCCAATGGTCGCGCCCGGATGCAAGTCCATGCCGGAACGGCTGTGCGCCCACTCAGTCATGATGCGTGGGAGCAGGGCGACTTTGTGCAAATAGAGTTCGTGCGCGAGCCGTTGCACGGCGATGGCTTCGATGAAGGGGTATGACACCATTACCTCTTCTTTACTCAACGCGGCCGGATCGCCGTTGAACGCCGCTTCGGCGTCGGTCTGCAAGGTTTCGCGGACATCCGGCACTTTGCTTAAAAAATTGACCGTCAATTCATGCGCGAAGTGGCGCAGTTCCTTGGCTTTGATGTGATCGGGATTGTGATATTGAAGGCTTTTATAAATTTCGTCTTCCAGACTGCCCAACACCGAGTCAATCAAGGTGGCCGTTTCGACTTTCAACTCGGAAGAGTGAAAGATCATTTGGTCAAAGAAGCCGGGGAACAGGAGTCGCAGCAAATCCACGGTAATGCTCGCGATAGCACTCTTGGAAGGAAGGTTTTTTCCATCCAAATGATTGATGCCACCTACGCGCGCGTAAGAGGCGAGGAGTCGATCGGTTAATTGGGTTACCGAAACATTCACGGAGAGCAGTATCCTGCATCCGCCAGGGAAAGTCATGATGCTCGTTATGATAGCCTACAT
>JBEHZA010000189.1:0-8900 GCA_048497895.1 Verrucomicrobiota bacterium
CGCCGAGGGCTTCCGCGACCATTGCACTGGCAACCGCCCATTCTCCTCCCACGCCCATCGCCACCAGAAATCGCAAAGCGGCCATCTCCCACCAGGTCTTTGCTAAAGCGGTCACGCAGGTAAACAGCGAATACATCAGGATCGTGTAAACCATCGTCTTTGTCCGCCCGATCCGGTCACTGAGGACGCCAAAGACCACGCCACCCAAGGCTCCGCCCAGCAGAAAAGCGCCAAAGGCAATATTATTGTAATAAGCGATGAGTTCGCGCGATGAACCGGGCGGCAGCAATGAGGGCATGGCCTCATTCATACTCGCCACGAAGACCTGCCCTTCAAACGTGTCAAACACCCAGCCCAACGAAGCGATCAGCAGAACGAGCCACTGATACGACGTCACGCCCGCATACCACGGCGTGGCAGTCGAGGACGTCGAGTGATTCGATTCGGATGAAGTCATACGAGCAAGGCGCCTATCTCAAATGGCTTTCCAGCGGACTCAGAATCCCGGTTAACAGCTTCAAAATGGCCCGGCATGGGAGGCATTGATTTGATTTCAAAAAATGACTTTCCCGCGCTCACGTGTCAATCGTTCTCCTCCAAACACCACACAAATGACCGTCGTGCATGAAGAAAACCCACTTGCGTGAGAGAGTGGACAGGGCCGGGTCAGTCCGCTACCATTCCGGGAAATGTCGTTTGAACTCCTGCCAAATGGGCACCGCCCAGCGTTGCACGCGGACGCCCCTTCACCGGTCGTGCAATCTGCTCGAACCGGATTCAGTTCAAACGTGGGATAATTTATGGATTTGCCACAATTCAAACAAACACCTCCTGAAGAAACCCCGGACGGTTCCTCGCCGCAAGGCCGCCCGATCCTTCCGATATTGGTCGCCGTCGTAATCGGAGTGGGATTGGTGTTGATTTTTTGGCCTCAAGATAAAAAAGGCATTAACGGGGAAAACAACACTCCCGGAGTAAACCAGACGGAGAACACCAGTGTTGCGACAGTTCAAAACCCGTCGGCAACCGGCCAGAAGCAAGGCGGTCGAACCATTATTGATCCTGCGGCACAAATGGTGACCCGCTCGGAAGCGGCGGAACTGCAACGCGGACGGCAACTCGCCGAGCAAGTCTGCGTGACCTGCCATATGTTTCCGGAACCGCAATTGCTCGATCGCTTCACCTGGGCTTACGAAGCGTTGCCCAAAATGGATATGTGGCTGGGCTATAATCCGATGGATTGGAGCACGCTGCCGGGCGGAAAACTGGTTCAGGAATCCGGCCTGGTACCGTCCACGCCCCTGGTCAGTGTGCCGGATCTGAAATCCATCGTTAACTATTACGTCACCACCGCTCCGATCAGTCCGCTGCCACAAACCAATAAGCCGCCCATTAAACTTGGGCTGAAAAACTTCCGGGTGCGGGATACCAAATATCGCCACGGCAATCCGTTGACGACGATGGTGAGGATTAATCCGGCGAATCAGAAAATTTACGTCGGTGACGGCGACGCCAAACAATTGGCCATTATCAATTCCGACGGCAGCATTCAGGGACTCATTCCAGTGGACAGTTCCCCGGTGGACATCGGCTTTAAGAATAACGGCTATCTGCTCACATTGATCGGCAGTGTTTTTCCGTCCGATGACCCGACTGGCAAGTTGATCTTCCTGGAGAAAACCGGCAACACCGAAGGGAAGATTCATACGATCATGGATAAATTGGCCCGTCCTACCAGCGCCACGTTTGTCGATCTTAACGGTGATAGTCGGGAAGATATCGTGGTCAGCACCTACGGTAATATTGTCGGACACTTCTCCTGGTATGAACGGATGGCCGATAACAGCCTGAAGGAGCATGTGCTGATTGAACGGGCGGGGGCGGTGCGGGCTGAAGTTTACGATTTCAATCATGATGGCAAGCCGGACATCGTCGTCATGATGGCCCAGGCCCGTGAAGGAATTTATCTGTTCCTGAACAAAGGCAACGGCGAATTTGAACAGCGCATCATTACCGAACGGCACCCTGCCTGGGGCCACTCCTCTTTCCAACTGGTCGATTTCAATCATGACGGCTACATGGACATCATCGCCACGAACGGCGACAATGGTGATACCCTGTTGTTTCCTCCTCCGCTAAAAAATTATCACGGAATCCGGGTTTACTTGAATGACGGCAAGAATAATTTCCACGAGGCATATTTCTATCCGATGTATGGCGCTTACAAAGCCATTGCGGCCGATTTTCGCATGAATGGAATGATGGACATCGCTGCCATTTCCTTCTTTCCCGATTATCAGGGACGTTTCAAAGAGAGTTTCGTTTATCTGGAAAATCAGGGAAATTTTAAATTTGAAGCTTCAACTTTTGTCGAAAGCATTTCCGGCCGGTGGATTACTTTTGATGTGGGCGACATTGATGGTGATGGCGATCTCGACATCGTGCTGGGCGCGTTTAACCGGTCTTTCATGGACGTGCCTTCAGTCTTGCAGGAACAATGGGAGAAACGCGGCCCGTCGATCCTTGTGCTGGAAAATACGATCCGTAATAAGTAACTGCCTGCGGTTCACACAGCGGGTTCAGCGTGGACATGCGTTCACGCCAGAATTTCTTTCACGACATTTCCGGAAACATCCGTGAGCCGGAAATCACGTCCTTGAAAGCGATAGGTTAATTTCAAGTGATCGACCCCAAATAGGCGCAAGGCCGTGGCGTGCAGGTCATGCACGGAAACCTGATTCTCCACGGCTTGATAGCCCAATTCATCGGTATTGCCGTAACTGATGCCGGGCTTGATTCCACCACCCGCCAGCCACATGGAATAACCGCGAATGTGATGATCCCGGCCATTGCCTTGCGCCATCGGTGTGCGGCCAAATTCACCGCCCCAGATGATCAAGGTATCTTCCAGCAGAACGCGCCGCCGCAAATCGAGCACCAGTGCCGCGGTGGCTTTATCCACCAGCGCGGAGGTTGCCAGCACCCCGCTTTTCACGTCCTCATGATGATCCCAGCCCCGATGATAAAGCTGCACGAAACGGACGCCCCGCTCCACCAACCGCCGGGCCAATAAACAATTGGCAGCAAAAGAGCCATCGTTCCCGGTGGTCCCGTAGGCGTCTAAAATATATTGCGGCTCCTTTTTCAGATCGACCAGTTCCGGCACGCTGGCCTGCATCCGGAACGCCATTTCATACTGGCTGATGCGGGTGGCCAGTTCCGGATCATTCACTACGTCATTCCGCAACCGGTTCATCGCGCCAACCGCATCGATAACTTCGCGCTGACTTTCGACGCCCACACCCGGCGGCCGCCCCGCATACATCACCGGATCTCCGTTGGACTGAAACTGCACGCCTTGAAAACGGCCCGGCAGAAATCCGCTGTGCCATTGCCGCGCTGAAACCGGTTGCCCCTGACCGCCGCCGGATGAAGTCAACACGACGAATCCCGGCAGGTTCTCCGCTTCGCTGCCTAAGCCGTAAAGCCACCACGAGCCCATGCTCGGACGGCCCGGAATAGCCGTTCCCGTGCTCAGAAATAAATGCGCGGGATCATGATTGATCTGCTCGGTCTGCATAGACCGCACGATGCAAATGTCGTCCGCCAGTTTGGCAATGTTAGGCAGGGCGGTCGAAATAAGTTGCCCGGATTGTCCGGATTTTTTGAAAGCATGTTGCGGTCCCAAACATTTTAAAATGCTGCCTTGAAGCTGGGCGATAGGTTGTCCGACCGTATAAGAGGCCGGCATCGGTTTCCCATCCATCTCCAGCAATTTGGGCTTGTAATCAAAAGTTTCCAATTGCGAAGGCCCGCCCGCCATGCACAGGAAAATAATCCGCTTCGCCCGGGGCAGGAACGGCAGCGGTTTGATCACACCTTCCCATCGGTCACTCTTCATTGATGATGACTGAACCTCTGCTTGAGCCGGCTGCAATAACGTCTGCAGGGCCATGGCTCCGAGGCCAATTCCCATCCGGCCCAGAAACGTTCTCCGGGTTTGCTGTAATTTTATTTGTGCGCCGATTTCCATTTGCTGATCACACTCAATCGCGAGTGATCGATTCCTGTAAATTTAAAATCACCCGTGCCACTGCCGTCCACGCCGCTAACTCAGCCGGCTTCATTCCGGCTGGCACTGGTGCTTCACCGACTGTGAGCAAAGCTTTCGCCGCTTCCTCATCCCGACTGTAAATCCCCCGTTGACGCTCATACACACCCGTCAACACTGTTCGTTCGGGGGCAGTCGGAACACGTGATAAAGCGCGGGTAAAAATCCAATTCAGTCGTTGCTCCACGGATTGACCGCCCGACTGGAGAGTCAACGTCGCCAGAGCCCGCGCCGCTTCTACATAGGTGGGATCATCCAACAGGACCAGCGCCTGCAATGGGGTATTTGAACGCACCCGTTCGGCCGTGCATTCATCGCGGCTGGGAGCGTCAAACGCCAGCAGGCTTGGATGTAAGAACGTCCGCTGCCAATGCGTGTACAAACCGCGCCGGTATTGGCTGGCCCCATGGTCTGAATCATAACCGCGCACAGGGAAATTCAACTGCGCGTAATAGCCCTCGGGCTGGTACGGTTTCACACTCGGCCCACCAATCTGTTCGGCCAAAAGCCCGCTAACGGCGAGCGCATTATCCCGCACCAACTCGGCGTCCAAACGAAAACTCGACTGCCGCGCCAACAGGCGATTGTACGGATCACGTTCGCGCAATTTGGCATCCGCACCGGAGGTTTGCCGGTACGTACGCGACATCACCATAAGTTTCACCAGATGCTTGATATCCCACTGCTTTTCTCTGAACTCCACCGCCAGCCAATCCAACAATTCCGGATGCACCGGCCATTCTCCTTGCACGCCGAAATCATCCAGCGTGCGCGAAATTCCGGTGCCAAAATAAAGTTTCCACAGGCGATTGACGAAAACCCGCGCGGTTAACGGATTATCGGGGGAAGTAATCCAACGCGCTAAATCGAGCCGGTTGACTTCGGCAGCGCTAGCCCCCGTCACCGGCAAGAAGTGTGGCACTCCGGGTTGCACCGCTGGACCGGATTCATCCATCCAGTTGCCGCGTGACAAGATGCGAATCATCCGGGGCGTTACGGACTGGGACGTCAAACTGTTGGGAATACGCCGCTCCAATTGTTCCTTCCGTTTCCGGACCCCGTTCAAAGCCAACCGGACCACATCCAACTGCGGCGTGATCCGGCGGAAATATTTCGCCAACTGCTGTTCCTGCGCCGTCGTTCTGGTCGGCGGTGCCGTTTGCAGAATTTTAATAATCTCTGAGGGAATCCCCTGCTCTTCAAACGAAGGCCGGTCCACCGAAGTCAGCGATAATCGGAACCGTCCGATGTTCAGTTTCTTCTCTTGAGATTGATGCTTCAATCGAATCGTCAGACTCGTCCCTGGCCCTCCCGCCAGTGGCATTTCAAAAACGTAGGCGGCCTGATGATTGGTGGCCAATTTATCGCCATCCACCGACCAGCCCCGGTCTTTGTCACCTTCTGCGCTGGAACTGACCGGATAGCCCACCTGTTCGTAATCGGCTGTCGCACTCTCCAGATTCAACATTCTTTCCCGCTCACCCGGCTTCAAGCTGGTCCAAACTTCAAAATTCGTCAGCCGGAAATTGCCGCCTCCACGCGATAGACTTTTATGATCCATGGAATCATGCGTTAAGACCTCCAGGCGAATGCCGGTAATATATTTGCGCTCGGTCCGGAGGGTCACCCGGTAAACGTCATTCCCTGGATTATTTCCGCTGGCCAGCACCGAGGCATCATCCAGCACCGTGAGGGTCGTGCCATCCCGGGCGGAAGCCTGCGCAGGCTTCACTGAAGTCCAATTCCACCGGTTACTTTGCAATTCAGTTAGCGCGCGTCGTTCCCATTCTTTTTGCGCCGCTGCCATTTCCGGAGAAGCCGCGAATAATTTATTTTCCAGTTCCGCAATGCGCTGGCTCAGGCGATCCAATTCCTGAGTTTGATCCCGCGACGGCAGGTACACCACCGGCCCCCATTGTCCGGTAACCTGGGCATCCTGGTAATACCCCTGCTCTTTCAAATCGGCAAAGAAGGCTCCGAACCGGTAAAAGTCCTGCATCGTAAAAGGATCGTATTTATGATCGTGACATTCACTGCAACCGAGCGTGGAAGCCAGCCAGACGGTGGATGTGGTGCGCACCCGGTCGGAAAAATATTTGGCCAGATATTCCTTATCCTGCGCGCCGCTTTCTGCTGTCATCCGGTTCAGGCGATTGTAACCGGAAGCCACTTTTTGATTCGGCGTTGCCCCCGGCAACAAATCTCCGGCCAATTGTTCGATGGTAAATTGATCGAAACCCAGGTTGGAATTGAAAGCGTTGATCACGTAATCGCGATACGGATAAATGCTGTAAGGCTGGTCCCCATGATAACCCACAGTGTCCGCATAACGCACCAGGTCCAGCCACGGAATCGCCATCCGCTCTCCATAATGCGGAGAAGCCAGTAAACGGTTCACCACCTTTTCATACGCTTGCGGGCTGGCATCATTCAGAAAAGCTTCTACCTCGGCAGGCGCAGGCGGCAGGCCGGTTAAATCGAATGAAAGCCGCCGGATCAAAGTCCGTTTATCCGCTTCTACCGAAGGCGCCAGCCCTTCCCGTTCCAGCCGGGCGAGTACAAACTGATCAATCGGGTTCAGCGGCCAGGCACGATCATGGACCGGCGGCAAAGGCGCTTTCCGGGGGGCAAGGTAGGCCCAATGCCCTTCCCATGGCGCGCCTTGTTCAATCCATTGTTTGAGCGAATTCACTTGCGCGGACGTGAGCTTCTTTCCTGAATCCGCTGGCGGCATCCTGTCATCCGCTTTTGTGGTTGCCAGCCGTTTCCACAACTCACTCCCGGCCGGTTGGCCGGGAACCACTGCACGATGCCCGCCCAAATCCGCCAGCATGCCCGCCTCCACATCCAACCGCAAATCTCCCTTGCGGGCCGACTTATCCGGCCCATGACAGCCGAAGCAATTCTCGGCCAGGATCGGGCGAATGTCCCGATTGAAACTTAGCTGCGTTGATGTGGCCGGCTCTCCTCTGACCGTCAGCCATCCGCTCTCAAGTAAATTCGCCAGCAGAATCAGAACCGCCACTCCGGTCACCCGTTCCCTGAACGTTCGTCCGGTGCATCTGCCTGCCTGAATTGAGCGCGATGGTGTAATCGCTAAAATTTTACGCCAAAGGCACTCAGCGTCAAGCGAACCCATGCCGCACTTCCGCCAGCCGGAACTCCCCGTTCGCATCATCGGTCCAACCCCGTGCGATGCCCTATTGAAAACCGGCCTGAGTTCAATTACTTTTTGAATCATGAGCCAATGCCTTACTCTCGCGAAAAGAACCGGTTTACTCGCAGTCATGGTCCTGCTTTCTCTCGGCTTCACCGGTTGCTCCACCTTCAATCGCGACTGGAAAAAGACCACTGCCGCGCCCACGCCGGCGAATGATATTGCCGGACCGTGGAAAGGCCGTTGGCTCAGTGATAAAAACGGTCATACCGGCGAGTTGCGTTGTCTCGTGACCAAAACGGACGCGGGCAATTATCAATTCCGCTTCAAAGCGGTCTATTGGAAAATCTTCCGCTACAGTTACACCGTCCCGATGCCCGTCACAAAAACCGGCGAGCAATACAAGTTCACGGGCAACGAAGATTTGGGCTGGCTGGCGGGAGGTGTTTACGCTTACGAAGGTAATATCATCGGCACCAATTTCTCCTCCACCTATCAGTGCAAATACGATCACGGCACTTTCAAACTCACTCGACCGTAACGAGCACGTCCGGGCGAAACTCCTTTCGTCGTCAGAAAACCCTGGATTTTCACCGTGGGTATTGGGGTTATTGTTAAACCTTTCTCTCCAGCCAGGAACACGCAGCGCTCACTTGGGCAACAACGTTCTCACCATGGCTAGCAAAGCAGTCGCTGCATACGGTTTGGCGAGAAATAAATTCGGGCGTACGGGCTGCTGATTAATATACGACTCCTCTACTGTTCCACTGACCATCAACGTCTTTAATTCCGGGCATCCCTGTCGGCAGGCTTCAATCAGTTCCAACCCGTCCATGGACCCCATCACATAGTCCGTGATCAGCAGTTGTGGTTTGGGAAGATCACGTTCAAAGGCAAACAAAGCATCCCGGGGATCTTCAAAATAGCGGGTTTTATATCCCTCACCTTGCAGGATTATCTCAGCCAGTTCTCCCAGCATCCGTTCATCATCGACCAGAAATATTAATGGAGGAGTCCCCTGCGGCACCCCGCCCTTGCGATCTTCAACTCCATCCATAATAGCAATACCTTATCAACTCGGCCCCGCTCAAAGACTCACCTGAATTTGCTATTTTGCAACTCGAAAAAACAGGACTGCGTGCAAGACACCATTATTCCGCTCCTTTATCCCTGGCGTAAAACGTCCACGGCCACCTTCAAATCATGCTGTCCCCCACCCAAAACCACGCCGCGAATCGGACTTACATCACTGTAATCACGTCCCCACGCCACCGTCACGTGCCGTGTCGTCACCAGAATATTGTTCGTCGGATCTACATCGATCCAACCCATGCCGGGACTGAAAAACGACACCCACGCATGCGACGCGTCTGATCCCGCCAACCGCGTCTGTCCCGGCGGCGGATCGGTCTCCAGGTAACCGCTCACATAACGTGCCGGTAATCCCAGCGAACGCAGGCAGGCAATTTGAAACTGCGCAAAATCCTGACACACTCCACGCCGCGTTTTAAATACTTCCTCCAGTGGAGTCGCCACCGTCGTCGCTTCTGGATCAAATTTAAAATCTGCGTGAATGCGCCGGGTTAAATCCAGCACCGCTTCCAGAATCGGCCGGTTGCTGAGGAACGAGGG
>JBEHZA010000190.1:0-8893 GCA_048497895.1 Verrucomicrobiota bacterium
CACCCACTCACGCGCCCACCTCGCCGCCGAGGAAGGCGGCGCGGGCCAAGTCGTCCCGCTCGATGAGGTCTCTGATCGGGCCTTCGAAGCGAACCTGACCCTTTTCGAGGAATACCGCTCGTTCCGCTACCGCGGCTCTTCCGGCCTCCGGGCGGCGGGCAAGGACAAGCCAATCGATTTTAATCGGCAGATTCGCCCCATCCTGTCGGACAACTGCTTCAATTGTCATGGACCGGACGAAAAGGCGCGCCGGGCCAAACTGCGGCTCGATACACCGGAAGGAGCTTATAAGGATCTGGGCGGGTATCAGGCCATTAAACCACGCGAATTGAAAGCCAGTGAAGTGTGGAAACGCATCACCACCAAAAAGGACGATGACGTGATGCCGCCGCCGGAATCGCATAAGAAACTGAAGCCGGAACAAATCGAATTAATCAGTCGCTGGATTGAACAAGGCGGCGAATATCGCGGCCACTGGTCTTTTGTGCCACCGACCCACCCCGCGGTGCCAAAGGTTAAGAACGCTCAATGGCCACGCAATAGCATCGACTATTTCATTGCCGCGAAGTTTGAAAGCAAAGGATTAAAGCCCGCTCCGGAAGCTTCGCGCGAAGTCCTGATCCGCCGCCTGACGCTGGACCTCACCGGTCTCCCGCCGACATTGGCGGAAGTGGACGCGTTCACCGGTGACACCAGCCCGGATGCTTATGAGAAACTGGTGGACCGGTTGCTGAATTCGCCTCATTTCGGCGAAGAAATGGCGAGCCACTGGCTGGATGCGGCCCGTTATGGCGACACGCATGGCTTGCACCTGGACAATGAACTTTCGCTCTGGCCGTACCGTGATTGGGTGGTGAAAGCGTTTAACGAAAACCTGCCGTTCGACCAATTCACAATTCAACAATTGGCAGGCGATCTATTGCCCAACGCCACGCGTGATCAACAAATCGCGTCGGGCTTCAACCGTTGCAACGTGACCTCCAGCGAAGGAGGCTCCATTAACGAAGAATTGCTGGCGCGTTATGCAGTAGACCGCACGTCCACCACGGCGGCAGTTTGGATGGGCTTAACGGCGGGTTGCGCCGTGTGTCACGACCACAAGTTTGATCCGCTGACGCAAAAGGAATTTTATCAGATGTACGCGTTTTTCAATAATGCGTCCGATCCAGCGATGGATGGCAATATCCTGCTGACACCCCCGGTACTGAAACTAACGACGCCGGATCAGCAACAGAAATTGGACGAATTCAACCGTGAAATCGCCGGCGTGCAAGAGAAGGTCAAAGCCGAACTAGCCAAAATCACTTACACCGATCCTTCGACGAACAACCCGGCTCCAGAAATTCTGACCCTTGAAAATATTTGGGTAGATGATGATCTTCCGCCCGGAGCCCTCGCCAAGAACGACAAAGATACTCATATCATCAAGTGGGTGACGGCAGAAACCGGCAAAGTGTATAGCGGCAAACGGGCCATTCGCCGCACAGCTCAGGGCGTAGGACAGGATTTATTCGATGAAACCGAAAAGCCGCTCACGGTCATGGCGGGCAGCAAACTATTCGCCTATGCTTATCTTGATCCGCAGGATCTGCCGAAAGCAGTCATGCTGCAATTCAATGTAGGTGGCAAATGGGAACACCGCGCCGTCTGGGGAGATGAGGACGCGATTAACTTCGGCAAAAAAGGCACCAAAGAACGCGTTCATATCGGCGCGCTCCCGGCGAGCAATGAATGGGTGCGACTGGAAGTGGATGCCGCGAAGCTCGGTTTAAAAGCGGGTACCAAGTTGCAAGGCATGGCGTTTACCCAATTTGGCGGAACAATCTATTGGGATAAAGCGGGCATGGTTACGAAAGTGGACCCCGCCAAGGACGCGACCTACTCTCAACTCGTGTGGGAGAAAGAAAACCAAGGCAAGCTGGTCAAGGAAGTGCCTAAAGAGATTCAGGATATTTTTCGCTCGGTGAACCCAAAAGACCGCAAGCCCGAACACGAGACCGCACTGCACAATTATTTCCTGGAATTTGTCTATGCGGACTCCCGCTCCGTCTTTGACCCGATTCATGCGGCACTCAAAAGCATCGAAACCAAGCGCGACGAGTTTGATAAGATTATTCCCGCGACGCTGATCATGAAAGATATGGATAAGCCGCGCGATTCTTTCGTGCTGATTCGCGGCCAATACAATAAAACCGGCGATCGCGTATTGCCGAATGTGCCTTCGATCTTCCCACCACTGGAGAAAAGTGACACGACCAATCGCCTGAGTCTCGCGCGCTGGCTGGTGAACCCGCAACATCCATTGACCGCGCGCGTGACAGTGAACCGTTTCTGGCAGGAATTCTTTGGCACGGGCCTGGTGAAAACGTCCGGTGATTTCGGCTCTCAAGGCGAACCGCCCAGCCATCCGGAGTTGCTCGATTGGCTGGCCACGACGTTCATGGATTCCGGCTGGGACATGAAGAAGCTATGCAAGTTGATCGTGACTTCTGCGACTTACCGGCAGGATTCCAAGGTGAATTCCAAAGTATTGCAACTTGATCCGGAGAACCGGCTCTTGTCACACGGACCGCGCTTCCGGCTGGATGCAGAAACGATTCGGGATAACGCGCTATTCATCAGTGGGCTCTTGAACCTGAAAATGGGTGGTAAAGCGGTGAAGCCGTATCAACCGGTGAATATCTGGGAACCCGTGGCTTATAGCGGCAGCAATACCCGCGAGTATAAACAGGACTCCGGCGAGGCGTTGTATCGACGCACGCTCTATACCTTCTGGAAACGCACGGCGCCACCGCCGTCCCTGACAACGTTCGATGCACCCTCACGCGAATCCTTCTGCGTGCGGCGGGAACGAAGCGACACGCCCTTGCAAGCGCTCCTGCTGATGAACGATACGCAGCATGTGGAAGCGGCGCGGCACTTCGCCGAACGCATCCTGACGGAAGGCGGCAGTCAACCGGAGGAGCGTTTAATTTATGGGTTCCGCATTTGCACAGCGCGCAAGCCAACCCGCAGTGAACAGGCGGTTTTGCTGAAATCTCTCAACCTGCAACTGGCCAAATACAAAGCGAATCCCGACGCTGCGAAGCAATTGATTACCGTCGGCGAATCCCCGGCGCCAGCCCAGGCCGATGCGCCGGAATTGACCGCTTACACGCTGGTGGCCAGCGTGCTGCTGAACCTGGACGAAACGTGGAACAAGAATTAACCGGCCTATGCAACCGATACACGACTTTGCCCAGTTACAAACGCGTCGCCAGTTTTTCGCCAACGCGGGCCTGAGCGCCGGACGCATCGCCCTGGCGGGAATGCTGCTGCCGAACCTGCTCCAGGCAGCGGTGAAGAAAACCGGGCGGGTACATCCACCGCTGGCCGGACTGCCACATTTCCCGCCGAAAGCGAAACGGATCATTTATCTGCACATGAACGGGGCTCCGTCGCAAATCGACTTGTTCGATTACAAGCCGGGACTGGCCGAGCAGTTTGACAAAGATTTGCCGGATTCGATTCGCAACGGGCAGCGGATCACCACGATGACTTCGGGACAAGCCCGTTTCCCCGTAGCGCCTTCGATGTTCAAGTTCGCTCAATACGGCAAGAGCGGCACATGGGTGAGCGAACTGCTGCCGCACACGGCAGGCATGGTGGATGATTTCGCGCTGGTGCGCAGCGTGCACACCGAAGCGATCAATCACGACCCGGCCTGCACGTTCGTCATGACCGGCAGTGAATTGCCGGGCAAAGCGAGTTTGGGTTCGTGGCTCTCTTATGGGCTGGGCAGCGAAAACGATAACCTCCCCTCTTTCGTGGTGTTGACGCCGAGCTGGTCGGCCAAAGCGGCCGCGCAAGCGTTATTCACGCGCATGTGGAGTTCCGGATTTCTGGCCACAAAATACTCTGGAGTCGCTTTGCGCTCGAAGGGTGATCCCGTATTGTTCATCAAAGACCCGCCGGGAATTGATCGCAGCGACCGGCGGAACATGCTCGATGCGCTGGGCAAATTAAACGAATCCAGCTTCCAACGCTTTGGCGATCCCGAAACGCAGACACGCATTGCGCAATATGAAATGGCGTTTCGCATGCAGGCCTCCGTGCCGGATCTGACTGATATTTCCAAGGAATCCAAAGAGACGCTCGAAATGTACGGACCGGACGTGACCAAGCCCGGCACGTTCGCCGCGAGCTGTCTGCTCGCGCGGCGGCTGGCAGAACGTAATGTGCGCGTGGTGCAGATTCTGCATCGCGGCTGGGATCAGCATAATAATCTCCCGTCTGATTTGCGTCTGCAATGTCAGGACGTGGATCAACCGTGTGCGGCGTTGCTAAAAGACCTGAAGCAACGGGGATTGCTGGAAGATACGCTTGTGGTTTGGGGCGGTGAATTTGGCCGCACGGTTTATTCGCAAGGTAAACTCACGAAGGACAATTACGGTCGCGACCATCATCCGCGCAATTTCTGCATGTGGCTGGCGGGTGGCGGCATCAAGGGGGGCATCACCTACGGTGCGACGGACGATTTCAGTTACAATGTGGTCGAAAATCCGGTGCATGTGAATGAACTGAATGCGACGATCCTTAAGTGCATGGGCATCGACAATTCACGCTTCACGTTCAAGTTCCAGGGGCTCGACCAACGGCTCACCGGCGTGGAGGAAGCGGGTCCGGTGAAGGGAATTTTGGCGTAACTTCAAAGCCAAGCGACCCAAGTCAACGAGACCTCGCTTTGCCAGGCAGCACGTTTCTCCACGTGGATATGGAGAAGTTAATGATCCTGGAAGAATGTCCAACGGAAGGGGGAGCAACTTCTTCTGCATTTCACCAAGGCAATAACAGCCGCGTAGTGTTTGTTGGATTCCGCTGAATGGCTTCCTGCACATACTTCTGCGATAATGTCTCCGCATGACCATCACCAAAGAGAATATTACCTATTCCATCCTGGCCATAGAGAAATTGAGAATGAAGGGAGTTACTCCAGCGCACGACGCCTTGACTGTCGATTTTCAGCAATGCCCCCTTCGCGCAAGGCTGGTTATTGGTCAAATCCCGGTCACCACACAAAACACTGTTCGCCGTCGCTACCGCATCAAGGTTGAGAAAATAACTGATTTGACGGTTCGTCAGTTTGAACGACTTCAGATCGGATTTGTATATTCGTTCGACATCTGCCGGACAGGTTAAGCTCTTAGCAGAATAATTCAGATACGGCAGCAACCGATCAAAATAGGTGGCATCATTCAGAGGAGGATAATCACTTGTAGTCGACTGCATTATACTCTGCACCGGCAGGTGATTATCATTATCATTCGCGTAGAGATTCATTGAGGCGCCAATCTGCCGAAGATTCTGCAGGCAGAAAAAAACTGCACCTCTTTTTTGTCGATGTCCGCCAGTCGGCAATAACGTGGCCCCGATTACCGCAAGAGTCGCAAGAACGACGAGAACTTCCAGCAAGGTAAGTGCCGCACGGTGATTTTTGCATGAGGAGAAGATCATAACTCACCTGCTCTAAGTTTAAATTAAGCGAACCGACCATGGAATCAACCCGCCCTTTTGGGTGATAAAGAGCTTGCGAACGATTTATTGTGGAAACAGGAACCAATTCTCATTGGAACCATGAACAGCCACAGATTTTCGCAGGTAATCCTCCAACATCTCATTATCAGTCATCTGTACACTACCATCCGCAAAAAGGAGATTCCCGGCATCCCCGTGCAATTGATTTCCTGGATGAATCGACCACCGACTGCTCAAATCCGCCTTAACAGCGCCACCCATTTGGTGACTGCTATAAGCCGGCAAGGTTGACTCTGAAGCCAGGTTTCGATCACCGGATAAGATTGCATTAGACTTCGTTTCATCCGCGCTAAGTCCAACAAAATAACTGAGCGCCAAATCCTGTTTCGTGACGTGTTGAAATCCGCTTTGATTGGCTGAAAAATCAGCGGCAACATTGGAAAAACGATTTGTGTCCAGCGGACAGACCAGCGTCCTGGTTCGATATCCGAGCTCGTTTGAAAGCACTTGAAAATGTACCCATGCGTTTGACGAATTTTGATAGGCTAAACTATTCGTTGTCGCATAAGGAAAACGGTCGTCGTTGTCGTTCGAGAACATGCGAAAAGCAACGCCAACCTGCCTCAACCGCGAGGCGCAATGTATCGGGTGGCCCTTAATTTTATTTGTGCTCAGTAATGGCGCAAAGAGAAAAACCAAGCCAACGACAACACACAAAGCAACCGCCAACTCAGGTAGCGTAAAAGCCATCGGTTTATTTATTCGCCTCAGTTTCATTGCGGAAACAGAAAGAGATTAATATTCGTTCCGTAGGCATTGGTTGCCTTCTGTAGCTGTTCCTGCAATCGCAACCCGGTAGCTTGCTGAACACTTCCGTCGGCCAAGCCGTAATTTCCATTGGTTCCGTGCAACGAACTCGATTTCGCCATGGTCCAGCGCGAGGTCACAGGGACGATCACCGCACCTTTAACACTGCTGTAGGGTGCCGACGAGGGATTCGCCGCAATATTTCGATCGCCCGTAAGAAGAGCCTGGGGATGCAATCCATCCGCTCCCAATCCGACGAAATAACTCAGCGCCAGATTGCGCCGACTCACGTCTCCGATCCCCTCAGGACCATTCGAAAAGTCTACCGCGACATTTTTCAATCGATCCACATCCCCTGGGCACAGCAGGACTTTGATCGAACCAATCTCGTTCGACATCGCCTGAAAATGCATCCAAGCAATTCTGGAATTCTGATACCCCAAACTATTCGTTACCGCATAGGGAAATCGGTCATCATTGTCGTTCGCAAACATGCGGAAAGAGACGCCAAGTTGTTTCAAGTTGCTGGTGCACTTACCCTTTGACGCCCGAACTCCGGGCATCGCCAGTATGGGGGAAAACAGCAAAGCCAACGCTGCAATTACGCAAAGACTAACCACCAATTCCAACAACGTGAAGGCACCTTGTTTATTTAAGCCAGTGGTTTTCATTGCGGAAACAAAAAGAGATTCATGTTCGTTCCGTAGGCATTAGTCACGGCCTGCGATTGAAGTCCGGAAGCTTGTTGAACGCTACCGTCGGCGACAACAAAATTACCATTGGCTCCGTGCAAAGTATTCGTTTTCACACTTGTCCAACGGGACGTTGCCGGAACAATCACTGCACCTTTGTCACTACTGTAAGGAGCCGAAGTTGAATCTGCGGCCAGATTTCGATCACCCGAAAGAATCGACTGCGGTTGGGTTTCGGAAGCTCCCAGGCCCACAAAATAACTCAACGCCAAATCGCGCCGATTGGTTGCGCCGAGGCTGTCGGGACCATTCAAGAAATCGCTCGCAGCATGCTTTAAACGAGCCATGTCCTCAGGACACATTAGAATTTTCGGGTTCGATATTTCGTATGGCATGGCTTGGAAGTGCATCCAGGCACGGGCGGTAGTGATGTTACTGGCGATATTAATTCCCGTTTGAGGATTCGTTAAAGGCAGAGGATAATCGAAGGGGAACCGATCTCCTTGATTCGCAAACATTCTGAAGGCGACTGCGATCCCCTTCAAATTCTGGGCGCATTGAATCTGCCTCCCCCGAACCTTGGCCCGAGCGAGCGAGGGAATCAAAACTCCAGCCAGCAAGCCAGTGATTGCAAGAATGACAATGAGTTCAGCCAAAGTAAAAGCGTGTGCGCGCCGGATTGTCATCCTCTGCCTCATTGTTAAATCACTGTCACATACCGGCGTGTAAGAAGCAAGCAAGGCAATAATCGCACGTGATGGCACGTTTAAGTTTGAATTATTGATGCGAATGGTTACTTTTCCCACCGTTGAAGTTCGCAGAGGTAAAAGTCCCGTCGTAAAAACATTACCGGGACGACTGCGCTTGAACGGGAGGAAAGAAGGACTATGGAACTAAAATTGGAATGCGGATGCGGTCAGAGATTTGCTTTTGACGTGCAACCGGTCGATGGCCAAATGCCCATGGCCGTCAACTGTCCGGGTTGTGGTTCCGACAGCACGTCGGCCGCGAACGCGATTTTAGCAAAAATCTTTGCGCCTCAGACGCCACTGGTTGCCAGCGCCGATTCCGCTCCACCGCCGGTTAAAAAGCCGGGATTGCAATTTAGCCGAACAACCCATAATGCAGCCGCGACGCCTGCACCAAGTGTTACTCCACCAGCGTTGCCCCCGCTGCCAGCGAATTCAGCCAAAGCCGCTCAACCAGCCCTCGTCACCAGCAAACCGGCGAGAAAAGGGTTCCCTGAATTCAATCTCGGATTGGGAATATTGGGAGCGCTCCTGGGCGCTGGCCTGGGCGTCGGTCTGATGTTGGGATTTGCGATGCTCACCGGCGTCAAGTTTCCGCTGCTTGGCGTCGGCATCGGTGCGCTAACGGGCTGGGGCGCACGCCTGATGTTTCGCGGCACGGATAATACGCTGGGCATCGCCTCCAGCGGAATTGCGCTCGCCGCAGTGGCGGCAACGCTCTATCTCATGTTCGGCTCCATCGCGATCATAAACATCATCTCGCTGGGGGTCAGCGTGAGTATCTGCTATCGCATCACGTCGGAGTAATGCCTCGTCACGGAAGCGAGCGAGTGGCTGCAAGGAGCCGCCCGTCCGTCACGCATCACTGCCTTTGACGATCGAAACCTCCGCGCGCAGCAAGTCGTGCAAGGTGACGAGGCCAATGACTTTTCCGTCGGGCCGATCCAGCAGGAATACAATATTCTTAGGTGACTCAATCAACAGATGTTGCAATTCACGGATCGTTTGGGTGGGCTGACAGGTGACCACAGGCACAAGTTTGGGAGGGCGTTTTTCCAAGATGGCCTCGTTGAATTCGTCCCGCGCCAGCACTCCGGTTAATTTTTCGGCCTGCATGACTGGAAACAGATA
>JBEHZA010000191.1:0-8861 GCA_048497895.1 Verrucomicrobiota bacterium
TCAACCTTGTCGGTGTTGCGTTCGTAGCCCGCGGCCGCGGTGCTTTCCGTGCAGGCACACCCGGAACGGTTGTTTGACCGGCATCCGGAACACTTAAATATTTTTCGCAGTTTTGTGAAGGCCTGCACGGGCAGGCGAAGGAAGTCGCTATGACCGCTAAGATCATGATCGTCGATGATGAAGAAGATATTCGTAATCTTCTGGTCACCATCATGTCCCGGGCCGGACATCAGGCCATGGCGCTGGAAGATGGGGATTCGCTGAAGGCGTCGTTCACGGGGCCGCAGCCGGATCTGGTGTTGCTGGATTTGAAGTTGCCGGACGCGGATGGGTTGGAACTGCTGCCGCCATTGAAAAAGAATTGGCCGGCGACGGAGGTGATCGTGCTGACGGGTTATGCTTCTCTGGACGCGGCGGTGATGGCGACGAAGCTGGGAGCGTATGATTTTCAGAAGAAGCCATTTGACGCGAAATCGTTGCTGCACTCGGTGGAGCGGGCGTTGGAGCACAAGCATCTGACAGAGCAGACGAGTTCGTTGCGGCAGGCGTTGTCGGGGATCAGTGGAGGAACGGCTCCGGTGTTTCGCAGTCAGGCGATGAAGGAAGTGGTGCGGACGATTGAGCGGGTGGCACCGAGTGATGTCTCGATCTTGATCACGGGAGAGAGCGGCACGGGCAAAGAGGTAATCGCGGATTTGATTCATGCGTTGAGCCCGCGGGCCAAGGGGCCGCTGGTGAAAATCAATTGTGCGGCGTTGCCACGGGAACTGATCGAGAGCGAATTATTCGGCTCAGTGAAAGGGGCTTACACGGGCGCGCATGCGGACCGGGAAGGTTTATTCCGGCAGGCAGATGGCGGCACGTTATTTCTGGATGAGATTTCCGAAATGCCGGCGGATACGCAGAGCAAGTTGCTGCGGGTTTTGCAGGAGCAGGTGGTGCGTCCAGTGGGCGGGCGGGCGACGTACAAGACGGATTGCCGGTTGGTAGCGGCGACGAACCGGCCGGTGGAGGAATCGTTGCGTGAGAATAAGCTGCGCGAGGATTTGTATTATCGGATCAGCGCGATTTCGGTTTCGCTGCCGCCGTTGCGGGAACGGCGCGAGGATATTATTCCGTTGGCGGAAGCGTTTTTAAAACGGTTCGCGGCACAGGCGGGCCGGGTGATTTCAGGTTTCACGCCGCCGGCAGCGGAGCGGTTGCGGAGCTTTGACTGGCCGGGGAATGTGCGGCAGTTGCAGAACGAAGTGCAACGGGCGGTGCTGATGGCGGAAGGAGCAATGGTGGATTTGCAGGATTTATCCGTGCGCAACAAGGTGGTGGAGCCGGAAGATACGAACCTGACTTTGATGGAAGGGATGGAGCGCAATGCGATCATCCAAATGTTGAAAGAAACGGGTGGCAATAAATTGGAGACGGCCAAACGATTGGGGATCGGGCGGCAGACGTTGTACAATAAACTGAAGCAGTATAATATTGCCGGATAGACGACGCCGTGAGTGAGGCGTTTTACGGTTTCCGGCTTAAAAATATCCAACCAGGCATTTCTTTAATATAACCCGCATCCGGCTGGTTGAATTCGGGCAGGTATTCGAGCGGTTGCGAGTCGCTGGCTTGCACGACGAACTTCAAGTACGGAGGCAATCCCGAATGAACGTGTTCCACTGTGAGAGGAAATCCGGCCAGGGCACGGTCAAAAACGCCATAAGAAAAATGATAGAGTTTTTGTTCAGCCAGCAAATGCGCCAGAGGATCCCAGGGAAAATAACTTTCACCCGGATGCTGGCGAATGAAATGAAAAGCCTGATCGGACAGCGCGGGTGGACGTTTGGCGAGGCGGCGCCAGGCGGAGTCAGCCTGGTCCCACAGGGGCAGTGAGAGCAAACCGAAGCCGCAAAACGCCGACAGGAGAATCCATTTTTCAAACCGGTGGAACCGGTGTTCACTCAAACAGGAGGCGAGATTGACCAGTACCAACGAAGCCGCGAGGAAAAAGAAATAACACGAAAAGGATAATGAATTCAGATCACCGCCCACTTTCACCCGACCCAACAGCGAAGTGGGGATGAGGCAGACTCCCAGCCAGGCCGGGAGGAGCCAGGGTTGAGTACGTAACCAGGCACGAAAGGGAATGGTTTTGGCGGGTGAAAAGAGACGCTGCCAACCGACGTAACCCATCAGGATGATTAGCGGCCCAACGCTGAACTTGAGCAATTGCCCGCCGGCTTCCAACAAGGCCCGCACATTTCCCGGGGGAACCAGATTTCTGAGCCATCTGATTTTGAAGCCATCGATGCCCGTGAACCAAGGATGGTGACTGGGGACGACGAACATATTAAACAGGAGCGGACGAACGCCAAAGCAAATCAGGAACATCCCCGAAACAATGATCAACACGATCGTGAGCCACAACACATACCGCAGCCCAACCTGCGGGCGTTCGACATACCAAAGGTACAACGGCAGGGCCAACAGAATGGGGGCAGCGGTCTGTTTGGTCCAAACCGCCAACACCGAACACAAAGCCGCCGGAAGCCAGACGCGCCGGGATGTACGGTCCTGTTCTCCGTGAAGAAAGACGCAGGCCAAACCACACAAACTCATTGCAGGCGCATCAGCATGAATCGAAAAAGCCAGACGACCCAAAGGCGGCGAATTCATAAGGATGGACGAGAACCCGATCATCGTCAGGCCCGCCAGCACCGAGCGTCTGGGATCCATTACCACACCTTTCCAATGCACCCCGATCAGTGGCAGGAAAAAATAAAGAGCGGTCAGCAGCACGCCGGCTTGCAAGGCTTGCGAGGGCAGTGGAAACAGAACCGTAGGCAGGTAGGCAACGGCGAGGCCTGGCCCGTAGATGTTGCCCAGCACCGGCCCGTTATCCGGGCCGTAATACATGGGATAGCCTTGCCACAATGCGAAGGCGGGAGCGAGCCGGGGTGGATTCCAGTGATAATGAGCAGCGTCCATCAACTCAACGGTCAGAGTAAACAGGGCGAGCAAAGCGAACAGAGGCAGAAACGTTCCAGCGATCCTTCCCACGGGGCCCCAGGCGCGCAACTGCCGGTAAAGCAGCACTCCGCAACCTGCGGCTATTACCAGGCCGATGGCGGTCATTCCTTGAAGGATTGGCAAGTTCATGGTTTCCGGCTATGGCCTGCGCTCTGGTTAACTCAGTCCACTGTAAACGTTTCAGTTTCCTGGACGCAACCGGCGTTCTGCAAAATTTACCGGGGGAAGCCTATTTCCGCCGGTATGAGATACAGGAGGGCAATTCCTCCAGAAAAGACATATCCGGCTGATCAAATTCAGGGAGATATTTCAAACTGTAAGTCCGATCCGCGCCCCCGGCGAAAATGACCCATTTCAATTGCGGCGGCAGACCGCTGCGTAGATGTTCCGGGCTCAAAGGATAACCGGCCAACTCCCGGTCAAATACGCCATAACAGAAATGATACAGCTTTTTTTCCGCCATCAAATGCACGAGCGGGTCCCAGGGAAAATAGCACTCACCGGGATGCGCCTGAAGGAAGCGAAAAGCCTGATCGGAAAAGTTGGGGCCGGGCCGGCCCACCCGATGGGGGCTAAAGCGGGAGCCGGAATAAATGGAGACAGTGAAAACCAGCAGGGTACAAAAAGTCAGGTTACGCACCTGTTTGGTCGAACCCTGGAATTCGAGCGCGCAAATGCGGGCGCCGGCCTGCACGAGAACCAGAGAGGCGGCCAGAAAAATGAAATACGTGGCAAAGGAAAGTGAATTGATATCTCCACCAACTTTCACCCGGCCGAGTAGTGACGTTGGCACCATGCAGAGGCCGACCAGCGCAGGCAGAGTCCAGGATTGGGTGGTGAACCAGGATCGCAAAGACGTTAATTTCGCCACGGAAAAACGGTATTTATAGATGAAATACGCGACCAGAATGCTTAGCGGAACTAAACAAAATTCGATGAGTTGCGCGGCGGCTTCGAGCAGGACAGAGACTTTGGCCGGAAGCCTAAGGGAGCGCAGCCATTCCACGGGGCTGTCAGCAAGCAGGGGATACCAGGGATGATGGCCGGGGATGACAAACAGATTAAACCAGAGTGGCTTGCTTCCCAGCCAGATCGTAAACACCACCGAAATCAATCCGAGACCGACCGCCAAATATTTTAAGTAATTCAGACAAGTGCGACGCCCTTCTGCCAGCCACAAGTAGAGCGGCAGAGCGATGAGAATAGGAACCATGGTTTGCTTCGTCCAGACCGCCAACGCAGAGCAGATGGCTGCGGGTAGAAAAGTCCGCCAGGAGTGCCGCCCCGTTTTGCCATAAAGGAAAACACAGGCCAGACCGCACAGGCTGACGGCGGGGGCATCCGCATGAATGGAAAAAGCAATGTAGGACAGAGGCGTATAAAGCACCGTGATAAACATGAACCAGACGATCCCCATGCCCGCTAAAGCCCAGCACCTCCGGTCGCGTTCCTCCCGCATACAATGCAAACTCACTACCGGAAGGAAATAGTAACCACTCGTCAACAACACTCCAAATTTCAACGCCAGCGAAGGCAACGGAAAGATGACGGTGGGCAAATAAGCCAGGGCCAATCCCGGCCCGTAAATATTGCCCAATACCGGGCCATGGTCCGGGCCGTAATACATGGCGTAGCCATGCCACAAGGCAAACGCCGGCGCCAAACGCGGCGGGTTCCAGTTGGCATAAGGAGCATCCACCAACTGCATGATCATCTCGCCGACACCAAAAAAGGCCAGCAAGGGAAGGAACACGACCCCGATTCTTCCGATCGGCCCCCACTGTGGCAACCGCCGGTAAAGGATAACTCCCAAGAGAGCGGCCAGGATTCCTCCGGCCAGAACAAACCCTTGCAACACCACCAAATTCATAATCCAGGGTTCTTCATTACCACATCACGTTGCGGCCGGTTTCGATCAGTTAAAGGCGGCAGGATAATCGGCTCATTCCCCGCGAAGCAACTCAAACCGATTGACAGAAGATTTTGGCCGCATGATAAAGCAGGCACACACCATTAAGACCATGAATTCAATCCGCACTCTGACCGTTCTCCTGACCGGACTCACCAGTTTATTGGCCGCGTCTGCCATCCTCGCGGCGGAAGCATCCGCCAAGGCGGCCATTAAGATCGCCATCATTGGAGATTCCACCGTGTGCGATTATCCAGAAACTTCGAATATCCGCGGCTGGGGACAGTTCGTGGCGCCTTACTTCGAGGACAGTGTCACCATTACCAATCTGGCGGCCAGTGGGCGCAGTACGAAAACCTTTATTAAAGAAGGCCGTTGGACCAGGACGCTGCAAGCGAAACCGGACTACATTCTGATCCAGTTCGGCCACAACGATAGTCACGAAAAAACCAAACCGGAAGCAACAGATGCGGACACCGATTACAAAGAGTATTTGCGTCAGTACATTACGGAAGCCCGTCAGGCGGGTGCGACCCCGATTCTGATAACCCCCATGCACCGGCGCACGTTTAGTAAGGATGGGACGATGACTCAGGAATTACTACCCTACGCGAACGCCATGAAAGCGGTGGCCAAAGAAAAGCAGGTGCCCCTTGTTGATTTGCAAACCTCTAGCGGCGTTTTATTTGAAAAGCTCGGAGATGCCGCGAGCACAGATTTAAACTGTGAACTCAAGGATCGAACGCATTTCTCGCCGAAAGGCGCGAAAGCGATCGCGGAATTGGTCGTCAAAGAATTACGGGAAGTGGAACCGACCTTGAAACCCTACTGGCGGAACTGATTGCCGTCCGGCAAATAAGCGTCCCAAATCGTTCCTCTGCGTGCTCCAACCTTGACATTACTGCAACATTATCAGAACTTCTCGCCGTCCCAATTTTTATAATATTTAATCGTGCCACAGGGCTCAATAGCGAACTCTCCGGGGTTTTCACTGTCCGGCAGGCAGTGGATAAAACAGCTCTTTTCGTGCTTATCCTGGGTTCACCCCTGTCCAATTGGTCGATGAATAGCGGAATCTATGAAGAATAACACCAATCGACGCGAGTTTATCAAAAGAACGTCCTTAACTGCTTCTGGGTTGTTTTTTGCCGGACGCATTGCCATGGGCAAAGATTCGCCCAATGAAAAGATAAACGTTGGCTTTGTCGGCGTGGCCAATCGGGCGGGCGCTGACCTGAGTGAAGTTGCCAAGTTAAAGGAGAGCGTCAATGTGGCGGCCTTGTGCGATGTGGATGAAGTTTACCTGGCGAAAGTCAGTCAGGAACATCCGTCTGCGGTTACCTACAATGACTATCGCAAGATGATGGAGCAGAAAGATCTGGATGCCATCGTCGTCGCTACTCCCGACCATACACATGCGGTGATTACCATGGCGGCGTTGAAAAGTGGCCGGCATGTTTATTGTGAAAAACCGCTGACGCATACCATTTCCGAAGCCCGCATCATTACGGAGACGGCGCGCAAGTTGAATCGCGTTACGCAACTCGGCACGCAGATTCATGCCGGGTCGAATTATCGCCGCGTGGTGGAACTGATCCAAAGCAACGCCATTGGTCCCGTGAAAGAAGTGCATGTCTGGGTGGCGGCTACGTATGGCGGCATGGATAAGCCGACCGATATTCCTCCCGTGCCTTCGACGTTGCACTATGATGAATGGCTGGGGCCGGTCGAGTATCGTCCGTATAGTCCGGAATACATTCCTTTCAAATGGCGCAACTGGTGGGCCTTCGGCGGCGGTGCGCTGGCGGACTTTGGTTGTCACTACATGGATCTGCCGCACTGGGCGTTGGATTTGAAATACCCGCAAATCGTCGCTCCAGTGGACGGGCCGGTGCTGCACCCGGAATCGACTCCTCCCTGGTTGATTGTGCGGTACGAATATCCAGCGCGGGATGCCAAGCCACCGGTTAAACTCACCTGGTATCATGGCGGCAAGTTCCCGGCTTTACTGAGCGCGGAACAACACGAGCAATGGAAAAGCGGCGTGCTCTTTATCGGTGAAAAAGGCCAGTTGCTCGCCGACTATACGCGGCATGTGCTGTTGCCGGAGAAAAACTTTGCTGACTTCAAAGCGCCGGCTCCGACCATTCCGGATTCCATCGGTCACCATAAAGAATGGGTGGAAGCCTGTAAAACCGGCGCTCAAACCACCTGTGGTTTTGATTACGGTGGTCCCTTGACGGAAGCGGCGCTGCTGGGAAATGTGGCCTATCGTGTTGGTAAACGGCTGCAATGGGATTCCTGGCGTCTGCGCGCGACGAATGCGAAAGAAGCAGACTATTACATCCAGCACCACTATCGCACCGGCTGGAGTTTGTAACCGGATAGTTGTTTTATTTCACCATCGGGCGGACTGTTTCTTTGAACAGTCCGCCTGATTTTTTTGGGGGAACGGAGGCGGCATTTTTCAAGGGTTTTGGTCCTGCCTGCACTTGACCCGACGGCTTTCCTTCGCTATCCTGCCAGCAGGACAGCCAAGCAAATCATGACGCCGGGAGCGACATTGTTTTTCCCTCAGCCAACATCCTTAGTCTATTCATGACCAACCCTGAAATCTCCAACTCCCTCAACCTGGCTCCGCGCTATCAAGCGGCTTTGGATCACGCTGTCGATTTTCTGAAAGCCAATCTGCGGGATAATTTATATTCGCTGATTCTGTATGGCAGTGCCGTGCGGGGAAATCTGGACCCGCACACGTCTGACCTCAATCTTCTGATCGTGCTTGAAGCTTCCACCGCCACCGCCCATCAAGCTATCGGTGAGATTGTTCATGGCCAGATTCAAATTGATCCTTTCGTCGTGGAACGCGGTGGCATGCCCAGAGCGGCTCGGGTTTTTGCGCTTAAGTTTTTAAGCATCCGGCGGAATTACCTGGTCCTGCACGGGGCTGATCCCTTGCGTGATTTGGAAGTGCCACCGGAGTTGCAAATGCTGTTGACCGAGCAGGAAGTTCGTAATTTGCGCATGCGGCTGGTTTATGCGTTCGTTACCGCTGGGGCTAAACCCCAGCGTTATCAACAATTCCTCCGGCAGCAGGGCAACCGTTTCGCCCTTGTTTTATCCGATGTCCTGTATGCCGCCGGGATCAAGCTGCCGAAGGCCTGGCCGGAACGAGTCCCCTTACTCACAGAAACGTTCGGAGCCGATGCCACCGTGTTGAACCGGTTGTCGGGCTTGAAGGGACAGGCACATTCCCTGACCCCGGCGGAACTCTTTGAACTTCATTCGCAACTCGTGGAACTCTTCGGAAAAGCGCTCTCGTGGATGGAACAACGCTGGCCCAGGCTGCCCTTATGAGCGAATACTTCCGCTGTCCGGTCTGCCTGTTCACGATGCTCAAAGCGGGGAGCTACACGCCGGATTTAGTGCTGGAATGCGTGCGGTGCCATCGCCAGTTTGCGTTCAAAGATGCTTTGCCGGCTTCGGGAACCAAACCGTCTGAAAGCACTATTCCAACGCCGGAATTATCGAACGAGTACGATTCGACCGTGATTGGGATTGGTTGCGGTTTGGCGGCACTCGGAGCCTTGATTACCTGTCTCTATGGCAAAGCGATGGCGGGCTGGGAGTTTATTACTTTCTATTTTTGGCTTTGTGTTGTCATTACCCTTGTTCAAGCGATCATTCGTTACTGCTGGCAGGACAAAATGCTGGTCAGCATCATGGCGTTGACCGTGTTGGAGAGCGTCGGTTTAGCCCGTTTTATCCATGGTTCGACGGTCTTGCATATGCACCGGTTTGGATTTCTATTTTTTCTGATGATAATCGGAGGCGGTTTCCAATTTCTGCGCGCGAGTCATTTGGAGCAGCTTAACCGTGGTGGAGGTTCGGGCAGTTGCAGTAGTTGTAGTAGCAGCAGCAGTTGCGGTGGCGGTGG
>JBEHZA010000192.1:0-8853 GCA_048497895.1 Verrucomicrobiota bacterium
CGTTCTGGGGCGGCGCCTGCACCATGGCCGGGATAATTGATGTGCGGATTCAATAAATGTTGGGTGAAGAACATGCCGCGCCACTGGAGCTTGGGAAGTTCAATGAGTGGGTGGGTGGCGATAAATATGGCGCTCCTAACGGGGCTGGGAATCAGGGCTCGACGAAGTCTCGCCCTACCAAGGGTAAAATCGGGCTTTCCCTGGGGCGGGAGTTGGTGTTTAGTGCGAGTTCATAATTATGAGTAAAACAGCATTATTGTTTGCAGGTCAGGGCGCTCAGGCGGTGGGGATGGGGAAGGATTTGGCGGAGCAGTTTCCAACGGCGCGGGCGTTGTTCGAGCAGGCGAATAGCACGCTGGGCTATGATCTGGCGGGGGTGTGTTTTAATGGGCCGGAGGCGGAGTTGACGAAGACGGAGAATGCGCAGCCGGGGATTTACCTGGTGAGCTGGGTGGCGTTGCAGTTGCTCAAGGAACGGGTGCCGGGTTTGAAGTTTGAAGCGACGGCAGGATTGTCGCTGGGGGAATTTACGGCACTGGCGGCGGCGGGGGTGATGACGTTCGAGGATGGGTTGAAGGTGGTGCGTCAGCGCGGGCAATATATGCAGGAGGCATGCGAGGTGACGAAGGGGACGATGGCGGCGATTATCGGGCTGGACGAGGGGCCGACACGGGAGGCGTGCTTGGAATCGGGGGCGAGCCTGGCGAATTTGAATTGTCCGGGGCAGATTGTGATTTCGGGCGGGGTGGAGCAGATCGCGAAGGCGTGCGAACTGGCGAAAGCGAAGGGGGCGAAGCGGGCGTTGCCGTTGACGGTGGCGGGGGCGTATCATTCGCCGTTGATGGCGAGCGCACAGCCGAAGCTGCAGGCGGCGCTGGCGGCGATTGCTTTGAATATTCCAGCAGTGCCGGTGGTTTCGAATGTGAATGCGTTGCCGCATACAACGCCGGCAGAGATTCACAAGCGGCTGGTGGAGCAGGTGACGAGTTCGGTGCGGTGGGAGGAGTCGATTCGTTATTTGCTGGCGCAAGGTTTTACGCGGTTCATTGAACTGGGGCCGGGCACGGCATTGACGGGTTTCATGAAACGGATCGATAAAACGGCGCAGGTGCTCAACGTGGCGGATGTGGTGAGCCTGGAGGCGACGGTGAAGGCGCTGACGGCGTAGGAAATAGTGGTTGAAATCTGGCAATAGAAACTCAATATCCCAGCACTCATGAGTCAATTGGCAAATCAAGTAGCAGTGGTAACGGGGGCGGGGCGCGGCATTGGCCGGGCGATCGCTTTAAAATTTGCAGCGGAAGGCGCGGACGTGGTCTGCGTTTCCCGCACGCAGGAGAATTCCGAGAAGGTGGCGGCGGAAGTGCGGGCACTGGGCCGGAAGGCGTGGGCGCTGGCGGTGGATGTGGCTGATCCCGTGGCGGTAGCGGCGGCCGCAGAGCGGATTTTGACAGAGGCGGGCAAGGTGGATATTCTGGTGAATAATGCTGGGGTAACGCGGGATGGCTTGCTGATGCGGATGAGTGAGCAGGATTGGGATACGGTGCTGGACACGAATTTAAAGGGCGCTTTCTCCTTTACGAAGGCGTTTACGCGCAGTTTTATTAAACAACGGTCGGGTCGCATCATAAATATTTCTTCGGTGATCGGGTTGATCGGGAATGCCGGCCAATGCAACTACGCGGCGAGCAAAGCGGGCTTAATTGGCTTTACGAAGTCGGTGGCGCGGGAATTGGCCTCGCGCGGGATTACCGTTAACGCTGTGGCTCCGGGCTTCATTGAGACGGATATGACGGCGGTTTTGAAGGAAGAATTGAAGACGGAGCTGGTAAAACAGATTCCGTTGAATTCTCTGGGACAAGCGGAAGATATCGCTAACGCCACGCTTTTTCTGGCCGGTTCCGGAGCGCGTTACATCACGGGACAGGTGCTGGCGGTGGATGGCGGGATGGTAATGTGAAAATTAAGGCTGGACGGCATCGTCCGGGGCCATTACAGAAAGACTCCGCAGTTGGAACTGCGTCAGTAAAGAAAGTGCAGAATCAGGATAGACGGTAGAAATAAATTTATTATTCAGGGCTTGACGCGTTCTTGCCCGTCGCTTAGACAACTCAACAAAATTAATTTGGAGACACCATGGCTGCTGATAAAACAATCGAACAAAAGATAAAAGACATCATCGTTGAGCAATTGGGCGTGAACGCAGACCAGGTTACGCCGGAAGCAAAGTTCATCGAAGATTTGGGCGCTGATTCACTGGACACGGTGGAACTCGTGATGGCGCTGGAAGAAGAATTCAATCAGGAGATCCCTGATGAAGAAGCCGAGAAGCTGCAAAGCGTCGGCGATGTCATCAAGTACATCGAAGAGAGCCGATCCAAGTAATCGGCGGTTCCTTTACGGGGCAGCGATCATGCGTTAAGCTGAGCTGCCCCTTTCATTTTATATGGGTAGTCATTGGACGGAACGTCGGGTAGTGGTGACCGGTCTGGGCGTGGTTTCCTCGCTCGGGCTGGACATAGAAACATTCTGGCAAAACATCATTGCCGGGCAGTGCGGCATCGACAAGATCACCTTGTTCGATGTCAGCGCGTATGATTGCAAGATTGCTTCCGAAGTAAAAAACTTTGACCCCATTCCGGCGCTGCCCTCACCGAAGGAAATGCGGCGGACGGATCGTTTCGTGCAGTTCGGCGTATATGCCGGCTGGAAGGCGTTGCTCGATTCCGGCATGGTGCTGGATACGTTGAACCGGGACGAGATCGGCGTGTACATTGGCTCGGGCATTGGCGGCCTGTATACGACGGAAGAGCAGCACAAGATTTTGCTGGCGAAAGGGCCGGGCCGGGTTTCCCCGTTCATGATTCCGATGCTCATCTCGAACATGGCTTCGGGCATGTTCTCGATGTATCACAAATTGCGCGGGCCGAACGTGGCGACGGTTTCGGCGTGCGCGACTTCGACTCACGCGATCGGCGAAGCCTGGCGCACGATCAAGATGGGGGATGCGAAGGCGATTTTTGCGGGTGGTGCGGAGGCGACGATTGTGCCTTTGGGCATCGGCGGTTTCTGCGCGATGAAAGCGATGAGCACGCGCAATGACGAGCCGAAGCGTTCTTCCCGGCCGTTTGATTCACAGCGGGATGGTTTCGTGATGGGTGAAGGCGCCGGGGTGTTGGTGCTGGAGGAGTTGGAACACGCGCAAGCCCGGGGTGCGAAAATTTATTGTGAGATCGTGGGCTACGGCAACACGGCGGATGCGAACCATATTACGGCTCCCGCGCCGGAAGGCGAAGGCGCCGCGCGTTGCATGAAGATGGCGTTACGCGCCGCAGGCCTGAAGCCGGAAGAAATTTCCTACATCAACGCGCATGGCACTTCAACGCCGCAAGGGGATGTTTGCGAAACGCAGGCGATCAAGACGGTGTTTGGTGAACACGCCCGCAAGGTCGCGGTGAGTTCTACGAAGGGCGCGACCGGTCACATGCTTGGCGCGGCGGGCGCTGTGGAAACAGCACTGTGCGCGAAGGCGATTCAAACGAACATCGCGCCGCCCACGATCAATTACGAGAATCCCGATCCGCTCTGCGATTTGGATTACGTGCCCAATAAGGCCCGTGAAATGGAGATCAACGCGGTGTTGAACAACTCGTTCGGTTTCGGCGGCCACAACGCCACGGTTTGCGCGAAGAAATTTGTCGCGTAAAATCGCTACAGCACGAGCAGCAGTTTCTTGATTTCGTTGAGCCGCGCTTTGGTCTCTTTTTTGGTCATGCGCGGGAACTTGCCTCCCACCATAATGAGATCGTTATTGCGCGTGAGCATGAGCTTGTCTTCCTTCGTCTCAATCGCAGTCACACCGCGCTCACTGGCCAGCAGTTTTAACTCTGTCAACTTCAGTAGCAATTCCATCGGCGGCGGCAAGGTGCCGAAGCGGTCGCGCAATTCAGTCTGCAATGCTTCAAGGGCGACGCGCTCGGTGGCCTGCGCGAGCTTGCGATAGATATCCACGCGCTGCTGCGGTTCGGCGATATATTTAAAAGGGATGTAGGCCGGGGACTTTGGCGTGACGATGGGCTTGCGACTCTGCTTTTCTGCCACGGTTTCTTCAAAGTCCGAATAGCTGACGACTTCGCGCGGGATGGAAATGTCGAGACGTTCGGCTTTTGAGGAAGTGGCTTTCGCTACAGCGGGTGTGGCGATTTCTTCGGCAGGATTGAGCGCGAGGAAGTCGAGGCGCACCTGCACTTCGATGCGCGGTTTGACTTTTTCACCTTTCAACGCGCTGATGCTTTGCTTGAGTAACTGGCAATAAAGTTCAAAGCCAACCGCGGTAATGTGACCGCTTTGTTGCGGGCCAAGGATGTTGCCGGCGCCGCGGATTTCGAGGTCGCGCATCGCAATCTTAAAACCGCTGCCCAGCGTGGAATATTGTTTAATGGCGCTGATGCGCTTGCGGGCATCGCTCAACAAAGTGGCATGACGCGGCAGCAATAGATACGCATACGCCTGATGCTTGTAACGGCCCACGCGTCCGCGCAATTGATAAAGTTCGCTTAAGCCGAAACGATCGGCGCGGTCGATGATAATGGTATTCGCATTCGGAATATCGAGGCCGCTTTCGATGATCGTGGTGGAGAGCAGCACGTCCGCTTCACCATTGATGAACTGGGTCATGACTTCTTCGAGTTCATCGCTATCCATTTGCCCATGGCCGCAGACAATGCGTGCGTGCGGCACGAGCGCACGGAGTTTTTGCGCCATTACATCAATGGTGGTGACGCGATTATGCAGGAAGAATACCTGGCCCTCGCGATTCAGCTCGCGTTGAATTGCATCGCGAATGATCCGCTCATCGTATTGCGTGACGATTGTTTCCACCGGCAGGCGATCCTGCGGTGGTGTTTCAATCGTGCTCATATCGCGCGCGCCGGTGAGGGCGAGATACAGCGTGCGGGGAATCGGTGTAGCGCTGAGCGTCAGCACATCGACAAGTTTGCGCAATTGCTTGAAACGTTCCTTGTGCATCACGCCGAAGCGTTGCTCTTCATCGATCACGACCAATCCGAGTTCTTTGAACGTGATGTCACTCTGCACGAGACGGTGTGTGCCGATCACGATATCCACTGCGCCCGCTGCAAGATCGGCGATGACCTTTTGCTGTTCGCGCCGTGTGCGAAAACGCGAGAGTAACTCCACCCGCACTGGATAATCGGCCATGCGTTCGCGGAAGGTATTGAAGTGTTGTTGGGCGAGGACGGTAGTCGGGACGAGAATGGCCACCTGACGGCCACTCATGACCGACTTGAACGCGGCGCGAATGGCCACTTCCGTTTTGCCAAAGCCCACGTCCCCGCAAATCAGACGGTCCATTGGCCGTGGCGATTCCATGTCGGATTTCGCGGCTTGAATGGCCTTCACCTGATCGCGGGTTTCTTCGTAAAGAAAGGCGCTTTCAAACTCGCGTTGCCAGGTCGTATCCGGGGGAAACGTGTAGCCCAATTGCGATTCCCGGGCGGCCTGGATCGTTAGTAAGTCGCTCGCCAGATCACGCACTGCGCGTTCCGCCTGCTCCTTGGTCTTTGCCCAGCGACCGCCACCCAGCGTGTTCAATTGCGGCCGCGCTTTGCCGGCGCCGACGTATTTGCCGATGAGATGCGCTTCCGTTACCGGCACATACAGCTTCGGACCTTCCTTGCCGGGATCATTCGAGGCGTATTCGATCACCAGACATTCCTGGCCTAACTGCGGGCTGGTTCCGTTCTCACGCTCCCCTTTGCGTGCGAGCGGCGGCAATACCTTCAATCCCAGATAACGCCCCACGCCATGCTGCAAATGCACAACGTAGTTGCCGATTTCCAGTTCCGCGAAATTGATGTCGAGCGCGGAACGCGTGGCTGTGGCGTGCGGCGATTTCCAACGACGCGGCCGTTGCACTTTGTAGCGGCCGAATATTTCTGCATCTGTCACGATCACCAATTTGGCTTCTTCACAAAGAAACCCGCGACCGAGCGCGCCGAGATCCATGGTTAACTCAGCGGTGGTTTCTTCAAAGCCATACTCTTTCCAGACTTCTTTAAAACGATCGCGTTCCCCGGTGTTGTTGCAGAAGACATGGACCGCGTAATCCTGCCGCAGCCAGCGGTGCAGTTGCGCGAAGAACTCGCGACGTTGCGCCTCGGCAATTTGCGGTTCTGGCGGGCGCTCTCCGAGCGGTCGATAAGAATCGAGACTTTGGAACGGTGGCAATTCTACGTGATCCGTTTCCGGAACGAGTTCCGAAAAGGCGAGCGTCGTGAGCCCATGCTTTTCTGCGTCGATTAAAAAATCGTCCCAATGAACAAAGAACGGATCATCATCCGGAACTTGCGCCGTATATTGGTCTGCGTGTTCCGCCAGTGCGTCCGGTTCGCATAGAATTAAAATCGTCTGTGCCGGCAAATAGTCCAGCAACGTTGCAAAATGTGGGGCAGGGTGCGTGCTGGAATCGGCTGCTTCCGCGTCGCGAATAATTTTCTTCAAAATGCCCAGCTCACCGCCCGGCGGCAGTGTGATGCTCTGAATCTCTTCGCGCGAGATTTGGGTCACTGGATCGAAGTAACGGAGGGACTCCAGTTCATCGCCGAAAAATTCCAGCCGCACCGGCCAGGGACTGGTGAGCGGAAACACGTCGATGATGCCGCCGCGCAATGCGATTTCGCCTTTTTGCGTCACCTGCGCTTCCGGTTCGTAGCTTTGCGCTTCGAGCCATTCAATGAGGTCCAACGGGTTGATGGAATTACCCCGACGCAACGTTCGGGTGTGTTCGCGCAGCAAGTCCGGCGGAAAGGTTCGTTGCACCAGCGCCATCACACTCGCCACGATCAACGGTATGGTTCCGTTTAAGGCTACTAACGTTTCCAGGCGTTCGCTGATGACATCCGCATGCGGCAACTTTGATTCGTGCGGCAGGATTTCCCACGCAGGATAAAAGAGTGCTTTGGGACGGTTGGCGGAATTGTCCGTCGATTCCGTCTTTGCAGCCAGCGCCAGCCACGTTTCAATATCCTGTTGGAAATTCTCCTGCGGCTTAAGCCCCTGGGTGACGATGACGATGGGATGATTCGGCAACAATCGGTGCAGCAACGCCGCAAGAAACGGTTGAGCGGCTGGCGCAACCCCGTCAAAAGACAATGCGCCGCCCTGCTCCAATCGCTGCAACAGGGACTGCACAGCGGGAGTCTGCGACACGGCGGCGAAAACAGCCCCGGCCTCGGCGTTTAACTGGTCGGGCGCCAAGCCGTTGAAAGTCGCACGGCAAACGAGCGGGGTCAAGCTGCCGTGGAAAGCCGTGTCGTCACTGGCTGATCTATCCCATGGATGCCGCCACGATGATGGCGATGCCGATAATGACCGCGCCGCTCAAGATCGCTGCGGCTACATTGCCCTTCTGAATTTCCGTTTCGAGATCGATACGCGTGATGATGCGGTCAAAGGCTTTGAAGCCGACGATGACCATGACAATGCCGAGCAAGCCGAACAACGTCGAATAGCCGAGCGCTTGCTCGACCGATTTGGCATGCCAGCTCACGGGTTCGGCGGATTGCGCGGCCACTTGCGTGATGAACGGGATTGAGCCGGGTATGGCGGCGCTGAGGTATTTTATTTTCTTCATGGAGCAGGGGGTGAGTGTTGGTTTTTACGAGAATAAGTGAGGAACGAAACGGCTGAGATTACCGGTGACCAAGGAAGTGTCCTCGCGGATGCCAAGTCCGCAGGCATCGTGATTCACGATCCACACGCCCATGACCGGATGGTTGCCCTCGAAGTTCGGGATCGGCGCCAGGGCCTGATAAATATAGCCCTCCTCGCCGTAATCGCCGCCGGTTTCCACCGCCGTTTGACCGTTCAGAATCAGAGATACGTTGGCTCCTTCGCGCGAGAGTTTGGGTTTGCGGACGTAGCTGTTGCTGCCGGTCTGACGTTGCAGTTCTTCTGCGGTGAAATAAGCGGGCAGCAGATTGGGATGGCCCGGATAAAGCTGCCAGAGAATGGGCAGCAGCCCTTTGTTTGAGAGTAGCATTTTCCACATCGGCTCAATGAAATGAGCCGCTTCCAATTTCAAATGCAGAGCGAATGCCTCATGCCACATCCATTCCCAGGGATAAAGTTTGAAGTAATGTGAAACGACTTCGTCCTTCAAATCGACAAAGCATTGTTGCCGGCTGTCAAAGCCCAGATCTTCAATGTGCAAAAACTCCACTTCCAGGCCCGCTTGCAGGCAAGTGTCCTGGAGATAAAATACCGTTTGCGCATCTTCCGCGTGATTTTTAATGCCGCCCAAATGGACTTTAGCGGCGCCGCTTTGCCCATATTTTTTCCACGCGGCAATCAAGCGTTCATGAATACTGTTGAATTGATCGGCCTGCCGGTTGACCTCCTGCAACCAGAACCATTGCGCTACGGCGGCTTCAACTAAAGCCGTCGGTGTGTCAGCATTATACTCCAGCATTTTGGGTGGCGTCCGTCCGTCGTAGGCAAAGTCGAATCGCCCATAGAGGCTGAAGTCATCGCGTTCCCAGGATTTTTTGATCATGGGCACGGCGTCCGCCGGAATGCCCAGTACCGCGAATAAATCGTGGTTGATCACGTATTCCGCAGCCGCGATGCACATCATATGCAGATCGTTGGCCGCTTTTTCCAGCTCATCCACTTCACGGGAGGTGAACTGGTAGTAAACGGATTCATCCCAATATTTCACACCTTCCGGCGTGTGATAAGTAAGCCCGATTTCTTCTACTTTGGCCTGCCAGTTATGGCGCGGCGAGATGGCGATGCGATTCATGTTAAGACGAGGCTGAATGTCCACTGGAA
>JBEHZA010000193.1:0-8817 GCA_048497895.1 Verrucomicrobiota bacterium
TCTTCACGTTCTACGCCATCGGCTCGGAGATCTACACGCCGGTGCCGGAGCGCTTCAAGAACTACATCTCGGTCCCGAAGAAGAACGGCTACCAGTCGATCCATTACCTTGTAAATAGCATTGAATTAACCCCGCAAACATTCAATAACCCTTCTTATGAAATGCTTTGTCACCGGCGGCTCCGGCTTCATTGGCGCCAATCTGGTTCATGAACTCAATGCCCGTGGTCATACTGTGCGTTGCCTGCTCCGGAGTTCCAGTGACATTCGCGGATTGCAAGGCGCCATCTACGAAGCCGTGCCCGGCGATGTTTCGGATCGCGCTTCACTCGTTAAAGCCATGCAAGGTTGCGACTGGTGCTTTCACGTCGCCGCCAGTTATCACCTGTGGCTCGCCGATTACGCGCCGATGTATGCCGCGAATGTCGCAGGCACGCGCAACGTGATCGAAGCTGCCGCCCAAGCCGGTTGTTCGCGCATCGTTTATACCAGCACCGTCGGCTGCATTGGCTTGCCGCAGGAAATTAACGGCCAGGTCACGCCCACCGATGAGGCCACGCCCGTTTCCGAAGCGCAGATGAAAAATCATTACAAGCTCTCCAAATGGCAAGCTGAAGTGGTCGCGCGCGAACTCGCCGCCAAAGGCTTGCCCGTGGTGATCGTCAATCCCAGCGCACCTATTGGCCCACGTGATGTCAAACCTACTCCCACCGGTAAAGTCATTCTCGACTTCGTCAACCGCCAGATGCCGGCGTATCTCGATACCGGGTTGAATTGGGTTCACGTGCGTGATGTCGCGCTCGGTCACCTTCTTGCTGCGGAAAAAGGCCGGGTAGGGGAGCGTTATATTTTGGGCAATGCCGAAGGCAATTGGACTATGAAAGAAGCCTTTGCTGTCTTGCAGGACCTTACCGGTGTGCCCGCGCCGAAAATGCAAGTGCCTTACTTCGTCGCCCTCGCCGCCGCCCACGTGGATGAAACTATCGCTGGCTTTACCGGCAAACCGCCCAAAGCTCCGCTCGCCGGCGTGCGCATGGCCAAATACAAAATGTATTTCAATCCCGCCAAAGCCATCCGTGAACTTGGCCTCCCGCAAACGCCTCCCCGTCAGGCCCTCGCCGACGCCGTCGAATGGTTCCGCACCCACGGCTACGTCAAATAGCGCTTCGCTAAATGTAATGCCGGCGCAACACCTCGGCGACACCCGCATCCAGTTGCTCCCGTCGCCGCACTTCTTCAAAGCGTGCCAGTAGGTCATCCACCCGCACCCGTTGTCGTTCCGCTCCGTGCAGATCGTGCAACACCCGCCCCCGGTGCATCATGATAATCCGGTCACCCAGATTCACCGCCTGTTGCATGGAGTGCGTCACCATCAAAGTCGTCAGCTTATCGCGCGCGATAATTTGATGGCTCAAATGAATTACTTGATCTGCGCTCTTCGGGTCCAGCGCTGCCGTGTGTTCATCCAGCAGCAATAGTTGCGGCTTGAGCCACGTGGCCATTAACAGCGTGAGCGCCTGCCGCTGGCCGCCCGATAAACTGCCAATCGCATTGTCCAGCCGGTCCTCCAATCCCATGTTCAACGTATGCACCCGGTCACGCAATTCCTGCCGCAACCGTTTGTTCAACGCCCAGCCCACACCCCGGCGCAACCCACGCTTTGCCGCCATCGCCAGATTTTCCGCAATCGACATTGTCGGCGCCGTGCCGCTGAACGGATTTTGAAACACCCGTCCGATCAATTTCGCCCGCTGATGTTCCGGCCATTGCGTGATGTCCTGACCCGCCAGCGAAATGCTGCCCGTATCGACAATGAAGCTGCCTGCCACCGCATTCAGCAAGGTCGATTTTCCTGAGCCATTCGTGCCAATGATGATGACAAATGTTCCGGCATCCAACGTCAGGTCCACACCTTGCAAGGCGCGCACTTCATTCGGCGTGCCGGCATTAAACGTCTTCGCAATGGTTTTGACTTCAAGCATGGCGGGTGACGGGTTTCGTGCCAAACTTGCGCAGCAGTTGAGGAAATACGAGTGCGGCAAAAACAAAGAAAGCGGTAATAAGTTTCAAATCATTCGGGTTCAGTCCCCACCGCAACGCTACGGCCACGAGCAGTCGGAACAACACCGAGCCCATGACTGCACCTGTAATGAGCAACCCCAGACTGCTCGTTCCCACGAGGGCCTCACCGATAATTACACTGGCCAATCCCCACACCACCATGCCAATGCCCATTTGTACATCCGCGAAGCCTTGGAATTGTGCCAGCAACGCGCCTGACAACGCGATGAGCCCGTTGGAAAGCGCCAGGCCGATGATGATCATGTGATCGACGTTCGCGCCGAGCGCGCGAATCATTTGTGGATTATCACCCGTCGCCCGCATCGCTGTTCCCAGGTTCGTGCGAAAGAAAACATAAAGTGTCACGCCTACCACCACGATCAACAGGAAGGCCGCGATGAGCACTGAAATATCCCGCATGCCAATTTCCCAACCCAGCCAATGCAGCTCGCGATCACCACTGCCCAGCCACCGCACGCCCGCGTGTTCCGCATACGTAACCAGTGTCGTCTCCGACATCAGCGGCACATTGCTTTTGCCCATGATATGCAGGTTCACCGAATAGAGTGCCGTCATGACGAGAATTCCCGAGAGCAAGCCATGAATTTTACAACGCGTGTGCAGAACAGCCGTCAACGCTCCCGCCAGCATGCCGCCCAGAAAACCCGCGAACGTGGCTTCAAACGGATTCGCCCCTTTGACCAGCAGAATGGCCGTGATCGAAGCGCCCAGCGTAATCGAACCCTCTGCCGTAATGTCCGGAAAATTGAAAATACGAAAACTCAGATATACTCCCAACGCCAGCAGCGAGAGAATCAACCCAATCGTCAACGCGCCAATCAGCAAGGTCATGAGGTTGCACTCCTTTCCTGACCTCGATTAATTTGAAAATGGAGATCAACTCTATTTCGCCACCCGGCTCCAAATGCCGCGCCAGCGTCCTGGACTGCGCCAGTCCTCTGGCGCTCTTTAACGTTTCTGCCCGCGCCACGCCGCATCAAATCATCGAACACCATTCGCTCAATTCCCCGTTCTTTCCCCGCCTCCATCTTCATTCCCTCCCTCCCTCTTTTTCCGCTATCACCCCCACCCAACACGCTCCGCGCAAGAACTCACTTTGCCCCACGCCTTCAAATGTCCGGTCGTCCGCCAGCAAATGCAACAATCCTTGAATCGACTCAAATGCGAATAAACCATTAACCGTTTCCTGTAACTTCAGTTCACCCCGTTGCAGTGGTTTGTAAGGAAATACTGCGGCGTGAAAATGTCCCAACGCATTCGTTCCTGTTCCCACGGAACGTAGGAACGGAGCCAGCGCGGCTGATGGCTTCCGTGAAGCCACCCCCACGATTACACATAACGTCCGGTCAAACGCCCGTTCCGCCGTGAACGAGAGCCAGTCCCGCACCGTTGGAAACGCCAGTGGCGTTTCATTCGCATTCAAACGCGCCGGAGATTTTGTTAGTGCTGCCCCCACCAGCCCAGCCGATTCTGCCACCATCACTACGCCGATCGTGTTAGCGCAGGAACTTTCCAACGCCGCCTCCACCACTGCGGCCAGCGAGACCTTTCCCTGCGCTTCGGCCTTGGCCTCAAACCGGACCAGTTGCGCAAACGCTCCGTGTCCACCCAAAGCATAAAGCACGTTCATTTCCGGCACGAGTGAACCTTCTGTCACAACATAGTCGGGCAGTCCCGTGCCATCCGTCGGCAGATATGCCGCCGCGCCGCCTGCCGCCAGGAATTCACCGAAGCGCGCCCGGCATTCCTCAAAATTCGTTCCAAATGCCCCCAGGCCCACGGCGAAACTGTCTCCCGGAAACGCCATCCGCTGGCAATCTGCCGCGGCAAAACCGCCTCCCTCCAGTTTGCGTGGCTCACCCGTGAGACGGCATTGCAACGTTGCTCCCGGCGCAATGTCATAGATTTGCACGGTTGCCTCGCGCGTTTCCATCTTGCGCGATTCTGCTACCTTGCGCCGGAATTCCGTTTGTCCCGTGGTGATGCTAAAAAGGGCGGTCAAACCCGCGGACTCCAGAATCCGGCGTGCGCCGTCTGAAGCATCAATGACTTCGAGTGAACCGCTGATGTTCCGCAGTTGCTTGTAGAAAGTCAGCATCACCCGGATCCCGGCGGAACTGATGTAATCCACCTGCGCGAGATTCAACTCCAAACGATGAAACCCTTCGTGCATCGACTCCGAAATCGCCGTGCTCAAATGATCTGACCAATACGCATCCAGCCGGCCTTTAATCCGTAACTCCTGTTTCTCGCCGAGCGGATGTTTGGTGATTTCCATGCCGTTAATTGAACTCCGGATTTAAAGTAACGATGTTTTCGCGTTCCGGGTGAAATGTTCCAGTGCTTAAAAATATCTGCTCTGAGTTTAAATCCAATCGCGCCCGCGGACGTTTTGACTCAACCGGCTCGCCAATGATCTGATCAGCGCGTTTCAAAATGGAAACGGGCAGCGTCAATCCACACGCTTTTGCGCCCGCCGGATTCACAATGAGCTTCGTGCGGCTGAATGTCTGAATGGGGATTTTGGCTGGATTCTCACCTCGCATAATCCGTACCGCCAGCGCTGCTGTATCCAGTGATGCTTCGTGATAATCGCGGCACAACACCACCGCCGCGCCGCCGTGTGCCTGAGAGCTTTGCGAGGCGAATAAGGGAATCTTCGCGGTTTGTGCAGCGCGCGCGATGCTGGGGAAAGCCGCCGCCGTCAGGTTGCCGGGAATCTGACAAATCGCGTCAATGTTACGATGACACAGTGCCGTCGCCGCATCTGGAACCTCTGCTGTGGTTTCCGCCCCCATGGAAATCACTTCCAATCCATATTTTTTGGCTTCGGCCACGATTTTATCCCGGTGATAAACCATGTTCACCTCTGAGGGGACGAACAGTGTCCCAATGGTGCGTGCCTTGGGCAGACACTCATGCACGGCCAGAATCAAGTCATCATACGCGCCCGTGGTTTGCACTCCGGTAATATTGGGCAAATGATCTTCCTCATTGCGTCCCGCGCCTGCCGTGATGGCATTGGCACAGTAAGTGAAAACTACGGGAATTTTATTCGCCCGCCGGATGGCAACTTGCAGTGTCGGGGTGGACAACGTGACCAGCATGTCCGCTCCGTCCGCAAGGGCCGCATCCACCAGACTGTTGACGGTCGCCATGTCACCCTGTGCATTGGTGACTTTCACTTCATAATCCTTTCCGGCCACGAGTCCGGATTTCTTTAAGCCTTCTAAAAAGCCCTGCTCGGATTCCTCCACATCCAATACCTGATTGAACTCCACCACCCGTATTTGCCATTTCTTCGTCAACGGCGTCGGTATCTGGCTGACTGGTGCGGAGGCTTTGACGGATTTCGCTTTCGCATGCTTGCCTTGCGCATCAATCAGCACATTCGCTTTTTCCAGCAACTCCGGTGGCAGACGCCAATTGTCTTTCAGATTTTTCACCACGAGCTGATTGATCAGCAACATTTCCGGAACGACATTTTCAATGGCGACCGTCGCCGACTCGCGGCCGCTGAGAATTTCTGCTGCGAGGTTGCCCGTCAGCCGTCCCACTTCATGATAATCCGCGCCCACATCAAATAAGGCCCCGCGTTCTGCATGCGGCGGAATCACCGTGAATACGGGGATTTTCCCCTGTCGTCCCGCTTGAATCATGGAGTCAACCGCTACCAGCACCGTGTTATCACCGCCTATCCACAACGCTTCCACGCCCCGTGCCACGAGTGCGTTTGCCGATTCCAGCACGCCCGCAGAATTATCCACGGTGGATTCCAGCAGCGTGATGCCCAGTTCTTCGCAAACTTTGCGGGCGCGTTTAGTGCAGGCTTCTGAATTCGCTTCCGCAGGATTCCACACCACGCCCACGGTCTTTAGTTCCGGTCGCATTTGTCGCGCCAGCCGCAAGGACGCTTCCACCGGTTGCATCGTGCCAAAACCTGCCATGTGCCGTGGATGGTCCAAATGATTCTCCCGGCTGATGCCGACGCCTGCGCCATAAGGATCGCTCACCAGCGCGAATACGTGGAGCGTTTTACCTGCTTTATTGGCATTGGCGACGGCTTGCAAGGCCGGTGTGCTGACGGTAAGAATCAGGTCATACTTTCCATCGGTGATTTCCTTGGCGATGGCGGCAAGTGTGGGCATATCGCCTTCGGCATTATATTTTTTAACCGCGATGCGCTGCCCGTCCGCGAAGCCTTTTTCGGCCAGCCCTTCCAGCATGCCTTGCGCGCCCTGTTCCAGAATGGACTGCGAGGCATTGAGCACCAGCGCCACGTGAAACACCTTGGTTTGCGGCGAAGCAGCGGTCGAATTACGATCACCCGTGCGGCGCGATTTGGCATCCGAAAGCAACAGCACGCCGGAAGTGACGGCAATTAAGAAAAAGCCAAGGAATAAACGTTTAAAGATGCTCCACACGAGTTTAATGCCAGCCGTCGCTGGTCAGATCAGTATGGATTTCGCCCCACCTCACCCGCAAGGTAAAACACAGCTAAGTCCGGCGACCGTTATTCTTAACCGCTCCCCATTGTCATTTGTGCTTGGGATTTCTTTCGGGTTTCGTCATTCGAGACTTCGTCATTTTCCCTCTCTAACAATTTCATTTCCCTCTTCACCCGGCGGGACTAAGCTCCCTGTCCAACAGAACTTCCATCTTATGAGCGCAAAAAAATCCTCCTTCATCAGCTTTCTCCTGGCTTTTTTCATGACCTGGACAATCGCTTTCGCGCCCGTTGCCTATTCCGCCGAGCCTTCCGCGAAACGCGCCCCGCACATTTTCTTTCTTATTGGTGAAGCCGAGTATCAGACCAAAACCACCGTGCCCGCCTTTGCCCAAGCCGAACTCGAACCGCGCGGCATCCACTGCACCTTTTCGCTCTTGCCTTCCGAAGAGTCGAATGAGTTTCCCAACCTCGACGCCCTGAAAGACGCCGACGTTCTCTTCGTCAGTGTCCGCCGTCATACCCCGCCGCAAGCGCAGATGGATGCCATTCGCGCCTTTGTGAAATCCGGTAAGGCCATCGTTGGCATTCGCACGGCCAGCCACGCCTTTGCTTTGCGCCCAATCAAAGGCCAGCCCGCCAAAGTTCCCGCTGGCCTCGCCGATTGGCCTGAATTCGATCACGAAATTCTCGGCGGCAATTACAGCGACCATTACGGTCACGACATCGAAACCTTTGCGAAGCCCATCCCGTTCCAAATGAAGCATCCTATTCTTGCCGGATTCAGTCCGGATGAGTTTAAAGTGACCTCGCACTTGTACAAAAATCCTAACCTGCCCGATTGGGTCACTCCCTTGCTTACCGCCCGCATGAGCGGCCATCCCGAAGTCGAACCCATCGCGTGGGTAAACACTAAAGACCATCGCCGCGTTTTCTATACCTCCCTCGGCGCTCCCGAAGACTTCGCTTTGCCTCAATTCCGCCTGCTCCTCCTTAACGGCATCTTCTGGACCTTGGACAAACCCGTGCCTGCTATAAAATAAAAGCGGTGGATTCGATTCTAACTGGATTGGCGAAACTCAAAGTGCTACTCCCTCGCGCTAGCGTCCTGGACTGCTCCAGTCCTCTGGAGCTTTGTAAGGCATCCGTTTTACCAGATCACGATGGCTTCAGCATAACGTGTCCTACTCAATTAGAATTGCGGCACACCATTTTTCAAAAATCATTCTGATCCGTGTTCATCGGTGTCCATCCGTGGTCGAGCTGTTTCATGTTAAATGAATGAAGACCAGTTTTCGGATCGCATTCTGATTGCCCACCGCACTAATTACCGTTGCTCCTGAACAATCAAATGCGCTGGCGCAGCGCGATTAACCAACGCTCCTTTGCCTTGTGCCAGGCCGGAAGTGCGGTTGCCTTTGAAGACCAGCGCCCCCTGGATTGATTCTCCGATGTGAACGCCGTCACCCCCGGTTGATTCAATCGTGTTTTGCAGGAACACCGCTTGCAGTGCGGCTTGCGGTGAGCCGCCGGCAATTCTAATCCCGTCACTCGTGGAACGGCGGATCAGGTTGTTTTGGATTAACACGCCTTTGATGTCTTTGCCCGGCAGGTAAATTTGTATGCCGCCCCACAGTTGTTTCCACGCCGAACCACCGCATTCGGTAATGACATTGTCCGTGAAACGAATTTCATTGGCGGGCCAACTGTTAAACCCGGTGGAGATCATCAAGCCGGCGCCACTATTCGCGCTCGCGATCAGGTTCTGTTCCGCCACTACGCTTTCACCGCCATAAAGCCCCATGCCATTGCCCCACCACTGGCCTTCCAGGGTGTTATGTCGCAACGTCACATTGCGGCAAGGCCCTTGTGCTCCGGCATGGTCCGTGCCGGAAAACACGGCGAGACCATCGTCACCATTGCCCCGCGAATGACAGTGCTCCACTACCACGTCGTGCGAGTTGTTGTTGATGTTCAAACCATCCGCATATGTGTCGCGAAAACGGCACCGCCGGATCGTCCCATGTGAACACGGTCCAAGCCACGCGCCCGTGCCCGTATGCTCCACCCAGATGTTTTCGAGATGAAACCGTTCCGCCGCACCGCTGATGCCATGCTGTTTTCCCTCTGCCCGGCTCGTCAAAGTGCCTTCGACTGCCAGGTCTGCCACGTCAATATCCTGTCCGTTCACGTGCATCCCAACTGTGCCCGCAAAGGCCGCCGTCTTGCCCGGACTCAGAGCGGCCAACCGCGTATACCATGGTCCAGCGCCGCGGACCTTCACATGAT
>JBEHZA010000194.1:0-8791 GCA_048497895.1 Verrucomicrobiota bacterium
ATCAACTTCTATGCCCAAATCGGCGGCTCACCGGATCACTATGTGATTGAGAGCTGGATTGGCGCGCCGTCCCGTTGCGTGCCCGAAACCGATTCCTGGACATTCACCCGATCCGTGCTCGATTTCAGCCGGAAATTCGTCAAACCGATCAAATGATCACCTTTCATTCGATTGGTTTTTTCTAGCCGGAATACGGGCGGTTGTAGCATCTTCACGCCACATGGGCTTGAGCCTGCGATTCATAACATTCGCCACCGTCGCTGCACTTTCGGCATGGGGCATGGCGGGTTGTGGCAAGCATAACGCCACGACCACAAATGCACCCCCCGGCGCAAGCAAGCCCATCGCCACGGTCACCAATAAAGCCACCTCCGGTCAGCCATTTGAAAACAGTCTGGGCATGAAGTTCGTTCCCGTGCCCGGTCTTAATAGCCTGTTCAGCATTTGGGAAACCCGTGTTCAAGATTATCAGGAGTTCCTCAAAGGTGTGGGCGTGGCTATCTCTCCCGCCGTCAGCAAACGGGCGACATATCCGGTGAACAACGTGAGTTGGGAAGAAGCCGCGGCCTTTTGCGACTGGCTCACAGTCCGTGAACGCGAATTGGGCCGCATCGGTCCCAAGGACCGTTATCGTCTCCCACGCGATCGGGAATGGGACATTGCCCTTGGCACCAAAGAACGTTACCCGTGGGGCGATAAATGGCCCAAGGGCAATGAGCGGAGCCGTTTGCCGGGTTATCTGCCGGATAGTCAAAATCTGCTCGCTCCTGTCGGTAGCAGTCCAGCCAATGCCTTTGGCATTTACGACCTCAGCGGGAATGCAATGGAGTGGTGCCTGGACTCTTACGATCGCGACATGAACACACGTGAAATGCGTGTCGAATACAAACGTCTCGAAGATGATCGCGGCGGCAATAAATTCAAAATTCTACGCGGCAATTCCTGGCTGTTCTTTGACCCGGTCAACCTCCTCACCAGCTATCGCTACCCGAACCTGCCGGATGCCCGGGGCACTCTCTATGGCTTCCGCTGCGTGGTGGAATTCAATTCACTCGCTACCGTAAAACAGCATCAACCGCCCCACCCCTTGAGCGAACTGCCGCCCTTGAATGCGACGTTAAATTCCGGCCGCGACTTGTATTTAGGCCGGTGTGGTGAATGCCATCAGTATTTCGATCCCGCCTCCTACAGCAATGAGGAATGGGGCATGTGGATGGACAAAATGCGCGGCAAAGCGAAAATGAACAATCGCGAGTACGAGGAAACGGCTCAATTTCTGAAAGTCATCCGCGGCCAGTAACGATTCAACACGAATCCGCTCGGTTAGAGCCTGTCTGAAAATACTGAGGGGTCCTGCGGCAAGTGATTTTGTTTGTGGTCAAGGCGGCGAGGCCGGAGCATCCCCGCAGTGGGCTGTAACGGAACGAAGACCACGAACAAAAGCGCTGCCGCCCGGTGGGTTGGCGAGGAAAAGGCTGGCTGGCAAGGCGCGACGAGGGAGCATATCCAATCGGATCTGTGACTGAGGAGCAACGCCGCCAGACGGCCTTTTCCTCGCCAACAGGACCGCACAGTATTTTCAGACAGGCTCTTAAACAAACTTGCCGGGATTCAAAATCCCTTTCGGATCGAGCGCTTTTTTTACGACGCGATGCAGTTCACGGGTTTCCGCCGAGGCCGCAATCGGCCACCACGGTTTCTTGGCCAATCCAATGCCATGCTCGCCTGTCACCACGCCGCCCATCGCAATCACTCCTTGAAAAAGCTCATCCAGAGCGGCGTCACAACGTTTCGCGTGGCCAGCCTTGGATTCATCCACCATGATATTCACGTGGATATTTCCGTCACCCGCATGCCCGAAGCAAGCCACCGGCATCTGATGTTTCTTCTGCAATCGCGCTGCGAATTGGAATAATTCCTCCAGGCGTCCACGCGGCACCGCAATGTCCTCGTTCAATTTCGTCAGCCCTGTGTCGCGCAAGGCGTAGGAAAACTCCCGGCGCAGTTGCCAGATTTTTTCGCAATTGGCCGCGCCATATTCGCGTTGCACAAAGAGCGGGCTCAATTTCTGAAGAATTTTCTCCAGAGCCTTAATCTCTCCGCGCACGCTCTTTTCCTGACCATCCAGTTCAATAATCAAATGCGCATGACAACCGGATAACATTTTGCTGCCCGTCCGCTTTTCCGCCGCCGCGAGCGTGAACGCGTCCGCCACTTCCAATGCGCTCGGCAAAAAACCGGAGGCGAACACGGTGCGAATACCTTGCGCGGCCGATTTCATTGAAGAAAAACCGATCGAGAGACATGCGCGAAACGGCGGCAAGGGCAACAGCTTCAAGGTCGCTTCCGTCACAATTCCCAACAACCCCTCGGAGCCCACAAAGAAGCGGGACAAATCGAATCCGGTTTTGTTTTTGTGAGTACGGCTACCTAAACGGACCAGCGTGCCATTGGCCAAAGCGACTTCCAAGCCCAGCACATAATCACGCGTCACGCCGTATTTCAAACATCTTGGCCCGCCGGCATTGGTGGCGATGTTCCCGCCTAAACTGCAATCCGCGCGGCTGGCCGGATCAGGCGGATAATAAAGGCCCACTTTCTCCACCGCCTCTTGTAATTTTTTGGTGATGACTCCCGGTTGCACGACCGCCACGAAATCGGTCACATTGATTTCCTTGATCTGGTCCATCAACGCTACTGAAAGCGCAATGCCTCCCTTTGACGGCACACATCCACCGACGTAGCCATGACCGGCTCCACGAGGCGTAACTGGAATGCGATGCTCGTTGGCAAAGCGTAGCACCGTGGCTACTGTCGCTGCGCTTTTGGCCAGCACAACGGCCTCAGGCAAGTGTGAAGCGAACCATTTATCGCCGGAATGTTTCTGGCAGGTTTCCGCATCGAACAACATTTCACCAGTGGGCAATTGCTTTTGCAATTGCGACAGAAGTTTCAGCTTAGGAGCGGTCATGGAGGAGTCATCGGCGGAGCCGGTTCTTCAGGTTCAGCGTTCAATAAAGCGCGGGCATCTTCCGCTTCGTCTTCGGGCACCTGCACCAGAATTCCACCTGCGGCCATGGAATAGCCGTCGATGCTGAGAGCGGATAATTCGTGGAAGACTTCGGCATCGAAACCCGCCGCGTCCAGACGCGAACGGATCAACTGCGCTTCGGCGGCACTGAACGATCGGAAGACGGTTACCGGTTGCATGGAAAACACTCGCCTGCACACACCGCTAAATCAAGCTGGATTCGCCGGTTTGGGCAATCCGCCTTTGAGGTCTGCGAACACGATTACCCCGGCGCCGGTTTGCAGGAGATTAATGACCTGGATTTCGACCTTTTGACCAATGAGAGTCTGGGCCGAATTTACTACCACCATAGTGCCATCGTTGAGGAAACCGACCCCCTGCCCCTTGTCTTTGCCTTCGCGGACAATTTTCAGGCTGAACGACTCGCCGGGCAAAATAACCGGCTTCAAGGCCAGCGCCAGATCGTTAATGTTTACAAATTGCACAGATTGCAGTTCCGCAATCTTGCCGAGGTTATAATCGTTCGTAAATAATTTCGCGTTCAACGCGCGGGCCAACCGGACCAGCTTGGCATCCACTTCCGGCTCTTCGGGGAAATCGCCTTCGTGAATCTTCACTTCATTGCGATTATTCCGCTGAATGCGGCTGAGCACTTCCAGACCACGACGTCCGCGGCTCCGCCGGATCGGATCATTGGAATCCGCAATCAAATGCAATTCCTTCAAGACAAACCGCGGCACCACGATAATGCCTTCCAGAAAATTTGTCTCGATCAAGTCAGCGATGCGTCCGTCCACAATCGCGCTCGTATCCAACAACATCAGGTTGTCCGGCTTATTCTGTGAAGCAAACCGCACGTAGGGAATAATCAAACTGAAGTCTTCCTTGTTACTACGCATCGCCAGCACCATGCCGATGTAGGTGAACGCGACGAACAGACACAGCCGGATCAGCCAGCGCGTGGGCCGTTCTTCCACGTAAACGAACAACTGAGAACGATCAATCATCCACGCGATCAAGCTCCCTAACATCAAGCCGAACGTGGCGGAGGAAAAAGCGCGGAGCGAAAACCCCTTGAGCATTTCATCCACGGCGATCAAAAGGCCGCCGAAACCGAAACCAATGGCAATGCCTAAAAAACCACTACCAATCAGTTCCGGTTGAACCTGACTGATGGCGTAACCCGCCAGCGTAGCCAGCGACCAGAACAATATGCGTATAACCCACAGGGACATAAGTAATTAGCGGGCCTTCGGATAAACATCTTTCGGGCCGGAAACCGCGTTGAGCGAGTTAGTTTTGACTGGCTTTGGTTTATACAACAAGCCAAATCGATTTAAATTACTACTAAGCGTATTCAAGTTTCCAATCATCTGAGTGAGCTGCACTTGCAACTTTTCATCCTGCACCAGACTACCGGCGACACCTTTGCCGGAATGTAAATCCGCCAACAGCAATTTGAGTGATTCACTGGATTCTTCAATATTCTTTACCGAAGCCGTCACTCCGGTGCGATTAGAGGACACCAGCGCTTCCAAATCATCCGCCACCTTGTTCAGTTGCACCGAGAATTTATTCAAATTGCTGACCGAATGCAGTTGCCCCGAAAAATCAACGACGTTGCTGACCGCCAGATTAATGCCCGGGGCATTGGTCTGCACCAGATTGCCGATGCTGTCGATCGTCGTCACCGCCCGGTCGGATACGTGATGCAAGTTGGAAATGACGCCGGAAATGTTGGTCAGCGTGGATTCAGAGAGCACCGTGGTATCCACCCGCGTGACCACCCCGTTGATGGTCTGCACCATGGCATCGACCCGCTGGATCAATCCCACTGCGGAACGGGCGGCGGCCTGCAAATTGAACGGTTCTTCACACTTTACTTCATCATTATCTTTTAACAGCGGCCCGGCATTTTGCGTGGGTTTGATATAGACATATTGATCCCCCAGAAAACCGGCTTGTTCGATATAGAAAACCGCGTCGGCATGAATAGGAAATTTCTGAAAGATCTGCAAAGAGACGGAGACCGATTTACCACTGTCCACCAGCGTAGCGCCCATGACCCGGCCAACCGGCACCCCAGCCAGCATTACCTTGGCGCCACGAATCAGGCCACCGACATTGGTCGTCCGCAAATTCAACTTGTAGGTGCGCGCAAAGGGATTGGCCGCCTGACTGAAGATGATTAGCAAAGCCGCCAACAACGACAGCCCCACCAGCACAAACAATCCAACTTTCCATTCTGAACGTGACTTGCTCATATCAAAATTTGATTGCTTTGGGATCTGAAATGCCATTCACAAACTGGTAGATCACCGGATCTTTCGATTTAAACAGTTCATCCGGTGTAGCTACGATATGAATGCGCCCTTCGTGCAGCATGAACACCCTTTGAGCCACCGTGCGCACCGTGCGCATGTCATGGGTCACGACCACACTTGTCACTTTCAACCGTTCGTTTACCCGCAGAATTAACCGGTCTATACTGTCCGACACGACCGGGTCCAAACCCGTGGTCGGCTCGTCATATAAAACAATCCCCGGCCGGTAGATAATGGCCCGCGCCAACCCCACGCGTTTCCGCATGCCACCTGATAATTCAGACGGTTTTTTATCCTGCGTTCCCGCCAACTGCACCACTTCCAACGCTTCCGCTACTTTATCTTCAATCTCCTGATCGCTCAACTTACCTTCGCGACGCAGCAGAAACGAAACATTCTCGCCTACGGTCAGCGAGTCAAAAAGGGCCGCGCTCTGGAACAGCATCCCGAATTGACGGCGCACCTGAAGCAATTGCCGTTCATCCAGATTTTCGATATTCGTTCCGTTGATCAATACTTCCCCGGAATCCGGCGTCATCAAACCAATCAAATGCTTGAGCAGAATACTTTTGCCGCCACCGCTCCGGCCAATGATCACCGCCAGTTCCCCGTCCTCAATGCGCAAATTTACTCCATCCAGCACCTTATGGTCGCCGAAACTTTTGCACAAATTACGGGCCTCAATCATGTTCCCAGCAGACGCTTCAACACGAGCGTCAGGAAAAAATTAGTCATCAGAATGGAAATCGAGGCATACACCACCGATTCCGTGGTGGCATGGCCGACGCCTTCCGCTCCTTCCGGACAACTCAAGCCTTTGTAGCAGCCGATAGCCGCGATGATGCCTCCAAAAATGAACGCCTTGATGATCCCGGAAATCACTCCACTTTGACTCGTATATTTGAGCATGTATTCCCAGCCATACGCCGGGTCGATGCCGAGCAAACCGACACCAAGAATATACGCTGAAGCAATGCCCAGCGTGATGGATTCCGCCGTGAGCAACGGCATCGCCACCAGTGTCGCTCCCAGGCGCGGGACCACCAGATAATCAATCGGGTGCGTGGCCAGAGTGCGGAGCGCGTCCACCTGTTCTGTTACCCGCATGGTTCCCAATTCCGCCGCCATGGAAGCTCCCACCCGTCCCGCCACCATCAAACCGGTCAGCACCGGTCCCAACTCGCTCACCATGGAAACACTGACCAGCGCCAGCGTCGCCGAATCCATCTTAACGTTGTGAAATTGAAAATAAGTCTGCGCGCACAAGACCATGCCCGTAAAAGCGCCGGTAATCAGCACGACCGATTGGGATTTAACGCCGATGAAATAAAGTTGCTGCTGAAAATCCCGCCAGTTGAATTTCTGCGAGAAAATCGAACTGACGATTTCCCGGCACATCAACGTAAACCTCCCTAACCCTTCGAGCCACTCATCCACCGTACTTTTGCCTGCTCCATTCATGGGCTGATACCAATGCGCCGATTATCCCCGGCCGGGGAAAACCGTACGCAAATACGCCATCCGAAATTTTCGGATGGCGTGTGAGACTTCAAACGTTTTAGTTGGACAACGCCTTTTCCGGCGCTGGCTTTTGTACGAAGACCAATTTGTCTTCGACCACACTCACGGTCACGGGCTCGTTCTCGCGAATGTTTCCCCGCAGGATTTCTTCGGCCAGCGGATCTTCGATGAAACGTTCCACCGCCCGGCGCATTGGACGCGCGCCGTACGTCGGATCGTAGCCTTTCTCCGCCAGGAAATCCTTCGCTTTGTCTTCCAGGATAACTTTGACGCCTTTGTGCTTGAGCCGGTCTTCGACTTTGCGCACTTCCAATTCCAGAATTTCCACCAGGTCCGGTTTCGTGAGCGAACGGAAAACGATCACATCGTCAAGCCGGTTGAGGAATTCCGGACGGAACGTCCGCTTGGCCTCATCCATGATCTTGTCGCGCATCTTCTCGTAGCTCGACTCATCCGTAATCGGCGTGAACCCAATGGTCGAACTCTTCTTGATCGTTTCGGCGCCGACGTTGGACGTCAGGAGCACAATCGTGTTCCGGAAATCCACTACCCGGCCCATGTTGTCGGTCAACTTGCCCTCTTCCAGAATCTGGAGCAGCATGTTCATCACATCGGGATGCGCCTTTTCGATTTCGTCGAACAGCACCACCGAATAGGGCTTGCGCCGGACTTGTTCCGTCAATTGACCGCCATCTTCAAAGCCGACATAACCCGGAGGCGAGCCCACCAACCGCGAGACGGTGAACTTCTCCATGTATTCGCTCATGTCGATCTGAATGAGCGACTTGGCGTCGCCAAACATCATTTCCGCCAGCGATTTGGCGAGCAGGGTTTTGCCCACGCCCGTCGGCCCCAGCAAGGCAAACGTGCCAATCGGCCGTTTCGGATCTTTCAAATCCGCCCGCGAACGCCGCAGAGCTTTGCAGAGCGCGGTAACCGCTTCGCGCTGACCGATGACGACCTTCGCCAGTTCCTTCTCCATGCCGAGCAGCCGTTGCGCTTCGTCCTGCTCCATGCGCTTGAGCGGAATGCCGGTCCATTTGGCAACCACGTGCAAAATGTCTTCCTCATCCACTACCACGCGTTTTTCATCGCGGGAGGTCTTCCAGGAATTCAGCACGGCTTCGAGCTTATCTTTGGCCTGCTTTTCCTTGTCACGCATGGCCGCCGCGCCTTCAAAATCCTGTTCCCGGATGGAGCGTTCCTTGCGGGTTTTGATTTCTTCAATCTCCGCTTCCAGGTCTTTGACTTCCGGCGGACGCGTCATCGCATTGATGCGGGCGCGCGAACCGGCTTCGTCCATCAGATCAATCGCCTTATCCGGCAAATACCGGCCAGTGATGTAACGCTCAGACAACTTCACAGCCGCTTCGACGGCCTTGTCGGTCATCTCCGCTTTGTGATGTTCTTCGTATTTCGGACGGAGTCCTTTCAGGATCAAAATGGCTTCGTCAATGGAAGGCGCTTCGACTTTGACCGTTTGAAAACGGCGTTCCAGCGCAGCATCCTTTTCAATGTACTTGCGATATTCATTTAAGGTAGTCGCACCGATACATTGCATCTCACCCCGGCTTAACGCCGGCTTGATGATGTTGGAGGCATCCATCGTTCCTTCGGCCGAACCGGCACCCACGATGGTGTGCAATTCGTCGATGAACAGAATCACGTTCTTCGCGCGACGGATTTCATCCATCACGGCTTTGATGCGTTCTTCAAATTGGCCACGATACTTGGTGCCAGCCACCATCAAAGCGAGGTCCAAAGTAATCACGCGTTTTTCGCGCAACAGTTCCGGAACATTGCCGCGCGCAATTTCCTGCGCGAGACCTTCCACAATTGCCGTCTTGCCCACGCCCGCTTCACCGAGCAACACGGGGTTATTCTTGGAGCGACGGCGCGCGCACCAGCAAGGTCA
>JBEHZA010000195.1:0-8707 GCA_048497895.1 Verrucomicrobiota bacterium
GACCACGCGGGAAATGGGTGGCGTCGGCAGCGCTCTTGGTAAATACAACGTGGGCTCTTTTGTCGACGCTTTGGCATCCTTGGCTTCTTTGCCCGGCTTGGTGTCATCCGCGCCATAGCTTTTGTTGACCATGGTTCCTGTAAGCAAGCCAGCGATGGCCGCTGCCGCGACGATTTTTTTGGTAGTGCGAGTCATATGATTTATAGGTTGCTTCTTACCACTCACCCGGACAGGCCGGGTGGAGCGGTTGAGAATTGGGTTCGGTCAGGAGAATAAGGAGATTTGTCCCTGAATTCAAGGCCCGTGTGGCGACCCGATTTGAGCATCGGACACACGGATTCGGCCTTAAATCAGGCGATTCATTAATAACTCAACACCCGGGTTTCACCGCGCTTCAACGGCAAAGTCAGTTTGGGGCCTTGGCCAACCGTTCCCCCGGTCAGGACATCGCGAATAACTTTGTCCGAACTGATGTTCAGGACAATGGGACCTTCCTGCGGAGCATGTACCGCCACGAACGGACCGTTTGCATAAACGATGCAATCGGTTTCCGTAAACAAATGAACTCCCGCCGTGCGCGCGGCGAGACGAAGTAATTCGGACGTCAATCCCGGAGCGCCGACGAAGAGCGATGGGCCATCGGGAGTCTGTCGCAAGGCGACGGCCGCCGAGCCATCGGGATAAGTGGCCAGTGTTTCCGCACGGGTGGCATCGCTGGCGGCAAACAAGGGCTGCGGCGCTTTTTGCACGCCGAACGGTTGTTGCAATCCCAGTTGTTTTCCTGCGGCAGTCGCAGTCGCGCGGGCGGTGGCAGGAGTTACCGGGCGCAGGGTGAAACCGGTTAATTGTTGCATGCCTTCAGGAGAAGGATGATCGCCTTCAAAATAGCCGGGCGCGTAGCACCAGAGGTGGGTGGCCCCGTGAGTGGCACGCAGCAATTGTGCGCGTTCCGTGGCCGTGAGCCGCCACGCATCAAGGAAGACATAGAGTTTGGCCTTCACCCGGCCGTTGATCACATCATCGAGCAGATATTGGCCGTACGGCGCCCCGGTTCGCGCCAAAGGAGCGCGCGCTTCGTAGATGCCGGGCCGGGTGACGAGCGTGCCGCCGGCGGCGATGCTCAGCAGACTGCGCTCGTCGATCACGGCGGCGATTTCCGGATGGAACGGGGTCGGCGTTTTGAGTAAAGGCTCATCCAGTGCGCGCAGCAACTGCATTTGCTTCCACAGGCCGGGATCGTTGAACCAGCCGGTGGCGCCGAGGTCCATCCACCAGGTGCCGAAATTGCGGAGCGCTTCCTGGGCGACATTGCGGGTGAGTTCCTGATTGGTTTCTTCCAGCGTATTCACGTGTTCCTGCCAGCCCGGTTGTTTGCCGCTGGCCAGATAAGTGTGGGTGTCATCTTCGTTGAGCCACATTTTCCCGGCAAGCGCTACGCTTTCGGCGGCAGTCATGGAAGGCGCACTTTGGCCCAGGCCACGATCAAAATAAGAAATTGGTGAGCAAAGCACATCGATATCGGGACAGCTCAGTGCGCGGCGCAAAGCATAATGACCGGCAACCGACGGGCCGTTATTAATCGCACCAAACTCAAAAACATAGCCGTAGAAGAAGACGACCAGTTTTTGCCCGCGCGAAGCCTGGCGGACGGCGTGGGCCAGTTCACAAACACAATCAGCCATGGCTTCCTGCTGGAATTCTGCCCAATCTAACAGCGGTTGTTCGGTTGCCGGATCCCGGAAGATGCCAGCGGGCGCGGCGTGACGGGCGGCGGCGGTGGGCACGACCGCGGTGGCAGGTGTAACTGCGGCATCGTGCCACGCACTGCGTAAAGCAGTGTCGGTGGGATAACGCTTTTGCAGCCATTGACGCCACGCAGCCAGATCGGCCGGAGCGTAACCGTTGAGCGGGCGGGCCCAGGTTTCTTCGTAAAACCATTCACCGGTATTCTGGCCCGTGGGATGGTAGCCGGCGATGTGATCCCCGAACTTTTCTTCAAGATGAGTGACCAGAGCGGCGAGGCGTTCAGCGGCCTCGCGACGGTAAACTGGTGAAGCGACGACGGCTTTATCGCGACGGCCATCTTCCCACTGCATTACTTCATCCGGATGCGCCGTGCGCCACCACGGAGGCGGGTCCATGCCGATGCGCGGGAGCAGTAACGCGTGCGGATTCGCGCGCAAGACCGCGGCACATTGGGCTTCCGCGACGGACCAATCCGGAGTTTTACCGGGAGCCGACCATGGTAAATCGGTGGGGAAGCTGACCAGGTTGATTCCAGCATCCGCGGCGAGTTTGATTTGTGAAGCGAACGAGCTTTGCGGTCCGCCGAGATGCACAAACGATTCACCGGGACGATAGAAAGCGACGGTGAGTTCGCGCGCGGAATCGGAGCGGGCTTGAAAGGTGCAGCGATAGGAGTGGCCTTCGACCAGTTTCAAACGCGGCAAATGATAGAGATGAAAATCCGGCCAATGACCATCCGGTGGCGCTTTTAATTTGATCTGCAAAGCGCCAGTGCCGCTTGGTCCGTCAGTCGCTGCTACCTGAATCGTTCCGACGGTGTTTTGTGCGCCGGTGGGCCAAAAGGTCCAATCGCTTTTGAAACTATCCGGTGCGCCAGTGAATGCGGTGGGGGCAATGACATCGGCCTGGGCAGTGAGATCCACGACGTGAAGGTCCGCGAGTTTAATTTCACCCGGTGTGGCTCCGCAGCGAAAGTGCAGTGTGCCGTTGGTGGCGCTGGCGCTGGCGATAAATTCAAAGTCGATCTTCTTCCACGCGGGCGTAATGGAAATGGGAGTGGAACCGGGCGCACCCCAAAACATGCGGGCACGAACCGGACTTCCGTTTACCACCAGCCGGGGTGCACCGTTGGCAGAATCCACGCGCACGGAAAGAGCCGCGGGTGCAGTGCTCAGTCCGGTGAGCGCAGCAGTCAGGAATAAGAGCAGACGTGATGGCATGGGGAAATGTTAAGCCCGAAACGAAGGCTGGTAGAAGCAGAAACCAAGCGAATGGAAATGAGCCTCAATTCGAGCGATTAGAAGTTTAAGAACACGCGTTTAGCACGATCTTATGGGTTCAGTCCCCCTTTTTTGCTAGAGAAAAACAGTAAGTCTGTTCGGCTCTAAAACGGCATTGCTTACGTAACTACTTAAGAAAGAACCTGATAAAAGTGTCTCAAAAATGGACTTGACTGTCATCAATGTGTACATATATTGGCGACGGTCGGTGGTTTGGGGAGTTAAACTTAATTTGAAAGGGTTATTCATGAAAGCGAAATCGGGTCTATCATTCGTAGCAGCGGCTATTTGTCTGCTGTTATCACATTCTGCCTTTGCTGGCAGTTGCTATACCTCCTGGGGTAATTGCAATTATTTCAGCGCCTGGGGCTACGGCAGCTCCTGCAATAACAATGCCTACAATTACAATAATTGCTGGGGCTATAGTTCATCTTGCGGCAGCGGTTCTTCTTCGACACCGACGAATACGGTGCCTGCGATTCAGCCGGCGGTTCAAATCACCTCTCCGGCCGGATTGGTTCAACTTGACTCCGTGCCTTCCTCCATCACGGTGACGGTCAATTACACGACGCCGAAAGCCAATGGATCGACGATCACGTTGTTCGAAAATGGCATTTTGGTGGGTACCTACAATATCCCGGTTGCGAACACCAACGGAACGACCAGCTTCAGTGTGAGTCTGGCCGGCGTGTCGCCGACGGATATCGTTGGTTTTCAAGCTGTTTTGACTCCGGGCGTGGCCGCTTCATCTTCGGGCAACAATTCTTCCGGTGGCTCCAGTTGCAACGGTTATAGCTGGAACAGTTGGTATACCTGGTGCTGGAGCGGCAGCAGCAGTTGCGACTCGGGAAACCACTATGACGGAGATGATTGCTATCACGGAAAACATAAGTGCAAAACGGCCCGTTATGGTGGCTGCTATAACAATAACAATTGCGGATGGTGGGATGATGACGACGACAGCTATCACTGCGGCAGCACCGGTGGTTCCACCACTCCGGTGGCCGGACCGGTCACTTCAGATGCTGTGGGTATCTTCTTCAGCATTTTGAGCGGCAAATAACCACTCGGCCGTAAAACGGCATCAATTAAAGACGGCGGAGGAACTTCCTCCGCCGTTTTTTCTTAGTGAAGATATTCATGCCAAAAAACGGTTGGAAATTGACAATTAATCGCTTTTTTGTAATTTTCACCGATGGGTTCTATGGGAAAAAGTAATACTATTGCGAAGTCATGGCGCATCTTATGCGGAATGGCAATGGTGTTCGGCTTGCTCAGTTTCCCTCGGGTAGCTTCTGCAATTGTTCTCGATTGGAATACCCTTACGTGGACGCCCGGTGCGCTTTCGATGACTTACTACGCGACCAACAATGCGGTCGGTGGAACGTTTTACCAGGATAACGCTTATTCCGGAGTGGGCAGTGTGACCATCTCGATTACGGGTGCGACGAACAATTTTACCACCGCCTTTCCGCAAATTACGAATGACATTTCCGGCGGTGTCAGTTCCCCCACGAATGATGCGTTGCAGGTGTGGTTGAACAGTTGGAGCAGCGTCACCCAATCGGTGAAGGTCACGATTACCTTCAATGGTTATGCTCAAGGCATCGATAGCCTTACGCTAAATATTTACGATATTGACCGTGGCTCAGTTTTCGGGGCGGCCACGAATTTTACGTACGTGGATCAAATCAGAAACATTCAAAGCATCTCCCCGACCGGCACCACGAATGCGCCAGTTTCGATTACAACCACTGGTGGGACTAATACGACTTTTGTAGTGGCTGCGGCCACCACGCTTACCAATACGCTGACTGGCATCGCTACTAATCCAGACTCAAATAACTGGGGTAATGCCGTGGTCACTTTAACCAACGTGAGTTCCGTGAGTTTCATTTACGGCAATTCGCCTACGAATACCAATACCGATCCGTTTGCACAGGCAATCAGCTTTGGTGTTTTCAGCTTCACGCCGCATCCCAAAGCTCCGGAAGTTCATCCGGCTTTGGCGGGTGTGCTGATTTGTGGTTTGGTAGTGCTTCTGCGAGAGAATCGCCGAAGGTCTCTTTGGACGGCGCTTAGAAACGTTTTTGGTCACTAGCCCGATTGGGTTGTTCTGCTGAGTTTTCATTCTTCCCGCTTTCGTTCGCCAGCCGGTATTTTTAATTTCGTGTTTTGGACGGTGATGCTCTAAGGTCATCGACGTGTTTCAGTTTTTCAGTCCATTAGTTAACCCCTTGATTTTTCTCTGGGCGTTGTGCCTGATCGGTACGCTGATCTTGTGGAAAAAGAAACAACGGCTGGGAGCCGCCTTTTTAGGATTTATCGTGGTTTTCGTTTGGCTGGTCGGCAGCCGGATTTCATTATTGCTGGTGGGCAGTTTGGAAAAACCTTATATCCGCCAGAGTTTGGCTGAAATTCCTCCGGCTGACGTGGTCATGATGCTGGGCGGATCGCAGGAGTATTCCAAAAATGATTTGATGGGATTTAATCTCACGGATGCCAGTGACCGCATTCTGATCGCGGTTGAGATGGCGAAGTCAGGTAAAGCGGGCGCACTCGTGTTGGGTGGTGGTGGGGATGTGCCTGGTAAGAATGAGACGACGGAGGCCCAAGCCCTGCAAAATTGGATTGAGCGTTGGCAATTAATAAATGTGCCGATCCTGAATCTGGGACGCTCCGCCAATACTCACGAAGAAGCGGTGAAGTTCGCGGCTTTGAAAAAAGAAAGAGGCTGGCGGCGCGTCATCCTGGTGACCTCGGCCTTTCACATGCGCCGGGCGGTAGCCGTGTTCCCAGGCGTGGGCGTGGAGGTCCTTCCCGTGGCGTGTGATTTCCAACGTCCCGGCACTCCGTACGTGCCGCACTTTGACCCGTTCCCGGCGCCGCAGGGTTTCAAGTGGATGGATTTATACCTGCATGAGCAAATCGGCATGGTGGTCTATCGTTTGCGTGGGTGGATTGGAAAGGACAACGGTGAACCGGCCGTCCTGCCGACGGAAACTAAAACCAATCCACCGGCCTCAACCGCCTTGCCGACGGGAAAATAAGACCGCCTGCCGGTGAACGGCACAGATCATTCGCTGAGGGGCGTGATTGAAAGTGGTGGTCAAAAAAAACGGCTGGCGAGTGTTGCCACCAACGTGTTGGTTTTTTTCTCCTCCGCCGTGGAGGAGAAAATTAAAAAGAGGAGGCCAATGATCGTTACTCCAGTCGTTCTTTTCGCTCCCATACGTTTATCTGCCCACCACTTTTAATCACATGCTTCGTTGAGAGATTATTTCCCTGAGGCTGGGCGCACACTCAGTGTTTGCAGCCGTTGTTCCAACTCCTGAATCAAAGCTGTGTCGGTGGCATCCCGGGCGATAGTGAGAGCTTTTTGCAACATTTGTGCGGCCATGGCCGGATTGCCCGCTTTTTCATAGGCGTTGGCCATCGTTTTGAAGAAAGCGATGTGTTGTTGCGGAGGAGAGCCGGTGGGGGTTAAACGCGCGGCTTCCTGATAGGCAGCAATCGCGGCTTCAATTTTATTCTGTGCTGCCAGCGCGATGCTTAATCCCACCCGGGCCAGTGGATGGCCCGGGGTTGTTTCCAGTTCGGCCCGGTATTCAGCTTCCGCTTCGCGCGGTTGGTTGAGGGCCAGCAAAATCTCGCCCGATAAAACGTGTGCGCTTTGAAAATGCGGTTTCTTTTGCAAGGTCGCGCGCGTTTCGGCCAGAGCTTCAGAAAGTTTTCCTTCCCGGTAAAGCACTTGCGCCAGCGAAAAATGAACGGCTGCTTTTTCAGGATTCAAGTGCACCGCTGCCTGCAAATGCCGTTCGGCTTGAAGAAAATCGCCGCGATTGAAGTAGTGCAGTCCAGCCGCCGAATGAATGTGATAGGCGTAAGGATTGGTTCCCAACGTCTCCAACGCCCGATCAAAGAACGCGAACCGGTTCAGCCAAATGCGGGTCTGCTGAAAACTCAAGTAACTGAGCAGGCCCAGCAGAAGGAAGGAAACGGTCACGATCGCTTTTCTCCACGCGGCTTGTTCCCATAGTTGCCATAAGGCGGCAGCTAAGAGCACGGTCCAACACACACTCTCGATGAGACTATAGCGATCACTGGCAAAATGCGGATGCTCAGTCAAACCCAGCATCGGCACGAGCAGAGCGAGGTGGCAAATCCACAGGGAAATTCCGAGCGGCCAGCGGCGGCGATAGTGAAATAAAGCCATCGTCAATCCGATCACGAAGACGGCGCTGGCCAGAAACGGAAATGACCAGGGATCAAATTCGATCAATTCCGGATAAATGGGTGAGAGATGAAACGGCACTAGAGGACGCCAGACATAATAGGCCCAGATGTAGAATGATTGCATCACGCGAGGCAGAAAGCCAAAATCGGCTAGCGTGGCCGTCTTCGGCCAGGGGCCGACTGTGTGCGTGCGACAATAGAGATTGGCGATGACGGAGAACAAAGTCACCGCCACGAAGGGTGTTTTCTCCCACCACACCCGGCGAGCGGCGGCGCTTAACCATCCCTCGCGAAAACGGGCGAGCGGGTAAGCATCCAGTACGAGGCAAACGGCCACGAAGCCCAACCCCAGAGGAAACGAGAGCAGGGAGGCGGAAAAGGTAATTACGGCGCCCCAATAAAACCAGCGGTGACGGGCCGTTCCCACCGGATTGATGGCGGCCTGCAAATAGCCAAGCGCGGCCAGCAGTAAAAAAAACAGCGCCTGATTATAGAGCAGTTCCACGGCCCAGGCGACGGTTTCCACTTTCAGCGGGTGAAAGGCCCAGAACGCAGTGGCGAGGGCCGAACAAGTCAATAATGCGGACGGAGATTCCTTTGATTTGGGGAGCGTCAGATTCAACAATTGGCGAATCAGGAGAAACACCAGGAGGGTATTCAAACTGTGCAGAACCAGATTGATCAGGTGATAACCGAAAGGAGCGAATCCGTTGAAGGCGTAAATGATGGACCAGGTCAGCCAGCTCAACGGCTGATAGCGCCACTGGTAGCTGAAGTCGGTGAACATCCAGAAAATCCGCTCCAGAGAAGGGCTGCCGAGATAGGGATTTTCGTAGATATTAATGTCATCGTCCCACGGCAGCAATTCGGCGTGCAGCGCGCGACCAAAAACCAGGAAAACCAAAACCGCAAACGCAAAACCAAGGAGCAATTCATTTCGATAACGGCGCATGTGACGTCAGTGGGCGGCGGCTGGAGAGTTGGTTCAATAGTTGTTGAAATTCATCGATTAATTTTACGTTGCCAGACTGCCGGGCAATATCGAGTCCTTTCGCAGCGATTTTCAAGGCCGTTTCATGATCGCCCGTTTGTTCAGCCGCCACGGCCAGAGCTTTGAAGAAAGCGGCCTGTTGATCCGGGGGCACCGAGCATCTCGGCCAGGGCGAGGAGCTGGAGCCCGCCCGCAAGAAGGCCGAGATGCTCGGCATCCGCGAGATCCACATCGAGGACCTCCGCGAGGAGTTCGTGCGCGATTTCGTCTTCCCGATGTTCCGCGTCAACGCGCTCTATGAGGGCGTCTACCTGCTCGGCACGTCGATCGCCCGGCCGCTGATCGCCAAGCGCCTCGTCGAGATCGCGCACCAGACCGGGGCCGACGCCATCGCCCACGGCGCCACCGGCAAGGGCAACGACCAGGTCCGCTTCGAACTCACCGCCTACGCCCT
>JBEHZA010000196.1:0-8671 GCA_048497895.1 Verrucomicrobiota bacterium
GAGACGGCGCCAACAATCCATGTTTCCGCCAAGATTGCCGTTTTCCCATTTGGTTTGCCGGCCCGATAGGGCAATAAAAAACCCCTTCCGGTTTTCCCGGAAGGGGTTTCAAGGTTCTAACTAAATTAGAACTTGTAGATCACGTTCAAAGCCAAAGAAATGGCATTGCGGTCGTTGATACCGAACGGAACGTTGCCGACGCCACCAGGGACGCGGCTGCCACCGGTCAGAGCGTGGTCCCAACGGACTTCAACGCGGCTGATCACGTTAGCCCACAGCGAGTAATCAACTGTGCCAGTGATGCCGATCAGTTCGTTGCGGCGATCCGGGTTCGTGAAGAAAGGATCGGAAACATACCAGGTGGCTTCAGAGCCAGTGGCATATTCAGCACGCAGGTTCAACTTGAGCTTCTCGGTAGCCTTATAGGAGGTATACAGAGAAACAGCGCTCGCGTGAGTGGAAGGCGTCAAATGAGCCTTGTCAACGCTCGAGCCACGGTAGTCATAGGACACACCAACGCTCAAACCTTCAACCGGGGTCTTCAAAGCGCCACCGGCATAGTAGTTGATCGCGTCAGAGGCGAATGAACCGGTCGCGTGTTTCACAGCACCAGCCGAGAAGGAGGAACCAGAGAGGAATCCCCAGCTATCCGGAGCGGTGATGTTGATCGCGCCCATGTAACTCTTCTGGGATTCAGCCGTAGCAGCCGGACGATTATTGATCGTCGCAGCGATGCCAGCGTCAGCCGCAGCAGCCGTTACCGAGAGCCAGTCCGTAACCTTGTAGCTGGCCTGGAGACCAGTGTAGGTTGTCGGTTCGAGGAAATAGCCATAAGAACGGCTATAGTTCGGGTTTTCACCGGCGTTGAACACTTCATAACCAATCAGCGTGTCCCACACACCGAGTTTGAAGGTCAAGCCATTGCCCAACGGAGCGCGCAGCGCCACATAGGCTTGCTTGATGGCGAAATCGCTGGTCGCGTTCACCAGACCGGTCGAGGTCGTGCCGATCGCGTTGGCATCAGGGCCAAACAGCAATTCACCGGTGTAACCTGCGGACCATTCGTCGTCGTTCAACGCTTTGGAGATGGTCAGGTTGACCACGTCCAGGTTGAAACCGTCCTGCTTCGCCGTGCCGTCATATGAACGACCGACCAAGCCATTGCCTGTGCCGAACTTCCAGATTGCCGATGTGCTCACGTAACCACTGAGGGTGGTCCCGGAAACAGCCGACATCACGCTTTCTTTAGCTTCTTCAGCGTGCGCCACTGAGGCGACACTGACCAAGCCAGCGGCGGCCAAGCCTACTGTCCATTTATTGATCTTCATTTGTTAGTTCCTCCTGCGATGTGTATTAATCGTTTCTATGCGTTTTATGTGGGTAAAAACGGTTTACCCGCGCACCAAAACGGTGCATTTAATGCCGGAAGATACCAAATGCGCTTTTCTTGACAACAAGTTTTTTTAGGAAATTCCCGCCGCGCAATTGGCCCCAGCGCAATTATTAGCCTCAATTTCTGCCCTTCCAGGACTTGGTTCAGGGCTTCCAATCACAGTCTAACCCGCCTTTCAGCCCCTTTACCTGCCAGAATTGGCTTCCGTTACCCCCAACCGCGCGACTACCCTTGCCTGATGCCAGTTGAGATAGCCATCGTGGTCCCGGTCTATAACGAGGAGGATAACGTCCTGCCTTTAGCTCAAGAAGTCGCCGCTGCCTTTGCTCAAGTCTCCCGTCCCTATGAACTCGTCTTCGTGGATGACGCCAGCACGGACAGCACTTGGGAAAAGATCCGCCAGGCTCACCAACAAGACCCCCGCGTCAGAGGTCTCCGGCACCAGCGGAACGCCGGCCAAAGCGCCGCCCTTTGGACCGGCATTCAGGGAACGACCACGCCGATCCTTGCCACCCTCGATGGCGACCGCCAGAATGACCCGGCCGACCTGCCGAAAATGTTAGCCGATCTGGATAAATACGACTTCATTTGCGGCATGCGCCTCAGTCGGCAGGATAGCTTCGTCCGCCGTGCCTCCTCAAAAATTGCCCGCTGGGCTCGAAAGTCGGTGCTGGGAGTTGATTTCCGGGATACCGGTTGCGCCGTCCGGGTTTTTAAACGTTCGGCTTTGGCCGGAGTGTTTGCTTTTAACGGACTGCACCGTTTCCTCCCGGTTATTGTCCATGGGGGTGGAGCTAAGACCAACGAAGTCCCTGTCAATCATCGCCCCCGGGTGGCTGGTGTCTCTAAATATGGCGTCTGGAACCGGGTTTGGCGCGGGATTGTGGATCTCTTTGCCATCGCCTGGTACCAAAAGCGCCGGATTCGTCCCATTCCGGTGAACAGTCTGGACCCGGAATCCAGTCAGTAAGCTACGGCACCCACGAAAGCCCCTTACTGTGGCCATCTGGCATCTGGATCAAAATTGATAATCGAAACAGCTGGCTCCGCTGGGATTTGTGGGCGGAGATACGGTTTATCGGACGCTTTATGACAGGAATAGCACCCTTCCAGAGTCTGTTTGTAAGCCGTAATAAATAGTTCACCATTTCGGGTTTCAATGGCCTTCTTCACTTCACTGAGCAAGGTGCCATCCACGGCTTGAAGGATGCCCTTCAAATCTACTTCCTGCCCGGCATTATTTTTTCGGATGGGTTTCAAGCGCACCGCCCAATTTAAATGGGAACGCGTTTCATCCAGATAAAACTTCGCCAACGGCCAATTCTGCTTTTGTCCGGCGAACCAGAGGTTGGAGAAATGATAAGCCACATCTGCCATGGCGTGGGACTGATCCGGCAGCGACCCTTTAAGGAGCGTCAGTTCGGCAGCCAGAGCGACCGGGTCAGTGGGTTTGAGCGCAGGCTTCTCTTGCGCTTGAACCGGATGTGGCTGAATCAACCAGGGACCGATCAGAGCCAGCGCCAATCCCAGACAGACGCCACCAAAAAAGTTAAACCGCAAAGCACAGATGGTTTTCATAGGGTGAAAGTATTTTTGCAATTCCAGATTCTACCACAGCAGGGGACAATCCTTTATTCAAGTCTTCGTTGCCCGATTCACGCCAGAAGCAACCATCCGTAAAACTCTGTTGCCCGTGCGGGAAATTTTTCCGGGTTAACATATTTATTACGTATACGTATTTTATTCGTGACAAGCCGGTCGCTTTCCGCTTCACTATCAACTTGCCTGACCGCTTTATGAAAAAAGGCTTATTCATCTACAGCGTTGTTCTGGTCGTTTTCGGCCTGGGAATTTTCCTGACTCTGCAATTTGGCCGGACCTTGCATCCTCCAACGGACCCGACTATCAGTCCAAACTCGGCCGCCGTCGCTCCGTCTGCCTCCGCCAAAACGGGATCGGATAATTACACCCTGTTTGCCAATTTGCGCGATAACCTGCAAAATCCACTCAGCCGGTTGTTTCTGCAATTGGTAATCATTGTGGTCGCCGCCCGGGTGGCGGGAATCATCTTTGGCTGGTTGGGGCAACCGGCTGTAATCGGCGAAATGGTCGCGGGTATTTTATTGGGGCCGTCGCTCTTTGGCTGGGTGTGGCCGCAAGCGTTTCATTTCGTTTTTGCGGACGGGACGCTGGCCACTCTAAAGTTATTAAGCCAGATCGGGGTTTGCCTCTTCATGTTTATGGTGGGGATTGATCTCGATGTGAGTCATCTACGGCATCGGGCGCAAACGGCGCTGGTCGTCAGTCATGTCAGCATCCTGTTTCCATATTTTCTCGGTGTGGTAACCTCACTTTTCCTCTTTTCCACGTTGGCAGCTTCCCGGGCTACCTTTTTATCCTTTGCTTTATTCATGGGCATTTCCATGAGCATTACGGCCTTTCCAGTCCTGGCGCGGATTTTACAGGAGCGCGGTCTGGCACAAACCTCGCTGGGCGTCACCGCCATTACCTGTGCGGCGGTGGATGACGTAACCGCGTGGAGTGTGCTGGCCTTCGTCATCGCCATTATCAATACCGGCGGTTTGGCCGCCACCGCCTTAACTGTAGCGCTCGTTTTATTGTTTCTGGCCGCCATGCTCTGGATAGTTAAGCCTTTATTGCCCAAATTGATAGGAAAGCACGTCCTGCAAGGTGGAACTCCTGGAAAAGGATTAATCGCCAGTGTGCTGGTGTTCGTTTTTGCCTCGGCATTAATGACCGAAGTGATTGGGATTCACGCTTTATTCGGAGCGTTCCTGGCGGGCGTCGTCATACCTCAGAACAGCGAATTTCGCAATGCGCTCAGATTGCGGCTGGAACATTTCGGCAGTTCATTCCTGTTACCGCTCTTTTTTGCCTTTACCGGGTTACGCACGCAGATCGGCTTGCTGGACAATAGCGGCCTGTGGTGGATTTGCCTGGGGTTAATCTTTATCGCCACTCTTGGGAAACTCGGCGGCAGCATGATCGCCGCCCGGTTGACTGGATTGGACTGGAACGAGTCCTTCTCTCTGGGCGCCCTGATGAATACGCGTGGTCTAATGGAATTGATCGCGCTGAACATCGGCTACGATCTGGGCATTCTTTCCCCGCGGATTTTTACCATGATGGTACTCATGGCCCTGGTGACCACCTTCCTGACCGCGCCTTTGCTCTCACTGGCTAACTATTGGCGGACCCGCCGGGAACTCGCAGTTCACCCGGCTTAGGCAGCCATCACCCGGAAAATCACTTCGCCGCTTTCGCGCCGGATTTTTCCGCGGCGTCACGGCAGGCATCCGCCACAACGGCTAACTCCTCCAAAAACTCAGCCCGCCGGTTTTCCGGCAAGGCGGACAGAATTTCCGTCTGCAAAACCACGGCCAGATCACGCAGCTCTTCATATTTGCGCTTGCCCGCAGGCTTAAGCCGGATGCGATAGGCGCGTTTGTCCCGTTCATGCCGTTTGCGTTCCAGCCAGCCCGAGGTTTCCATGCGTTCCAGCAGCGAGGCAATCGTATTGGGATCGCTGCTCATCATGTTCGTCAGTTCGCATTGGGTAATGCCTTTGGCATCCCCTTCCAGCAGGCAGCGCATGACGGTAAACTGGTCAGGGGTAGCGCCCGTGTGGGCAATGCGACGGCGGAAGGCCTGATTGAGACCGTACCAGGACCGTCTTAATAAAGGCGGCAAACGGCGGCGGAGCGGAGCATCCACCGGCAATTCGGCCGAATCTGTTGGAAGCTTAGAATTGGCCATGGCAGAATCCTGATTCCCGGAGAATCATACGTATAGGTATTATTTTTTGTTGCATGTCCATGGGAGATGTAGAATAGTGCCTCGTCACTGGAAAGAAAATTAGTTTAGCGGCGTCCTGTCTTTCATCCGGACAACGAACCGTTTTTACAACCAGATCAGGCCATGAAATTGAAATCCTCAGTGCTTTTGGGGGCTTTGTCCCTTTCTCTCTCCGCCAGTCTTTTAAGCTCACTCTCCGCTTCCGCCGGTCCCGTTCAAGGCTGGCTTAGCTCCCGCGGACCGCATTTGAACGGCAGCTCTGACGAAACCGGCCTGCCGGACAAAGTCGATGGCAGTAAGCCCCTGTGGGTGGCCGATTTTCATGGCGCTTCCACCCCGGTGATCGCCAATGGCAAACTGTACATCATGGGTTTTGAAGGGGACGGCCCGGATTTGCAGGAAGGGGTCGCCTGTTTCGATGCCGAAACCGGCAAGCTGCTCTGGAAACAACTCTACAACGATTTCCTCAGCGACATTATTTATAAGCGTTACGCGACGTCCAGCCCGGCCATCGATGCTGAGACCGGCAATATCTATACGCAAGGCACACAAGGGTTGCTCTCCGCTTATACCCCCGATGGCAAACTAATCTGGCAGCTTTCCCTGATGGAATTGTACGGCCGCCTGACTTTCCCGAACGGACGCACGGCTACGCCAGTCATTGATCAGGATCTGGTCATCGTTCACGGCATTACTGCCAACTGGGGTGGCAATGGTCCCGGTGGCGATCGCTTCTACGCTTTCGATAAAAAAACGGGTGAACTGGTTTGGACCTCCAGCCCGGCGGGCCAACCCAAAGACAGTTCTTATTCCTATTATCAATTCGGCTGGCTGGACGGCAAACGCGTGATCTACTCCTCCGCTGGCGATGGCAGCGTGGTTTGCATGAATGCCCGCACCGGCGACCCGATCTGGCGTGTGGTGTTGGGCAAGGCCGGCATCAATGCCAGCGTGTTGCTGCACAATAACGACAAGGTGATCGGCATTTACGGCACGCCTTATGAATTGGGCCAGATGGTGGCGCTGAAAGTTCCGCACGTCACGCCGAAGCCGGGTGAACCAGTTGTTGTCGAACGCGCGGCCACAGAATTGTGGGCCAAGGATATTTCCACCTCCGCGAGTTCGCCCATCCTGGTTGGCGACACGATTTATATCACGGCAGAAAAAGGCGATCTGTATTCCGTCGATGCGATCACTGGCAAAATTAACTGGTCCGTGAAGCTCGGCATCGAGCAACGCAATTCTTCGCCCATTTATGCGGACGGAAAATTATACGTCCCCATTCTCGATGATCCGGACAGCAAAGTGGAAGGCGAAGGGGAAGCTGGCACCAAAGGCGGCTTCTATGTGATCAAGCCCGGCAAAGACAAAGGCGAGATTCTCTCCCACACCGCGCTGGAAGGCCGCTGCTTCGGCACGCCTGCCGTTTACAACGGCAAGGTTTACATGCAGACGGCCAAGCAACTCTACGCCTTCGGCAAGAAAGGCAACAACCCCGGTTTAGCCGCCGCTCCTGCTCCGGAAAAATGGCCGGCTCCCGGCCCTGCTGCACAGTTGCAGGTCATCCCTTCCGAAGTGCTGTTGCGTCCCGGTCAGGCCATCTCGTTCCGGATCCGCAAACTCGATGCGAATGGTTTGACGGTGGAAGAAGTAAAAGATGTCAGCACGGTCAAGTGGGAATCATTCATCCCGCCCACTGCAAAGGTAAAAGCGAAGATGAACGGCGCGTTTAATGACAAAGGTCAGTTAGTCGCGGGCGCTGAAACGATCGCCTCTGCCGGTGCTTTTCAAGCCACGCTGGCAGGCTTGCATGGTTACATCCGTGGCCGCGTGCTGCCTTACCTGCCCATCAAACAGGATTTTGAATCCTTCCAGTTGAGCGAAACGCAAACGAATGAGAACGCCCAATTCGCCTATCCGCCGCTGCCGTGGATCGGCGCCCGCTTCAAATTCGACATCCGCGAAAAGGATGGCACCAAGGCGATGGTTAAAACGATTGATAACCGCTTCTTCCAACGCGCCACGGTATTGATGGGTGATCCTTCCACGAAGAACTACACGATTGAAGCCGACGTGATGAGCGAAGGCAACAAGCGCAAGATGTCGGACGTCGGTGTGATTAATCAGCGCTATCGCATCGTGCTCAAAGGCAATGAAAAGAAACTGGAGATTTCCTCCAACGATGAAACATTCCGCTTCGGCACCGAATTCGCCTGGGCGCCCAACACCTGGTATCATTTGAAATCACGCGTGGATGTCGCCGCGGATGGCTCCGGCGTGGTCCGCGCCAAAGCGTGGAAACGGGATGAACCCGAACCGGCGGCCTGGACGTTTGAAGTGCCGCACAAACACGCGCATCAAAATGGCTGCCCCGGTTTGTTCGGTTTCTCACCGCAGGACATGCGGGTTTATATCGACAACATTTCCGTAACTGCCAACTGATTCGTTCGACGAAATCGCCAACAGCAACCCGTCAACTCCCAAGCTCATGAACATCACGCCCCGGAATCTCTCTCTCGCCCTGCTGGCGGGAGCCCTTGTCACCAGCCTCACCGCGCCGTTGACGCGTGCGGATGATTGGCCGCAATGGGGTGGCCCCACGCACGCGCGTAATATGTATTCACCGGCCAAAGGTTTGCCGGAGAAGTTTGACGCCGGCAAACTCAAATCCGGCACCGAAGAAATCGACCTGAAGACCACCAAGAATGTGAAATGGGTGGCCAAGCTCGGCTCTCAAGCATACGGCAATACGACCGTGGCCAACGGTAAAGTTTTCGTCGGCACCAACAACGATTCTCCGCGCGACCCTCAACATCAAGGTGATCGCAGCGTATTAATGTGCTTTGACGAAAAGACCGGCGAATTTCTCTGGCAGCTCGTCGTGCCCAAACTGAAGTCCGGCAAGGTGAATGACTGGGAAAACCTCGGCATTCTCTCCTCTCCCACTGTGGAAGGTGACCGCGTTTATCTCGTGACCAGCCGCTGCGAAGTTGTCTGCCTCGACATTAACGGTCAGGCCAACGGCAACCAGGGTTATCAGGATGAAGGCAAATACATGGTGCAGGACACCGGCAAACCGCCTGCTACCGTGGGACCGAAGGACGCCGATATTCTCTGGCGCTATGACATGATTGATGAACTGGGCGTGTTTCCGCACAATGCCTCCAACTGTTCGGTACTGATCATCGGTGACGTGCTTTACACCTGCACCTCGAACGGACAGGACTGGACGCACATCAACGTTCCTTCACCGCTCTCACCCAGCTTGATTGCTTTGAACAAGAACACCGGCGAATTCCTTGCGGAAGATGATGCCAAGATCGGCACTCGCGTGTTTCACGGCCAATGGAGTTCTCCTTCCAGCGCGGTCATCAACGGTAAGCCGCTCATTTTCTTCGGTGGTGGTGACGGATTTACTTACGCCTTTGACGCCAAGCCGGTGAAAGCGGGTGACACCAGTCT
>JBEHZA010000197.1:0-8626 GCA_048497895.1 Verrucomicrobiota bacterium
TTGGCTGATCCGGGTTCTGCCCCCGTCGGCTGATTAATCACGATCATGCGCAGCTTAACCTGATCTTCAATTTTATACTGATCCTTGTTGTCTTCGTAAAACTGCTCGATCTTGTGCGGGGAAATGAGGATTTCCGAAGAAACATTCTTCTGTGTAAGTGCTTCTACGATAATCTGTTCCCGAATCTGAATCCGAAAACTTTCAAAGGTCATTCCCTGCGCCTGCAACGTCCGCGTCAACGTCAGCCGGTCACCATATTGTTTCCGGATCCGGTTATTGATTTCTTCTTCAATAATACTTTCCGGCAAACTGTAACCTGCGGAGGAAAAATCGTGCAAAATGAGTTGGCGCTCAACCAGTTGGTCCAACGCGTCCCGATGCAAATCAGTGATCTTTTGATCCAGCACCCGCGGCTTATCGCCGAACTGCTTCTCCAAAACTTCTTCTGAAGGGCGGGTGAAATCCGCTACGTCCTTGGCTGTGATGATGGCGCTGTTGACAATCACCACGATGCCGTCAATCAATGACGGTTCCGCGCGCAACACCGAAGTCGTCAGGAGCAGAGCCAATCCGATTTTAGTCAAGTTTCTCATTCAAAAGCCCGCGTATAGTATGGAACCGCTTCCAGTGGGTCAAGCACCGGAACAGGTTTTATCGGCAACGTTTGTTTGAACCGAATCCACTTCCCCTTGTCCCCCGTAGAAAAGCACTGGAAGATACATCGAAAACTCCCTGTATTGGGAACCCTCTCTCATTAACACCGCGGCTTTAGCCCGGTGAACCAGAACCAGTCAAATTCTCTCCAGCCGTTTTAACGGCTTCCCTCCACGCACCGTCTAAAGCTTACCAAACCATACGAACGTTAGTTCCTTAAGCGCCGGAAAAGGCGTTGTGCTTCGGAGACAGGTGAGCTACTTAATCTCTCATGTACCTGCGCATGGCCAAACGAGTTCTGTTTGAGACGGACAAACGTCTCGTGGCCAAGTTCGCCTACAATTTCGGCTGGCGCGGCATGCGGTCCGTTCAAAAATACAAGCAACGGATGAAACAGGGTGAATACTTTCCCCCGTTCCTCTACATCTCCGTGCTCAATAGCTGCAACCTCCGTTGCCAGGGCTGTTGGGTGGACGTCGCCGCCAAACAGGAAAAGATTCCCGCCGAAGATCTGAATCGCCTGCTCCGCGAAGCCAATGAAGCCGGCAACAGTTTCTTCGGCATCCTCGGCGGCGAACCCTTCATGTATAAGGGACTGCTCGATATTCTGGAGCAACATCCCCATTGCTACTTCCAGATTTTTACCAACGGCCAATTGATCACCGATGAACTGGCCAAACAAATGCGGCGCATGGGCAACGTCACCCCTCTCGTCAGCATTGAAGGCACCGAAATCATCAGCGACGAACGGCGCGGTAAAAAAGATGTCCTCAGCAAAACGATGCAAGGCTTGCAACACTGCATCGATAACAAACTCCTGACCGGCGTCGCGACGAGCCTGTGCCAAACGAACTTTGAAGATTTGCTCCGCGAAGAATGGGTGGACCGGCTCATCGATATGGGTGTGATGTACCTCTGGTATCACACCTATCGCCCCGTTGGCCCCAATCCAAACGAACAACTCTGCCTTACCCCCGAACAACAACTGCGCATCCGCAAATTCGTCGTCGAAATGCGCTGCAAAAAGCCCATCGCACTGATTGACGCCTATTATCAACACGACGGTCAGGCCCTCTGCCCCGCCGCCACCGGCATCAGCCATCACATCAGCCCCTGGGGAGCCATCGAGCCCTGCCCCATCATCCAATTTGCCAAAGAAAACATTCGCGATTCACGCCACATCAAAGATGTTTTCGTGCAATCCGAATATCTAAAAGACTTCCGCCAACTCGCAGCTTCAACGACGCGCGGCTGCATCGTATTGGAACGTCCCGATCTCGTGAAACAATTCGCCGAGAAACATCAGGCGCCCGACGGCACTGCGCGGCAAACCTCCCTCGCTGAACTCGCCGCCATGCAACCCCGCCCCTCGCAATACCGTCCCGGCACCGAAGTGCCCGAAAAAAGCTGGGTGTACCGCTTCGCCAAAAAACATTTCTTCAACGATTTCGGGGCATACCAGAATTTGAAGGGGTAGAAACAGAAACGGCGAATGCGCTAATAAAATTAATTTGTGCGTTCATCATAAAGCGCCAGCGCAATCGCGTTAGAAAAAGCCATACGCGTAAGGCCTGATCTTTTCGATGGCCACTGCATTGGTTGCTGCATTTCGCACCCAAAGTTCAGGATCTTCCAGCAACCGATCCATCACCTGTGAGGCGATTTTGCTTTCGGAACGGTACCTCGCCAAAAGATAGATGGCTTCAACCTTGACCGTCCGATTGCTATCGGAGAGTGTACAAATCAGCAAAGGCATGGTCGCTTCAACATTTTGAAACCCGAGGGTATTCCATTCCGTCAGCATCGAAATCTTCGTTCCCAAATCTAATTTGGGAAAACTATTCGTCAGCGCATCAGTGCCAGCAGGGCCAATCCTGATTAAACCACGAGCGGCAGACAACCCGGAATGCGGATTTTCAAGCAATACTGTCAAACGGGGAATTGCCGCCACCGCCTGGTTCCCAAGCACTTTAAATCCTAGCACAGCGCGCCTGTGAATCGTATTGTCTGTGACGAAGGACTTTGACCAGCCGGGAATCAAATGTGAAATGTCGATCCAGATTCGCATGAGTGAAGAGTCCCGCGTTTGCAACATGGTCAAAAGCACAGGTACCGCATTGGTGCCTATCTGACGAACTGCCTCGGCGGCCAAAGTCGAATTGCTTGGAACTTCTTGATCGTCCAACTCGTTGGGGTCAATTTCCTCCAGCCACTTGCTCAGCCTTTTCCCTTGATAAACCGGTTCCCGCGAATGCCAAACGCAAACCGAAAACCCCGCCATTACGGCAGCCAGCAGAATCAACCAAACAATGCGTTTGCGCCCCTTCATGGATGAACAAACGATAAAACATCTCCATCACCAAAGCGATAAAAACCACATCGGTAACGCAGAGTGCCACTCTGCGTTACGCTCATTTCACCGGCCGCCGATACACCTTATGTATCGCCGCCTGATCCGTGCACTTGATCACAATCTCATCGATGCACACATGCGGCGGACGGCTCGCGCACCAGACCAGCGTCTCCGCAATGTCCTCACCCACCAGCGGCTCCGTCCCTTCGTAAACTTTCTTCGCCCGCGCCGCATCCCCTTTAAAACGCACCATGGAAAATTCCGTTTCCGCCAACCCCGGATCAACCGTGCCCACACGAATCCCCGTGCCGCTAAGTTCCAACCGCAACGCCTTCGTGATTTGCAATTCACCCGCCTTCGCCGCGCAATACGCCGCGCCGCCTTCATACGCCACTCGTCCCGCAATCGAACCGATATTCAAAATCGAAGCTCCGGAATGATGCGGCATAAACGGCAGCACCGCCCGTGTCACGCGCAATACTCCCAGCACATTTGTCTGCATCATCGTTTCCCAATCCGCATCCTTGCCTTCGGCCACCGTCTCCAGCCCCAACGCCCCGCCTGCATTATTGATCAGCACATCAATCTGCCCATTCAACGTGCGCGCCCATTTGACAAACTCCGCCACGCTCGCTGTTTGCGAAACATCCAGAAAATGAACCTGCGCTGAAGCCGCGCCCGCGACCATCGCCTCCTGAGCCACCGTTTCCAGCCGATCCAATCGCCGCGCGCCGAGCAACAGATTGCAACCCTCCGCCGCAAACGCCTTGGCCGCCGCCGCGCCAAAGCCACTGGAAGCACCGGTGATAACGACCCATTTATCAGCAAGTTTGTATCGCATGAGTTGATTGATAACAAACTCACCCAAAGAAGGGAGGCAATTTTTAAACCGCAATTCGATTCAACGGTTCGTCATGAAATTCCGGATTTCCTTAAATGTCTCCGCGCGGCGTGAAAGAATAAAGAAATGATCGCTCTCAATTTCTTTATAACTCAAAGAAGTCACATTGCGTTTAGCCAACCCTGCTTGTCGGCGCGCAATTTCAATCGGCACCATCGGGTCTCGCGTGCCGTTAATCATCAGCACGCGCAAATCTTTACGCAACGCCGTGGGATACTCTGGAACCGAGGCCAGACAAACGTAACCTTGAAACAAGTCAGGTTGCTGGTTGTAGAGCAGAAAACCGCCTCGCCCACCTGCCGAAATAGCCATCAGCCATGGCCGCTTGAGCGGGATGCCCAATCGTCCTTCCGCATCCGCCAGCATGTCTTTGAGGTAAGCAGGCGAACCACGGTTCCAACTCACGCCCCACGAAGGCGCCAGAATCACGGCCTGCGGAAAAGCCTCCTTCAACACCCACGTGTAGAATTGAAAATTGCCGCCGTAACCGTGGAGAAAGACAATGCACTCAGGAGCCTTCGGCAGCGCGTTTGGACGATAGAGAAAGTAATGCCCGTTGGTTTGTCTCTGAGACGCGAAACAAAATGGCAACGCCGACGCCACCTTCGCAAACGCAGGGTCTGTATCAATCTGCGAATACGTCGTCGTGAGCAACGCATTCAAATTCGTGCTCTCGTTCGCCGTCAACCCCAACTGTTCCCCACCCAATAGTAAAGCTCCCGTCACCAGCGCACCTTCGGGCAACGATTGCAGCCCCATCCGAAACAGCGGCTCATTTGGCTTGAGGTTGGGCGGAATCGGATAAACCGGCGGAGAAATCGAGGTGCGAAAGAATAGCGAAGATACTGTACCATTGGTGTCGAGCGCCATCACTAGAGGCGACCACATTATTAAGATCAGCATCATGCCGACAGCCCAAGCACCAATTGCAAAATATCCTCGCGTTAGCAATTGATGCCTTTGGTATTCTTTGAGTTATCAGCAGGTTTGGGTAACTTGTGTGCCCAATTGGGAAATAAAAAAAGAACATGTGCCAGACCGAATATCGAGGTGAACAGTCCAAGCGCAACGGCTACCGGCAAATCAACGCTGAAGAAACTTGCCGCTATGACCGCTAGGATCAGAACTGGAAACAGACGAGGTAACACGCCCCAGGCCAAGCCTGTAAAAAACATCCCGACGATGCACCAAAAAATGATTCCAGCTTGTTGCCAAATCGGAAAAAAGCAATGCGCGGCACTTACTAGGCACGATAGCGATAGCCAACTCAATAGGCGATCTAATGGGTGCAGCGTCGCCAATTGCTTTTCGCCCATATCTGACGATTTCACGAGTGTCCGAAGTAACGCCATCCCCCATAAAACAAGCATGATTCCGAAAATACAAAATCCGACTCCCATCCGCTTTGCTTCAGCACCGGCATAGTGTTTTACCCCACTGGAGTTTAAACTTCCGGTTCCCCTCGATCGCCAGTGCAGGTCATAGGATTGGTCATAAATGATTGTGCGGCTATTAAAGAAGAGCGCGGTGCCTAGTGAAAACAGCACCAAAGCACCAAAAATGCCGAAGCCCCATTTCACCAGTGTTCGTTCCTTTCCACTCGATGACGACCTGTTTGCTGATTGCTCAGGTTCCGAGGTAAATATCATAATCTCCGCTGGGCCGAAAGGTTATGCTGCCGCGCGTGATTTCTCCAGCAAAAACCAGATTACATTTGAGTTTCACTCGACGCTTCGCTTCTATTACTGTGGTGGTCACCGCGTAGCCACTAAGGTGATCGCCCGAAAAATCAAAAATTAATTCCAGATTTTCTGGAATGCGGTGGCTCGCATAAGCCTCCTACCTGCGCTAGATTGCACCATGTTTATCACCGGCCTGGGAACCGCAGTGCCGCCGAACCGGTTCACGCAACGGGAATGCTGGATGGCCTTCCAGTCCGCACCCGCGGTGGCCCGGCTCAGCGAACGCTCCCGGTCGATTTTGAAAAAGGTGCTCGGCAATAACAACGGCATCGCCACCCGGAATCTGGCGGTGAACACTTTGCTCGACGGGTTTGAACTGACCCCGGACGCATTGCAGGCGCGCTTCGAAAAAAACGCCCCTTTGCTCGCAGCGCAAGCCGCGCGTCAGGCAATGGCTGATGCCGCCGTGACTGCCCATCAGATTGACGGTCTAATTATCAGTTCATGCACCGGCTATTTATGTCCGGGATTGACGAGCTATGTCAGCCAGCAATTAGGTTTGCGTCCGGATGTGCAAGCCTTGGATCTCGTTGGGCAAGGCTGCGGCGCGGCCTTGCCGAATTGGCGCACGGCCAATGCCCTGTTGAAAGCGGGCGGTTGCGAGCAGGTCCTTTCAGTGTGCGTGGAAGTATGCAGTGCGGCGTTTTATTTGGACGATGATCCCGGCGTGTTGATCAGCGCTTGTCTGTTCGGCGATGGCGCGGGCGCGGCGATTCTGGCCAATCAACCGACACCTGACCGGCGCAAGCTGGAATGGAAAGCGGGCCGCACACTCCTGAGCGCCGAAGATCGGGATTATCTCCGGTTCGAACATCGCCACGGAATGCTGCGCAATATCCTGGCCCGTCAGGTGCCCGCACTGGCCGCCAAACACGTGGAAACTTTGTTGACGGAAATGCTTTCCGAGAGCGCACTAAAGCGGGAGCAGATTACCGGCTGGATGCTGCATGCCGGTGGGCGCGATGTGTTGAAGGCTTTGGAAACACGACTGGCATTGAACGAAACGGATACGCGTTGGAGCGCGGCCGTTTTGCATGACCACGGGAATGTGAGCAGCGCGAGTTTGTTTTTCGTGTTGCAACGCGCGCTGGCGGGTCATGCTCCCGGTGGGAACTGGTGGCTGAGTTCTTTTGGCGCCGGCTTCAGTTGTCACGGAGCCTGGCTCCAGGTGGAATAGTTTTGATTTAATAATACTTTGAACCCGCAGTTTGATTTTCAGCCCGAATCTCACCCATGAATCGCACCGTACAATTGGAACTGCTGGATGAATTGCCCGCGAATGATCCGGAAGCCATTCGTTCCCGGCGCGATTTGCAGCGGGTGAATCAATGGATGGGCAATGCTCAATTACTCGCAAGCCTCCTTCAGCAACTCCCGCTTCCGTCCGCGCCCAAAGTTATCGTTGAACTGGGGGCTGGCGACGGCACGCTCTTATTGCGGGTGTTGCAACAAATGCAACCGCAATGGCCCCGGGGAAAGGTTCTGCTGGTGGACCGGCAACCGGTCGTCAAAGAGGAAACCCTCGCCCAGTTCAAAGCCCTCGGCTGGCGGGTCGAAGTCATCACCGCCGATGTCTTTGACTGGCTGAATGATGGGGACAATGGCCCGGTGGACTTGATCGTGACCAATCTTTTCCTGCATCATTTCCCGCAAAACAAACTCCGCACCTTGCTCCAGCTCGTCGCCCAAATGACGGACTGGTTTGCGGCTTGCGAGCCGAGACGTTCCGCGTTCGCCTTGAATGCAGCCCGGCTCTTGTGGGTAATTGCCTGCAACGCGGTCACTCAGCACGACGCCGTAATCAGCGTGCAAGCCGGTTTCACCGACGGGGAACTTTCTGCGCTCTGGCCCGCCGACAAAGAATGGCGGTTGGAGGAACGGCCTGCCGGATTTTTTGGCCACATCTTTGCCGCGGGAAAGTACATACCGGAAGACGAATGAGTAATCCACAACCCATCGCAATTGTGGGTGGCGGGTTGGCCGGGCTGACGCTGGGAATCCTGCTGCGACGACAGGCAATTCCCGTGACCCTCTATGAAGCCGGGTATTACCCACGCCACCGCGTGTGTGGAGAATTTATCAGTGGCCGGGGATTGGAAATATTGGAGCACTTGGGATTGCGGGGGAAAATCATGGCGGCTGGCGGACGGGAAGCTCATACCGCCGCCTTTTATTCCACGCGTGGTGGACGCGCTCCGCGCCCATTGCCCCAACCTGCCTGGTCCTGCTCACGGCTGATCCTCGATGCGTTGCTGGCCCGGGAATTTCAAAGTCTGGGTGGCGAATTGCAGGAGCATCAACGCTGGCAAGGCGATTGGAGTGAAGGAATCGTGCGCGCCACAGGACGAAGAATCCAAGCCACAGAAGCAGGCTGGCGCTGGTTCGGCCTGAAGGTTCACGCCCGGGAAGTAAATCTGGCTGCGGATCTGGAGATGCACTTGCAACCCAATGGCTATGTCGGCCTTTGCCGGTTAAGCGGGGCAAAAGTAAATATTTGCGGCTTGTTCCGCAGCCGGGAAACCCTGCCGGATTTGCGTAGCACATGGAGCAATTACCTGCGTGGCCTTCCCGGTTCTCCTTTGTATCAACGACTGGCCGGGGCCGAATTTGAATTGGAATCTTTCTGCTCCGTAGCCGGCATATCCTTGCAACCGCACGCAGCGGAATCATTCCCGGAATGCGCCATCGGAGACGCTTTAAGCATGATCCCGCCGGTAACCGGCAACGGGATGTCGATCGCATTTGAATCCGCCGCTTTGGCCATCGGTCCACTGACGGATTTTAGTCAGCGGCGGATTTCCTGGCTGGAAGCACAAAAAAGCATCGCCAGCGCATGCGACACGGCGTTGAGTCGGCGACTGGTTTGGGCAGGCCGATTGCATCGTTGGTTGCTGGAGCCGTTGAGCGTGGAACGGGCGTCGGCCAGGGGGAGGGCGAGGGAATCGGCCGCGGGCGCCACGCCGGCGGCGAGCGCCC
>JBEHZA010000198.1:0-8611 GCA_048497895.1 Verrucomicrobiota bacterium
CCGCGGTTGCGGTTGCGCCGCCGCGGCCATCCGCAACTCCTCCAGTTCCACCGGCGTCAGACCCAACGCCCGCGCCGCATCCGGTTCGCCGCCATCCTCATCCAAGAGATACGCCGTCGCCTCTTTCAACACCTCCGCGCCGTCCTGGAACATCTGCACCGTCTCCGTATAACCCTGCACCGGCGTAAACGTCACCAGCATCCAGCCATCCTTTTCCGCAATCCGTAATTCCATCGTCGTCACCCAATCCGGCGGCACCAACTCATCTGCCCAGATAATATCAAGGTTGCCACCCTCAATGGTATCGTCCTTGTTCATCTGGTAATTTAAAAATGTGCAATCACTCCCATTCGGCAGCACAAATTTTCCCTCGCTGAAGCCCGTCTTTTGCTTGTAGGCGATGTAGGTTGTCCGCGTCCGGATATCCTTTGTCCGCAATTCCGGCGGCAGATTCTTGAACAACAGCGGTTGCTGATACGTGATGCTCATTTCCTCCTTGGAATGCAGACACCAGGCCATCGCTTTCTTTTTCATCCGCAGAATCCGCATTACCCGCTTGCTCGCGTATTCCGATTTTCCCGCCCGATTACCCCCGTTGATCAAGCATACCCGCACACGATGCCGCAACCCGATTGCCGTCCGCATTTTCTCCGCCCAATCCGGCTCCACCCAGGGAAAACCCATAATCGCATCCACCAGCCGCCAGATCGGCGGCTCCCATCCATGCTGATACGGATCGAGCTTCTCCTGCGCAATAATCCCCTCACGCCGCGCCATCGCCTCCAGCCATTTAGCCTCCCCCATCGCCATCGCCTCCGCCGGCGAAGGCATGCCCAACACCGGATGCGGCGTCGCTGTAAATGCCTTACTCATCCCCGTTTCTCCCCCGGAGCGCGGACGGCCTTGTCCGCGTATTCTTTCGCCAATTTCTCCGGAGCACGCCCCCATTGCGGGTCATTTGCGCCGAATATTTTCAACAACTCCGCGGCGAAGGCGCGCCCGATTTCGATTGCAGCAGCTTGGCGCAGATCCATAATCCTTTGCGCTTCCACTCGCGATTCAGCACACCAAAGCACTTCACGATCCCGCGGCAACGGCGTTAATGCCTCAACCAATGGGTGACCGATTTGCATTTCCACTGCTTTGCTACCCGCAAAATATGGAAACACTACTGTCAATCGCACCGCGGCATTTCCCAAATCCCTCATCGGGTCATAGGGTGGGCGGCTCGCAATTTCGGGTTTCGGATTTGTGTTTTCCATAAGGCCTATTCCCCTCGCGTGATAATCCGCGGCCCCTCTGGCTCTGCTGGTGGCGCACCCCAATTCATCGCCAGCGTCGCCGCCAGTGCCGGCGTCCAAGGCAATTGCTTTTGCATCTCCGTGACTAGTACCACCGTTTGCGCCACCATGGCCGGCGACGGATAATCCGGATGCCGTGCCGCAAACTGCGCGGCGCTCAGCAGCACGAAAATGTCCTGCAAACTCAACTCAATCGTCGCCGTCGAATTCGCGGCCCGGTTCAACTCCTCAACCAACTGCGCTCGCTCAATCGGATCAGCGTTGCTCATGAGACTCCTTTTCTGTTGGCTGGATTTTGTCTGAAGCAAATTCCGGATATGCTGACGGTTCCGGGATGGGCAAAAACAGATCAAATTTAAGCGCCGTATCGTAATGTTTATAACGGTCGCGAACCCCAACACATTTCCACCCCGCACCCTTACGCGCCAAAAACACCAACCAGTCCGTTCTCGCTCTCACCGGTTGAACTTTAGTTTGCAATACCGGATAACACTCTCCCTCCTGCACCAACTCAAAAGAAGGGTGTGCCACCAGGAAATCCATGGATCCTCTTTCCCAATTCTCATGCACCTCCAGCACTTCTGCATCCGCCGGCAAGCCATCAAAGCAAAGACGGTTTTCAATTTCATTCCGCGGCAACAATCCTGGAATCAAGTTGAACAACAACTCGCGTGGAATACGCAATACCTTCGCCCGTCGCTCTTTCACTTTTTACCTCCCTTCACCTTCTTGATAATTTCCTGCACCTTTTCCAGGACTGGCTTTTCCTCCTTTTCCAGCCGCTCCTTCACCACTTTCCGGATCGCCTTCTCATCGACCGCCGGAAACACTTTCAACATCACGTCGAACGATTGCGGATCGAAACCATGATAATTCCGTAGCAATAGTTCCACCACCACTCCACGCAGTTCCGCCGGCTTTAGTTTTGAGAGACATTTTTCCCCATCCCAACCACGCCGTTTCATTATCGCCTGTTTCGTGCTCCAATCGTTCGCCATTAATTGTGCCGCGACTTTCTCTGTCAGCCAGTCAGCGAACTTATTTGCGGTCACGTCCTGCTTTTCTACCCACTCCACCAAGGCTACCCCCACCGCTTCATCCCCGTCTTTCTCCAGGCGCTCAGCAAACTCCCGTTTCGCCTTTTGTTCTGGTGTTTCTTCTTTTGAGCCAGGCTCAATCTTCGGAGCCTTCAATTTCACCCCTGCCGCCACAGCCGCTTTCTGAATATCCCCCAGCTTAAAAGCCAGCTTCACTTTGCCGTGTCGGTCCACTGCCGCGAATGGTTCCACACCCAATTCGTCTCCCAATTTGCTAAACGTCCGCCCCTTCGGATCCAGTTCGCAAATTTCCTTTTGACCAAACCAGCCTTTTCCGTTGTTAAATCCGGAACTGGTGTAGTAACTAAAAACACTATTAGCGTCCTTGGCTTTCAATGGCTGCGCCCCTTTATCCACTGCGCTCTGCACCGCCTTATCCAGCGTCGCTTTCGCTTTTGCCTTGTAGCAATGCACATCTGTGCAGACGTTTGGATTGGTAATATCCGGAAAGGCCTCTTTGCAATTCCCCGTCCGCTTCGGACAGTCCGCGCACGCCGGAACATTCGGTAAAAGCGACGTATCCTTGACGTCAAACGGCGCATCCTTTTTCAACACCAACAGATAATCCTCATACAACAGCGCCTTCGCCTTGCGAAAACTCATAACAGTTTTGAAATGAGAATTGCAATTCCTGCTGCCCGGCTCCGCATCATATCCCGCTTCACCCCCGTCCATTACCTGTTTCAAAAACGCCTCTTGTTGCTTCGGATGCGGAATCATCGCCACCAACTGTGCCAGGCTAATATCGATCATCTTTTCGCGAAACGCGGTCATCGCTACCGGCGGCAAGGTCGTCAGTTTCAACATCGCGTAAATATGCGACCGCGATTTGTGCAATTTCTTCCCCAGGCTCTCGACAGTTTCCGCACCAGACTCAACCAGCCGTTTATAACCCTGGCCTTCCTCAATCGGCGTCAGATCCTCTCGTTGCAAATTCTCAATTTGCTGAATGATCTCCGCCTCAGAATCGGTCAACTCCCGCACAATCGCCTGATACGTCGGCAATCCAGCTAACTTGCAAGCGCGCCAGCGCCGCTCCCCAACCACTAATTCGTAGTAAGCTTGGTCGTGGAGCTGGTGGGCTTCAAAAGTCCGCCGTACCGCCTTTTCGTCATACTTTTGATCCATTGAATCAATGATGCGCTTAGTCTCCAGTTCCACCATTTGCCAGTTGTGACCGTTCGCAATATCTGGCGGAATCAACTTATGCCGCGCCGGCACCAACCGCACGACACCCGGCTGAATCTGTCCCTGCGCTTGGATATTATCCGCCAGTTCCCTAAGCGGACCTTCCGCGAACGTTTTGCGCGGATTCGTCGGACTAGGCCGGATCATGTCCACGGGAATTTTAACAGTCTGCTCGCCTTTCATGGCGATTTCTTCATTTGGGTTTTTCATAAACTTTCTCTTTTTGATTTTGTTTCAAGCGCGCCCGCCTGCGAACGGGCGCATTAAAGGAGCGCGGACAGCCTTGTCCGCGCCATCGGATTACGCTGTTTCGGCTTGGGTTTCACCCGGCGTTTTCTCTCCCTCGTTCAACATACCAATGCCAGTTTCCGGAGCTTGTTCAGCGGTTTGCGCCAACTGCAAAGGTATAAGCGGCAGCGCCGGTGCTACAAACGCAAGGTCCTGCACAAACCCGGCCGCCTGTTTATGTCCACCCCCCCCGAATAATTTCGCCACTTCGGAGCAATCGAAATCCGGACGGCTGCGCAAACTCCACTGACGCTTTCCATCCGGACGGTCGAAATAAACTCCAACGAACGGCGTGAGATAAAATTCCAGCAATTTCTCACACGTCTCCGAAATGAGCGTGGTTGCGTTCACAACCGGCACTGTGTAAGCGCCGATCCGCACCCATCTTGCCCCCTTCACCTGACTCCTCACCACCGACTCATTAACCTGCAAAACGATTTTCCCTTCCTCCTTAAGCAGATCCACGCCGTGAATGCGGTTAATCAGATAATCCCAATGCTCAAACTCCATCGGATGAATCCGCAACGCCGCCGACACTTCACGCGATTCCGGCAGTTCCCACTTCCACAAATCCCGATCCTGCACATACCGCAACAACTGCGGTACTTGCTTATCCAATGGGAAGAAATGAATCCAAGTCAGCACCGCACCGGAAACGGTTTGACCAAAAACCGCAAATTCCAGTCCTTCTAATTCCTTTTCAGCGCTCTTGTGGTGATCCAGCACCAGCAACAAATTCAACCGCTTTGCCAATTCCACCAGCACCGCCCGCGGGTAACTGAAATCAAGAATGTAAACGTCACTCCCATCCTCGATATCTGGCAATGGCTCACCGTAATTCACCGGCAGATACACCGCCGTTTCCTTGAATTTCAACCAGGCCGCGAACGCCGCGCCGAACCCATCTGTGCAATGGGCATGATACAACACATAGATTTTCCGCATCATACTGTTTCTCCGTTGTTTTTGTTTGACCGACTTGTTTCCGAAATTTGTTCCACAGGGAACGTTCCACGCACAGGCTGTGCCACTGAATGCAGTAATTTACCGTTTTCATCCCAGCCCAACTCGTTCAACATTTCATCCGTCAGGATTCGTTCACCGGCATTGGCGTGCCCCTCTGTCCAGACCAATCGCACCAACTTCTTCCGCGTTTGATGGCCACGGCCTGGCATATTGTTCAGCACCTGGTTCAAGTGCGCACGGCTCGTCCCCGCCAGAATCGCCAACATCTCCTGCGTCAGTTCCGCCTTCTCCCGCAACAACCAGTTGAATTTCGTAATGCTCATAAATTCAGTTCACCGCCATAATCACCAACACGATCACCACGACCGCGAACACGACTCCTATTACAAATGCCTCTAGTTTTTCCTGATCTGTGTTCATCGGTGTCTATCTGTGGTTAAAGTTTTAATCCGGCACATCTTCATCCGAGATTTTGCCTTGAAGTTGCTCCTCTTCCTGCGGTGGCGTATAGGCATCCACGAACCGCATGTATTCCTTGAGATAAACCAGAGCCACGTCACCGGTTGGCCCATTGCGTTGCTTTGCCACCAGCAGGTTCAGCCGGCGTAAATACTTTTTCCAATTCAACCCCTTCTTATCCTCCGGCACCTGCAACCGGTTCAACCACCGCATTTGCGGACAATCCAGCTCGTTCTCATATTTCTTCAGGTTCACGTCATACAGGAAACCCACCACGTCCGCGTCTTGCTCGATCTGTCCCGACTCGCGTAGATCCGATAACTGCGGTTTCCGGTTTGGATCTTGTTCGATACTGCGGTTCATCTGCGCGAGCACGCACACCGGCACATTCAAATCTTTCGCTGCTTGTTTAATCGCCTGGCTAATGCGACCGATCTCTACCGCGCGGTTGTCCGTCGGCTGGTCTGCATTCATCAATTGCAGGTAATCGATGCAAAACAGTTTGATCCCGTATTTGCGGATCATCCGTTTCATTTTGATTTTCAACTCACGCGGCGTTAGCGTGGACGCATCATCTAGATAAAGCGGCGCTTTGCTCCACTTCGCTGCACTGTGCGTCAGCTTGACCACGTCTTCATTCAACAGAAAACCGTTCCGGAATTTCTGGAAATCGGCGCGCGCGGTTGAAAAGAGTTGCCGTTGCACCAGACTCAACGACGTCATCTCCATTGTGAAAAATCCTACTGGCTCCCTCAACTCCGCGGCCACGTGCTCCGCGATCTGCATGACAATCGACGTTTTACCCACCGATGGCCGTGCGGCAATGACGATCATCTCTGCCGACTTTAGTCCGCACATCATGTTGTCCAGGTAATTGAAGCCAGTCGCTAAACCCTCCATCATCCTCTTACTGCGGGTGAACCCCTCCATCTTATCCATCACGGCCGGAATCACTTCACCAAACCGCTGTTCCTTGCTCGGAATATGCAACTCGCTCACCGCCATCACACTTTGCTCAATCCGCGCTACCGTTTCGCGCGGTTTCTCCTCACCACCATCCGCAATCAACTCCAGGCCGAACTGTAATTGCCGCTGTAATTCCCGGAGCAGATACTTGTTCGTCACCGTCACCAAATGTTCCGCCAACATCTCCACGCTGGTGACCACATCCTGAAGTCCAGACAAATACGCCGCGCCGCCGATCTGTTCCTGCATCTTCCCATCACGTGCGGTTTGGAAAACCACCAGACTGTCAATGCCGCGGCCGGCATCGTTCAATTCCTGGATGATTTTAAAAATCAGTTGGTGCCGCGGATCGTAGAAAAATTCCGGCTTTTTGATTGCCTCCAACAAATCCCCCACGCATTCCCCCGGCTGCAACAACGCGCAACCCAGCACGAACTGCTCCGCCTCCAGGGAATGCGGTGGCAGCTTGTCGCCTGGTTCATCCGAACGTCTGGACTGTTTGTTTTTGGCCATTATTTTAAAATCATTCAGGCGGGTTCTGAACATTTGGAAGAACGCGCAGCCGATCAATAGTTTCAGCCAGCAAAGCCTCTTTTCGGGTGCCTATTTCTGTCTTTTCCCACAAATCAAGGAGCGCATCTGCCAGCTCGGTATTTGTAAGCATCTTAACGGCGTTGGAGTGGTTGACCATTTCGGTGAGGCACTCAACAGCCCTCTCTTGCGATTCTTTTCTTTTACACTGCGGGCATAATGCAGGAATGCAATCAGTGCACATAAACGCGCTCCCACAATTTTGGCAGCGGGTGAAGCGATGACCTTTAGGCATTTTTTCCTCCTTCAATTGGTGCAGCTAATTGTTTTTGCAACTCACGCGCCCGCGCCATTTTTTTATTATAGTCCGCCGCCTGTTCCGGCGTGTGCTGCGGATCAAACGCAGTTGAATTCTCGTTTGCCACATGCTCTGCCAACTCGTCATCCAGAGCATCCTTCTCCTGGCGCAACGCAAATTTCTGGCTCGCTGGCGACGGCGCGCCTTTTTTATTTGTGCCGAAATCGCCTCGCGCTCCGGGCGGCTGCATCGGGCGTCCATCCTGTTCCCACAAACCGCGGATGAAATTTGCGTGGCTCTGCCAACTTCCAATGCCTTTCCACTTCGGGAGGCGACGTTCCTGATCCAGCCACTCCTTTTCCGCTCGCCATTCGACCAGCCCGATCATCTTGCAAAATTCCAACCACTCTTTTTTAGAAGGCCACGCAACCTCAACGGATCGACGAGGAGTGCTGCTATCTTCAACCTTAGCCGCGACAGTTTCTACCGCTGGAGAGAGAGAGTTGGTCTTATTCAACTCCAATCCTCTCAGATCATCTCCTCTCAGATCAGATGGCTTGGTCACAGCTTCACCACTGCCAGAGCGTTGCTTAAGCAGTGCTTCACCACTGCCAGAGCGTTGCTGTTTCAATGCCTGCTTTTGACGCAACGCTGCCAGCCGCTTTTTCTCGTTGCCTTGACGCCAGTTGCTAACCAAGCCGCTGTTATGTTCGTTCCACGACGTGGCAATGACGTTTCCGCGCCCGTCCACATGCACGAAACCTTTCTTTCCCGGCATGATCTCTTCATTGAGCGCGGACCATAATTTCATCGGTTCACCGCTCCACGCGCAGATGGTTTCGACGTAGAGCGGCGTAATCTTGCCCAGATTCTCTCCACGCTGATCCTGCTGGCAGAACGCCCAGAGCCGCGCCAGATGATCCAGCGCCTGCCGTCCAATGACAGCCGACAGACGGAGGTATTTCGGGTGATGGAACAAGTGAGGATGGATGTTCATTGCTTCTCGATCCGCCTAAGAAATGTCCCCCGCTGTAGTTTGAAATCGAACACCACGCCGTGCGGGTTCACCACTTGCAGCCGCTTTTTTTTCGCCACAGTGACAGGTTGCCACCGCCAGCCTCTGTGATCGATCAGACCGGCTAAAACTGGAAATTTTATTTTGCTCCATGGGTGCATTCAGTTCGCAGACGGATTTACGAATTCAGCCTTCCGCACTTTCGCCGGCCCGCAGTGCTTTTCTGCGAACGGAGTCCATACCGTTAGAAACTCTTTCAGTAACTCCACCTCTTGTTCGGTGCCTGCGGTACCGGGCGGCGTATGGATGACCAAAGCCTTTTTGCCATCTGCGCCCGCCTTAATCGTTAGAATCACGTGAACCATAATCAGCGCTTCCCTCCCCGCTTGTACACGGCTGGCCCTTCCGCGCTCGGCGCCTTGACCAGTTCGATCAGATCGCTCGTGCGCAGATCCGTGATCGCCACCGACAAATCTCCCGGCTTCGCCTTGTTCAGCAACTG
>JBEHZA010000199.1:0-8588 GCA_048497895.1 Verrucomicrobiota bacterium
ATTGGGTCGGCGCGCGTTCCGCGACTTCCTTCTGACGGTTGTAAAACCAGTTGCCCCGCGCGGAATCTTTGCCCACACCATATTGGTGATAGAGACCCACGTTGAACCAGACCGGCGAATTGAACGCGCCATATTGGTTCAAGCACAGCCAGGTCAATTCGTCATAAAACACTTCGCCATCCGCCTTGCTGAAATAACCATCCGCCACACCCCAGTCCGCAATCGTGCGGCTCACGCGATGGATCAATTGGCGCACGGATGTTTCCCGCTCCGGCGTGTTCTGTTCGCCGTAAAAATATTTGGAAACCACTACCTTGGTGGCCAGCACCGACCATGACTTCGGCACTTCCACATTTTCCTGCTTGAAAATGACTTTGCCGCTGTCGTCCGTGATTTCGGCCGTGCGACGATCCCATTCGATCTGGTCGAACGGTTTTACTTTGGCATCGCTGAAAAGGCGTTCGACGCGCAGGGACTTGCTCTTGGTGTTAACTTTGCCCCGGGCAGCGTTGCCGCTGGAGGCGTTGCGGTTGGCGGAAACCCGCGCCGTACGAGGGCGGGTTTTGGACGAAGACGGGGACACTACTTCATCGCGTGCGTCGATCATGGCAAATTTCCTTTCGGAGTGGTTAAAAAGTTAAACGTTCTCCGGTGCCTTCGTGCGGCTCACCACGAACCGCCAAAACACCGAAAAAGAACAAATTCCGCCTGTTTTTTGGGATGTTTAGCCCTCACCAACCCGGTTAAACACCCCATTGGTAGGGGAATGCGACCAGCGTAGCACTACCCCTTGTGGTGTAAAGATTATTTTTCAAGAAATTCACACACTGAGTTATTCTCACCTTAAATTTCGTTTAACCTGTTTAAAAATCAAGCTTTACGGGACTTATCCCCATCGCGTTCGGACCTTCTGCCAATAACTTTTCTCCCGGTTGGCTACCTGTTTGCTACCCTCAAAAAGTGGCGGTTTGGAGGCCAAAATCAGCTTCCCCACTGGCTGATTCAGCCCCCAACCGCGATTTTCCGGCCACTCAGGGCTGAGTATGGCTGGCTGGACGGCCGAGGAACCATAAAACGCCATTTCGAGTGGTAACGGACGGACTGCCCTCCCAGGCATCCCAAAACCGGTCCATGCCCGCCCGAGGAAGGTGCGGCTGATGCTGGCAAACCCGACCTCCTTACGGTCTTCGGCAGGTTTGCCCGGCTGGAACTGGTTCTGGTTCGTTCTCACCCGCCTACTATGCCTGTCGGGGCAGGACAAAAACTGTCCAAGGGGTAAATTCGTAAGCTAATTCCACAAAAAGTATTCGCAGCTAAAGTAAGGAGTCCCGCCTTCAGGCGGTTGCGTGTCCGTCACCACCAGGCGTTAAAAAAAGTTTTTCTTCTGCCTCCCGCCGCTACTTGGAACCATCCTGAATCGATTTAATCGCCGCCTGCTGATATTCCAACGCCGTCGGCAACTGTCCCTGATTTTTCTTAAACTGCGTCACGAATGCCTGTCCCTGTTGCAATACGGATTGATGCGTGAAATAAACCGGCTGTTTGACGCCTTGATCATTCACCAGCCAGAATCCCTTCGGTTTACCCTGAGCGTCCACCTCATTATTATACATTTCCCAATACAGGATAAACGGACAGCCCCATTCCAATCCTGCCCGCATCACCAGCCGCGAACGCCGCTCCTGTTCCGCCGGTGAATACGAACTCGCGGGAAATCCATACTCGCCGATAAACACCCGTTTGCCGGAAAAGCCCGCTTTCACCGGCAGTTTTGTTTCGATGTAACTCAGCGCTGCCTTCAACTGCTCCGGATTGTTCTGACTGTCGTAACTCGAATACGAAACGTAATCCACGTGCGTTTTCGGCAGCACGTCATTCGTCACCGTCTTGCGGCCTTTGATGGCCAGTTGCACCAGATTCACTTCCGCGTAATTAAAAACTTCTACGTCCTGATGCGGCGTCTCGCGTTTCGCGTCGTCAATCGCCCGCTGTCGCACATTCAGCCACGCGATCATCGCCTCCGTCGTTTGCGGCGTGACGCTGTCGTCCGTTTTCGTTTCGTAACCGCGTCGCAAGAGCCAATCGCCCTCCCAATGGCCGAGATAAAAAGTTTTCCCGCTGCCATTATAAGTCTTCAGCAGATAACTCACGAACTCCCTCATTTCCGCGTATTCGCGCTGTTGTTCCGCCTCGTTGAAACTCTGCGTCCAATCGCCTGTCGTGAACGGATACGTCCACAGCACGTAATACGCAAACGGCATGTCCAACACCTTGCGATGCGACGGTTCGTCCCGTACCAGCTCCGTTAAATTATGAATCGCTGGATTGGCCGCGGGAATATTGCCGCGCTCTGCAAAATAATTTTTCTCCAGCTTGAACTTGATGAGATTCGACCCCATGTCCCGAATCGCCTGTGCCGTCTCCACCAGCCGCGTCTGTCCGGTAAATTGATACGTCGCCCCAATCGTCTGCGTCCCGATCACGTAATTGAAAGTGTCCTTTACACGCTCCACGGAAGCCGTCGCCGCTTCGCGATTTGTCTCTGCGGAAAACATTGCGGACGGAACGCTCGCCATCGACAGCAATAGGCAGAGCAGGGCAGGGCGGGGCGAAATTATTGATTTCACTGGAATCATTCGCCCGCATTGTCTTCCGGCGCGATTACGAAAATCAATGTCGGAATCCGCGAATTGATTTCTGTTCCGCTCCGCCGTCACGGAGCACGAATGATATAGAAACGCTGCGTGCTATTCGTTGCCTGCGGATCGGAGAATTGGAAATGGCCGGGCGACGTTTCTGTGACGCCTCCGAGCGGAGTCCATTGGCTTAGCGACGCAGTCGCGTCCGTGCTCGTCAGCACGCCGAGCAGCGCGCCCACGCTGTTCGTGAAGGAGAATTGCAGCGCACCGCTGTTGAGCGTCTGCACCTGAGTCAAGGTCGTCGTCGTCGGAATCGGTGTCTGAATTTTTACCATACTTCCCATGCTGGGGATGCCATTCACAAAGACCGTTGCCAGCGCATACCCCGGCGAAAATCCCGTCACAGGCACAGAACAAAAGGACGTATCCGACCAGTTCGTAGTGAGCAGGAACATCATCTGCCCGCTTTCAATGCTGCGCAATTGTACGAGCGGATAATCCGTAGAGGAATCTTGCGAATTACCGCTTGATCCACCCGAAATACCGCGAAATTGAGTGCCAGTCATAACTAAACTATCGCCCAATCCTATCGATGAGGTGGGATCGTCGAGGTCACGAGCACGGATTGCAATTGGTGTCTTAATCGTTGCAATTTGTGGTCGCCAGGCTCCGCAATAGTCTAGTCCGGGATCATATAATTCGGCGCTCGAAAGTGGGCCTTCGCCAAGGTGTGGGCCTCCATAACCGGCGGCTACTAAAAGTTTCCCGTCTGGCAGCAGTGTGGCGGTATGGTAACCCCGCTGGGTTTGAAGTGAGCCGGTTGCGATCCAGGTTCCGGCACTTGGCTCATACAATTCTTCATTCACCAGTTGTTGGTTGGAACTGCCGCCGCCTGCGATTAAGACCTTGCCATTGGGGAGTAAGGTCGCGGTGTGAAGTGCCCTTCCGATTGGGAGCGGAGCGGTGAGTGCCCAGGTGCCGGTGTCAGGGGAGTAAAGTTCTGCGCTGGCGATCGTCGCATTGTTGGCATTTTCTCCACCCACGATAAGCACTTTTCCGTTGGGTAACAGAGTCGCGCTGTGGTAAGAGCGCGCGAAGTTCAGCGTGCCAACCTCTTTCCACATCTCCGTTGCCGGATCATACAATTCCGAAGTTGATCCGCCGCCTCCAACCGCCAGTACGCTCCCGTTGGGAAGCAGTGTGGCTGTAAAATGGACCCGGGCAGTCGTCATTGTTCCGCTCATCGTCCAAGTCCGGGTGCTGGGATCGTAAATTTCACTGGTGGCAAGGCTGCCGGAAACCCCAAATCCGCCCATTGCCAGAACTTTTCCATTCAGCAACAAGACGGTGGTATGAGCGCTGCGCGCAGTATGCATTGGGCCAGTCAAAGTCCACGTGCCCGTCACCGGGTCATACAACTCGGAAACCGCTAGAACACCGGTGCTATTGTTGTTGCCTCCGGCGACTAGGACCTTCCCGGTGGGGAGCAGGGTGGCGGTATGCGCGGCATGTGCAACGGACATGGAACAGGGTGCGGACCACGTGCCAGTGGCCGGATCATAGTTCTGTGCTTCAGCGATCGCGGAGGTGAAACTAATCCCGTTGTATCCACCTGCTACCAGCACCTTGCCATTGGGCAGCAAGGTCGACGTGTGCAGATAATGTACGGTATGAAGGTCTGCCGTTCCCGTCCACGTTCCGCCACCCAGATCGAATATCTCTACGCTGGCGATTGAACTCGGGAATTCCCCCGTCCCATTAAGACCCCCTGCGAAAATTACGCTTCCATTTGGCAACAAAGTTGCGGTGTGTCCATAGCGGGGAGTGTTTAGCGAATTGGTGGCGGTCCAGGTGCTCGTTGCCGGATCGTAAAGTTCCATGCCCGGCAATGCACTTTCATCGTTTGAACCGCTTTCCACCGGCTCCCAGTTGCCACCGCTAATCAACACCTTCCCATTTGGCAACAGGGTTGCTTTATGATGGTGTCTAGCAGTTTGAAGGTCGTCTACCATTGTCCATGATTCGTCAGTCGGATCGTACAATTCAGCGCTGGCCAGCACGATGGCCTTGTCGCCACCCGCCCCGAGCCCGCCGGTCACCAGCACTTTTCCACCAGGGAGCAACGTGGCAGTGTGATACAGGCGTGGACTGTTCATTGGCGCTGTTGCCGTCCAGGTCGCGGTGGCCGGGTCATACAATTCGGCGCTTGAAGTTGCCTCTCCATCTCCCGTATCACCGCCGGTCAGCAGCACTTTTCCATTGGGCAAAAGCGTCGCGGTATGGCTTGAGCGATTGGTAGTCAGGTTGCCGGTGGATTGCCACTCTCCGCTGACCGGATCGTATAATTCCGCGCTGGCAAGCGTATTTGTCAAATCGCTATTGCCGCCAGCCAGCAGCACTTTTCCGGTGGAAAGCAAAGTTGCCGTATGACCGCCGCGATTGGCATTCATTGAACTCGTGAAAAGCCAGGTTCCACTGTTAGGGTCGTATAATTCAGCGGAGCGTAAATAGGTTAAGACAAGGTTGGGAATTTCACCTCCCAGTTGAACCCCTCCCGAAATGAGAACTTTCCCATTCGGCAACAATGTCGCCGTATGATAAGATCGAGCGGCGTTCAGTAGGCCGGTATCTGCCCACTCTCCACTGGCGGGATCGTATATCTCCGCGCTGACTAATGCGGCATTGGTGTTTACAATTGAGAGGGATACGGGTGTCACAAATCCGCCGACTGCCAAAACCTTTCCATTTGAAAGCAGGGTAGCCGTGTGCCCGTCTCGGCGTTTGCTCATCGAACCGACGCTGTACGTTGCATCCGCTTCAGCTTTTTGAGCCGTCAGCGAATATAGCGTCACCACTATTAAAGCCAGCCGAATAAAATCTCTGAAGTACATCTTCATACACGGCGGTTGATTTTACCTCCGGATTTGGAAAGGAGCGCGGCAAAGCACCGCAATCACCATCCTGAGTTACCAATGCCTCTAGAATAAATACGGGTCAATCAATTTAATGATTGACCCGCAGAACAAAACAAAACCATGGGCGAAGATCTTGGTCTCTACTTCCGCTTGTTCACCTTGTTCGAACGCGGTTTGCCGCGGAACTTGTCGGTCGTCCGCTTCACCCGTGCGTCCGGCGAAATCGGTTTGAATTTACGGATCGGCTCCACTGTTTTGGGCCGTGGCTTGGGCACGAGGATCAAAGGACAACCTTCGTAACCGAACGCTTTGCGGAGGGAGTCGCTCAGATATTTGCGGTACGCATCCGAGAACAATTCGTCGCGGTTCACGAATAACAGGAACGTCGGTGGCGTTTCCCGCACTTGCGTGGCGTAGAAAAATTTCAAACGATGCCCCGCGGCGCTGACCGGTTGGCGCTTCTCAATCGCATCATTCAACGTCCGGTTGAGCAGGGATGTCGGGATTTTCTGCTGCAACTGCGCCGCCACATAGCGGATGGCTTCCAGCAAACGATCCAGATGAAAGCCCGATTTAGCTGAGGTAAAAATAACGGGCGCGTAATCAAGGAAGAACAGTTTATCCTGCACCCACTGGCCGAATTCGCCCAGCGTGGTCATCTGCTTTTCCATATCGTCGCGGTCGCGGCTCTTGGCATTGCGTTTCTCGATTTCTTCCTCGCGCGCTTTCTGCACGTGTTCCGCCACCAGATCCCATTTGTTAACGACCACGATACACGCCTTGCGCGCTTCCACGATCTTATCCGCCACCTTTTTGTCCTGCTCGACAATCCCGCTTTCCGCATCCAATACCATTACCGCAATGTCGCAACGCAGAATCGATTCTTCTGTCCGCTTCACGCTGAAAAATTCCACCGATTCATCCACCCGCCGCGATTTGCGCAACCCCGCCGTATCAATGAGAATATATTGTTGCCGCACGCCTTCCGTTTCGACTTCAAACGGCACATCCACGGAATCCCGCGTCGTGCCGGGAATGGGGCTGACAATAACCCGTTCTGAGTTCGTCAGCGCATTGATAATGGATGACTTTCCCACGTTGGGCCGGCCCACAATCGCAATCTTCAACGGTCCCGCGATTTTGCGCACGGGCGCTTCTTCACTGCCTTCTTCCGCGACAGGTTCTTGGCTTTCTACGCGCGGCGCCGCTTTCGGCACCCACGCCATAGCCGCGTCCAGTAGAATATCAATGCCCTTGCCGTGAATCGCCGTGACGGGAAAAAGCTTTTCAAAACCCAGTTCTGCAAATTCATCGGCTCCGGCTTCGGCGCGATACGTGTCCACCTTATTGACGGCTACCAGTACCGGACGTCCGCATTTGCGCAGGCGTTCCGCCACCTCCCGGTCCAACGGCACAATGCCTTCTTGAACATTGACGACAAAGATGATGGCGTTGGCTGACTCGATCGCCAGATCGACTTGTTCCAGGGCCGCTTTAACAATCACTGTTTCCGCCTTTTCCCGGCGCAGCAGGCCAATACCGCCCGTATCCACCAGCGTAAACGGATGACCGCGCCACTCCGCTTCCGCGCTGACGCGGTCACGGGTGACCCCCGGCTCGTCATGCACAATGGCAATGCGCTTGCCGACAATACGGTTAAACAACGCCGATTTGCCGACGTTTGGGCGACCTACAATAGCTATCAAACCAGACATGCCCCTATCATGGCGCATGCAGGGGGGCTTGGGGAAGGGAAAAGGCGCGTCGTGTTATGAGTGCGGAATCGGGTGAACCCGTTTGAAGATGACGAACGTCCGGTCGATCGACACATAATCCCGCCCCGGCAGGAATGGCATGGCGTTGATTTTATCCGAGGCGTCGAATTTAGCGACGGGTTGGTAATCCGTGACGATGATCGACGTCGGATCCTGAGCCTCTTCCTTAAATTCATGCGGACGCAGCACCAGCCAGTCCGGCTTTAATTCATCAATCAGACGCGCGTTCAGGTGGTCGTGAATGTTGAGTTTCCGCCTGGCGGCCACCACTTCGGGAGAACTCAATCCGGGAAAATCGTACATCTTCAATTGCGAGTAATAGCCGATGTATCCCAACGGTTCCAGATAGACCGTATCGTGCGGAGTGGCCGCATGGTCGCGCAACCATAAGCCAATCGGTTTGCGCAGGCCGAATTCAATCCATTGCTGCTGGCACCGCATCTGAAAAGCCACGCATACCAGCAGCACGAATTGCAAACCGAGCATGCCACCCATCGCATATTTGAGGCCGGGCGCGGTTGCTGGCGGGTTGTTTCCAGCGGGCATTGCTGCTGGCCGCTGGCTTTTGGCGACCAATTGCTCAAACAAATGGGCCAGCACGACCGTGGCCAGCAAAGTCGTCGTCGGCACGTACCAGGGAAAGCACAGGCTCACAATTTTGCTGAGATAAAAATGCCCGATCATGAAGGCGAACGAGGCTATGCGGGCGAGGGGCTTCGCGCTGCGAACACACCAGTAAAACGCGCACACCAAAGAGACCAAAGAACTATAAATCCCCACAAAGGAAGTCCATCCGCTCGCCCCGTAATACGCCGGAGAATACGTGAATCTAAACGTTGTCTTCCAGGGTAACAGCCCCGCCGGATTAAAGAATGTCTCAATCGCCATCGCAATCGGATCGAACGGAGGACTGCCCAATCCCTTGGCGATGACGGTGTGCGGAATCGGCGTGCCGTAATACCATTTCGTCCACACGATCCACGGCAGATAGAGGACCGTGGTTACCAGTGCTGCCTTTATGGATAATATTAACAGCCCTTTCCGTCCCTGCACCCAGGGAACGCCGTTGAACAATAACGCGCCCAGCCCTAATCCGCCGATATAAATGAAGCTGTCCGGCCGGGTCCACATCAGACCCGCCCACGCCGCGCCCAGGATCAATGCCGGCCGGCGCGAAGGCGAATTGAAGGCCTCCAGAGTCCACGCCAGGAACAAGACCATCAGCGCCGTCTCCATCCCGTTAATGCTGAAATCTACGG
>JBEHZA010000200.1:0-8583 GCA_048497895.1 Verrucomicrobiota bacterium
GGTCGGCATCCCCAGCATTCACCATAACTGTCTCTTTTTGTACATTTTATTCGCCGGAAATCTTTCGGCGTTGCTGGAAAAGATGTGGGTAATTGAAAGGCTACGATTGACGCTTACCGTCGATAAACACCTCGCTCCAGTCGAGCCGCTGTCGTTGGTCCAGTTCCGCCAGAAAAGCCCGCCAGATCTTGAGCCAGATTTCCTCCTCTTCCCATTGCTGCAAGCGTCGCCAGCAAGTGCTGGGACTGGGATATTCGCGGAGCAAGTCCCGCCAGCGGGCCCCCGTTTTGAGTACCCACAGAATGCCTTCGAGCACCTGGCGGTTGTCCTGCCACGGACGACCGCGACTACGGAGTTTCGGTAACAGGGGTTCGATCTTTTTCCACTGTTCATCCGACAAGAATGGTTTTGGCATCCCCAGTTTTTCACAAACTCGTCGTAAAAGTACAAGTACAAAATACTTACGTAATTCCATTTATGAAACCGCTTCTAGAATGGTGATTGGCGACATTATTCGGGGAGTAGCTGCAAAATCAGATCCTCGGCCAGCTTCAAATGATGTCAAACAGAGCAATGATGATTGGACTCAAGTAGGTAAAACGATGTCTATTAGCAACCCTGTTTTCAACCTGATCACAAAGATGCGGGCACTTCCAGTCACTGCGATTGGCGTTGCATATGGATTGTTGAATTACCCATTTGGCGCAAGGATAACGATTGGTCATAACGCCATTGAATTTAATAACGTGCTTGGAAAAAGCGACAATGCTCTGACGTTAGGAAACAGTATTCTCTACGCGCAGTCTTCTGCCGGCTCTGACTTCACAAGATTGCAAATGGGCGCATATGATGATGTAAATGTAAACGTTGGTTTGCACGAAGAAGGACATACGTGGCAGTTTCAGCGACTTGGACCATTGTATCCGGTATTTTATTTAAACGCTGGCCCCTTCGGTAATATAAACAATCCTTATGAAAATGCCGCGAATATTTATGGACGGGGCAGCATTCATTAAGTTTGTTGGTTGCGATTCGTGTTTGTTTCGGTGCTGATTATGCTGTCGTCTGATAGTTGCTTGCTATCGGCATGAGATTTCTCATTCAATAAGTTTAAATTCTGATTTGTTTTTTAAAAATTAGTATTGATTCAAACTTTGTTGCTGCCAGCAAATAGTATTCAAAAGATACTGCAAGCGGATTGATGATGCCGTAAACTCTGTCATGTTGTAAGCATGACCGGCACAAACCTAAGATATACCAATCGTCCAATTGTTACGATCGTCACTCCGGTTTTTAACGAAGAAGAGAATTTGGGACGCTATGTAGATAGGGTCAGCAAGGCACTCCTGGCGAATATCGAGTTTGAATTCCGTGTTTTTTTTATCGACGATGGCAGCCGGGATCAGAGTTGGCAAATGATTGAAAAGATTTGCGAGAGCGACGCACGATTTCAGGGACTGCGCCTTTCTCGTAATTTTGGCACCCATGCAGCTCTCAGCGCTGGGTTGATTAGAGCTACAGGAGATGCAGCTGTTGTGTTGGCGTGCGATTTACAGGACCCGCCAGAAGTAGTTGTCGAATTTGCCCGGAAGTGGCGAGAAGGGTTTGATCTCGTGTTTGGCAAACGGCGCACGCGGCAGGATGGGCATTTGCGTGTACTGGCGAGCAATATTCTTTATGGTTTGCTGGCCCGTTTTGCACTTCCTGGTGAATCCAAATTTACGACGGGAAGCTTTCTACTGGCGAGCCGCAACGTACTCGACTGTTATCATCAGTTCCAGGAACACAATCGAATTACGTTTGCTTTAATGGCTTGGACTGGTTTTGAGCAGACAACGGTGGAGTATGATCGCGCTTCTCGCAAAGCCGGGAAATCAGGTTGGAGCTTTGGCCAGATGATGAAATCCAGTTATGATGCCTTTATCGGTTTTTCCTATCTCCCGGTTCGGATGATCACTATAACAGGGTTAGTGGTTTTTGCGATGTCGTTTGGAATCGCAGTATATGCGGTTTACTGTAAAATGCACCGAAGTCCGCTCCCGGGCTGGGCCAGTTTGATGGCGGTTTTCGGGTTTTTTTTTGGGGTACAATTCTTTTTGATGAGTTTGATTGGAGAGTACCTGTATCGTATGTACATCGAAATCGTGAAGCGCCCCCTTTTTCTGATTGCTGAAGAGTGCGGTGGAGGAGATCGGGCAATCCGGGAGGCGAGCGGAATCAAGCGAAAGGTGCAACCTCGCCGTAAAAACTCTTTATTTGGTGTGAAGGATGACGGTATCGCCTCTGATTTCTGACAATTTCTTCTGAACAGTAGACCGAGCAGCATCGTCTATGAAGGAGATGTTTCGTTCGCTTCGACGTGCCTTGCGCCCGCCTTGTGGTTCGGAATTGACCAATTAAAGCAAACCGTTATCCATATACGCCATGCCAATTATTAGTACCAATGAGATTAAGCCGGATTACGATGTAGTGATCGTCGGTTCCGGCGCCGGCGGCGGTCAGACAGCCTACTGTTTGACGCTGGCGGGATTGAAAGTGGCCATGCTTGAAGCGGGCCGCAACTATGATCCCGTTAAAGAAACGCCGATGTTCAACACGAACAATCAAGCTCCGTTGCGTGGCGTCAGCACGCCCGATAAACCTTTCGGTTTTCATGACGCGACGGTAGATGGCGGCTGGCAGGTGCCTGGTGAGCCTTATACCAATTCTTCCGACAAAGAAGTCGAACAATTTACCTGGTGGCGACCGCGTATGCTGGGTGGACGCACCAATCATTGGGGCCGGATTTCCTTGCGTAATGGGCCTTATGATTTTCGTCCGAAAAGCCGCGATGGACTCGGCATGGATTGGCCCATCGCGTACGAAGATGTGGAGCCGTATTACACGAAAGTAGAAATGCTGGTAGGCGTTTACGGCACGAACGAAGGTCTGGAGAATACGCCGGAATCACCGGCGGGCGTGCTCCTGCCACCGCCTTCCGGACGCGCTTCGGAATTACTGACGCAAAAGCACGCGAAGAAACTCGGGGTGCCCGTGGTGTCCATTCACCGCGCTGTGCTGACGAAAGCGCTCGATTGGAGAAATATTCCGCAGAAACTGCATCCGAATAATCCCGTGGCGCAAAAAATTGTCGCGGATGAAATGAAGAAGCGGCAGGCCTGCTTCTGGGCCACCCCGTGCGGCCGTGGCTGCTCCACGAAAGCCAATTATCAGTCCACCACCGTGCATCTGCCACCCGCTCTGGCGACCGGCAACCTCGACATCATTCCCAACGCGCACGCACGGGAAGTGATGCTGGGCAAAGACGGCAAAGCCACGGGGATTTTATTCATTGATAAAACCACAGGCAAAGAAGCCCAGGTAAAAGGCAAGTTCATCGTGCTCGCGGCCAGTTCCGGTGAAACTGTCCGGATCATGTTGAATTCAAAGAGCGCACTCTTCCCGCAAGGTGTGGCCAACAGCAGTGGCAAAGTGGGTAAATATATTATGGATACCGTGGGCGCGCGTTTGGGCGGTCACGTTCCAGCATTGGAAAATCTGCCACCTCACAACGAAGACGGCGCAGGCGGCAGCCACTTCTATGCACCCTGGTGGCTCTATAAAGAACAGAAAGCGGGCAAGATGGATTTCCCGCGCGGTTATCATATCGAAATGGGCGGCAGCCGTGGCATGCCCGGGATGGGCAATCCGGTGCCGGAAAATCTGACGGAAGGCAGTTACGGCAAAAAATTTAAAGAAGATGCGCGCCGTTATTACGGTTCCTTCGTCGGTTATGCCTGCCGTGGTGAAATGATTCCGAACGACGACACGTATTGCGAATTGGATCCCACGGTCAAAGATAAGTGGGGCATTCCTGTGCTCCGTTTCCATTGGAAATTCTCCGATCACGAAGCGCGGATGGCATTGCATGCCGAAAATACGTTCGCCGAAATTATCGAAGCCATGGGTGGCCGGGTCACCGGTAAGCGCAACACGGATGGATATAAGGCTCTCGAACAGGGCGGCAGCATCATCCATGAAGTCGGTGGCACAATCATGGGCGCCGATCCCAAAACTTCCGTCGTCAACAAATGGAATCAGACCTGGGATGTTAAAAATCTGTTCATCACCGACGGCGCGCCGTTTCCTTCCAACGCCGACAAAAATCCCACGCTCACCATTATGGCGCTGGCCTGGCGCACCAGTGACCGGATTTTAGAAGAACTCGGCAAAAAGAACCTTTAATCGCTTCAACTACAGAAAATTTTACCATGAGTTCTGAAAATTTAATGCCCCAACGGATCAGCCGCCGGGAAGCTCTTAAATGGGTGATGGCGGCGGCGGCCACGGTGTCTGTGATGGATCAGGACGGTTTCGCCGCTCCAAAAGGAGTATTTCCAGATACCCCGCCGCCGGGAAGTTTTAAAGGCTACGGCACGGACCCGGTGCTGACTAAAGCATACAAACCCGGCGCCTTCTGGGACCTGACCTTTAACGATCAGCAGATGAAGACGGTGACCGCGTTGTGTGATGTGATTATCCCGGAGGATGAAAAATCATCCGCGGCCAGCACAGTCGGCGTGCCCGAATTCATCGATGAATGGATCAGCGCTCCCTATCCCCAACAAGTAAGTGACCGGCCCATCATTCTGGACGGCTTGGTCTGGCTGGAAAAGGAATCGCAGAAGCGTTTTCAAAAGGATTTCGCCAGCTTAAGCGAAGACCAGCAGCATAACATTTGCGATGATATTTGCTACGGAGCCAAAGCGAAACCGGAGTTCAAACAAGCCGCCCGTTTCTTCAGCAAGTTCCGCAGTCTCACCGCGGGCGGGTTCTACACGACCCCGAAAGGCATGAAGGACATTGGCTACGTCGGCAATCTGCCGCAGGTTTCTTTTAAAGGGCCGCCGCCGGAAGTGCGCAAGCGCCTGGGCGTGGATTGATTGGCATAACAGAAAATTCAAGTTCAACCCTGCTCGTCAGTATGATGAGCAGGGTTTTTCTTTGTCAATAAGTCGCGCGATTTGCCGATTGACGGAGGCCGAGCTTCTAGGGGATTTTATGCGCGGCCTATGTCAAAAATACAACGCGCTTTACTTTCTGTTTCAGACAAAACCGGTCTGGTGCCCTTTGCTCAAACCCTCGCTGCTGCCGGGGTGGAATTGCTTTCCACTGGCGGCACCGCCAAAGCCCTGCGGGAAGCGGGCCTGACGGTTAAGGATCTGAGCGATCATACCGGCTTTCCGGAAATGCTCGATGGCCGCGTCAAAACCTTGCATCCGAAAGTTCACGGCGGGCTGCTGTATATTCGTGGCAAAGCCGATCACGAAGCCGCCGTGCAAAAGCATGACATTAAGCCGATCGACCTCGTGGTCGTAAATCTGTACCCCTTCGAGCAGACCGTGGCCAAACCGAATGTGGAATTGCACGAGGCCATTGAAAACATCGACATCGGTGGACCGTCCATGCTGCGCAGCGCGGCCAAGAATCACGAGAGTGTCACGGTCATTGTTGACCCAGCCGACTACACCCATGTGGCAGCGCAGATTCAAGCCAGCGGCAATACGACGTTGGAACAGCGCCGTAAATTGGCGGCCAAAGTTTATGCCCGCACCGCTGCTTACGATAGCGCGATTGCCGCGCATTTAGGCAAAGCTTTCGGTCTCGAAACCCCCGGTGAATTACCGAAAGAACTGATCGTGCGCGCGCCGCAAGCGCAAGCCTTGCGTTACGGCGAGAACCCGCATCAAAAGGCCGCGCTCTACGGCAAGTTTAATGAATTTTTCCAGCAACTGCACGGCAAAGAACTTTCCTACAACAATATTCTGGACCTGACGGCGGCGGCGAACCTGATTGCCGAGTTCAACGGAGAGCAACCGACACTCGCGATTCTCAAACACACAAATCCCTGTGGCATGGGACAGGCTGCGAGTTTGCGTGAGGCGTGGGACAAAGCATTTGCCACGGATCGTCAAGCGCCGTTCGGTGGCATCATCGCCGTCAACCAAACGCTCGATCAGGCTTGTGCGGAAGCGATCGCGGAAATTTTCAGCGAAGTGATTGTTGCACCGGATTTCACTCCGGAAGCGCTGGCGGTGCTCCAGAAAAAGAAAAACCTGCGCCTGCTCAAAGTGTTGAGGAATCCGCTCACCGCTACGCCGTGGGATATCCGCAGTGTGGGCGCTGAATCCTTCCTTTTGCAGGAACGCGATTTGAAGGCAGTGACAGCAGCCGATTTGAAAGTTGTCACGAAACGTCAACCGACCGAGGCTGAATTGCGCGCCATGCTGTTTGGCTGGCGCGTGGTGAAGCATGTGAAGTCCAACGCGATTGTTTACGTCGGCAGCGACCGCACGTTGGGCATTGGCGCGGGACAAATGAGCCGCGTGGATTCCAGCCGCATCGCGGTGTGGAAAGCCGGTGAAGCGGGTTTATCACTCAAAGGCAGCGTGGTTTGTAGTGACGCGTTCTTCCCGTTCGCGGACGGCTTGATTGCCGCCGCCGAAGCCGGTGCGACTGCTGCTATCCAACCCGGAAATTCCGTCCGCGATGCTGAAGTGATCGCGGCAGCGGATGAACGCGGGGTGGCCATGGTGTTTACCGGGGTGCGGCATTTCCGTCATTAAGTTGTCGAACCCGCTATCGGCGTGGTAAAAGAATTCCGATCCGTCGTCCCGGACTGACGAATCCATCTGTGACCGCGCCGTTAAATAACACTACCAACCTTTCCCGGTGGTGCCGGACTCATGCCGGTCCGCTGGGGCTTTGCGTCCTTTACGGCCTGGTGATTTCCGTGCTGCCGCACCTGCTCTGGTGGTCGCAGAATGGAGGTCCCTACTGGATCGGCAGCAATGATGAATTGGTTTCCTACTTCCCGCTCGCCTCGCAAAGTTACTTTAATCATCCCTTCCAACTGACCGATCCCACGTTTGCTTCGGGTGGCATCTCGATGTTTCCCCGTTTGTTGTTCACGCCGAGCATTGTATTGGCGAAACTATTTCATCTCGGCCCCTTGGGCGTGGGCCTCATGTGGCGGCTCTGGGCGGGAGCCACGATGGCATTTGGTTTGTACGCCTTGTTACACCATTTCTTACGCCGTCCCTGGCTGGCGGCCGGGGGAGCGATTCTGCTGCTATCCGATGCCGGTGTCATGTGGGGACGACTGCTCTTGAACCACACGTTGCTGACGGTGCAAACCCTGCGTCCGCACATTGCCGAAGCTTTTTTCGAGCAGAACTCGATGTTGCTGTTGCAATGGCGAGTCATTACACCGGCGTTAAGCTGGGGCTTTTTGTTTTTGCATCTTTGGTTGCTGGCCCGCGCGAAGGATAAACCCGATAAAACGCGGTTACTGCTTTCCGGACTCGGTTACGGCCTGCTCTTTCCGGCTTATTTCTATTATTGGACCGCCGCTTCGGCCGCGCTGGTGCTGGCGTGGATTTGGGATGTGCCGCATCGCCGCGTTTATTTTCATACGGCGTGGATTGGTGGTTTGATTGGGTTGCCGGAAGTCCTCAAAGGGTCCGTGATTAAGCACACCTTTGGTGTCGAATGGTTATATCGTACGGATAAATTTGTCACGATACCGCGCTTCAGCGAATTACATTATTCAAAACTGGGAATTCTGCTCTTGATCCTCACCGGCTTCGGCATTTTGTGGCGTTACCGGGAACTGCGCTACGTGTGGTTGCTGGCCGTGGTGGCCACCGCATTGGAGAACCATCAGATCATTACCGGATTGCAGATTGAAAATTTCCACTGGGAATATGTTCACGGCATCGCCCTTTCTGTGATGCTCGCGATCATCGTAGGAAAGAGCATCGCGAAGCGCCCTCTCGTTTCATCGCGCCCTGTTTATATTCTGTTGAGTTTGTGCGCGGTGCATGCGGCGCTCGGTTTATATTTTCGAGCCCTTGAAGCCACGCGTTGTCATCAAGTGCGCGCTTTGCAAGCAGCCTATCACCATTACCGGGAACAAAGGACTTCACGCCCGAACACGTTGGCTTTAGCGCCCAATGCGGTTGTCAGTGGTGATTCTGGTTTTGTTGATTTCGCTTCCATTCTGGAAAATCAACGGCCCTTGGAAAGAACCGCTTTTCTTAGTCCGACGATCAGCACTGAGGAATGGGACAAGCGGGTTACGCTTAATAGCGTTTTACAGGGAACGCAACGAGATGCTTTTGTTCGCGAACAGGAAGCTTTACTCACGGGCACGGCCCCGGGGCCATGGAAACGGTATCCGGCCATGCGGGCCATCCGGATTGCTCACCGGCTCAGTGTTTATGATCTGATGACGGCTCATCCGAATGCTGCGGCTGACCAGTTTCAAGTCCGTTACGTCGCTTTACCGGTAGCACAGGCAGAGCCGGGTTACTTGCGCAGCGGCTGGCGGAAATTGGAGGCGGGACCTTATTGGCAACTGTGGGAACGTCAGCTTAACTCGTTGCCTTAGTTGTGGCATCGGCTGGTTTCGCTTCCGCTTTGGCAGCGGCGGCTTGCTGGGCTTCCCGCTTGCGGTAATCGCCCCGGCTGAAGTATTTCTCCAACCAGATGTAGAGGCAGATAAAGAGATACCGGCTGCCCATTTCCTTGATCTTCAGTTTG
>JBEHZA010000201.1:0-8551 GCA_048497895.1 Verrucomicrobiota bacterium
TCAGCGGCCGCGGCGAAGAAAGGCAAAGAATCTGGCGAAATCATGACTTTGAACAACCTCATTGCCGGCTTCCATTTCGTGTTCTCCAATAAAATCATCCTCGGCACCATCACGCTGGATTTATTTGCCGTGCTGCTCGGTGGAGCCACTGCGTTGTTGCCGGTTTACGCGAAGGATATTCTCCACGTCGGCCCCTCAGGATTGGGTTTGCTGCAAGCGGCACTCCCCGTCGGCTCCTTAATCTCCGCCTTAATCCTCGCTCACCGCCCGCCTTTGGAAAAAGCCGGGCGCGCCATGCTCCTGGCCGTCGCTGGCTTTGGTCTGGCCACCGTAGGTTTTGGCTTCTCCACTTCCTTTATCTTCTCGTTTTTCATGCTCTTCGTCTGTGGAGTCATGGATAACATCAGCGTAGTCGTGCGGCATACACTGGTGCAAATGCTCGCGCCAGATGAAAAACGCGGCCGCGTCTCCGCAGTGAACAGCCTGTTCATCGGCACCTCCAATGAATTGGGCGGGTTTGAATCCGGTTCGGTAGCGCACCTGTTCAACCCGGTCTTCTCCGTTGTTTCCGGTGGCATCGGCACTGTTCTGGTCGTAATCGCGGTTGCCTGGAAATGGCCGGAAATCCGTCGCTATGGCCGCTTGGATGGCTCGTAGAATGCGGCTCAAATTTGTAAAACATTCTGCTTCGGCTTTCGCAAAAGCACGCCGATCACCAGCAGGCCAAATAAACTCAAGCCCGCACCGCGCCAGTAAACTTTTGGATTGTAGAAAACTTCCACCTCCTCGGCGCCGCCGGCTAACGGCACGCCGCGCATCCAAATATTGACCGGCACACAATCCACGGTTTGCCCGCCCACTCTCGCCTGCCAGCCAGGATAAAAACTTTCGGATAACACCAATAAACCCGCGCTCGTATCCGGCAATCTAACCTTAATTTTTTCCGGCTGAAACTCCACGATCTCCGCCGGAGCAATTTGATTTTTGTTTGCCCACGCCAGCGCGAGTGGATGCTCCACAAACGTGGTGGACTCGGGATTGGTGGATTCCCGTTGGAAACGAATGCAGGCTTCCCAATTCGTATTCACCGTGACCGTATCCACCTTGTAGGCCCGCGGATCAGGCTGATGATTCTCCATCAACCCCAGCTTCGCATCATAGCCCAGTTCCAGATTCATCGTCGCGTAAGGAAATGGCCCTTGCTGGTAAATCGCCAGATTAGGAAACGCGGAAAGTTCCGTGGAGAGCGGTAAATTGAGACTGGAATGCAGATAATACCAAACCCGCAACAAGGGCAGTTGCACAAAAAAAGAAGGACTGCTGAACCCCGCTTCCAGGCCGAAATTATTTCGCACCAGCGCCGGGCCCACCATGATCCGTGTGGGAATCCCGCGGGATTTTTCCTGTTTTACAGTGGCATAACTTTTAATTTCCTTCTCCAGCGGAAACACCGTGAGATGCTTATTGGCCTCCGCCCGCGCCTTGGAATAAACGAACGCCAGATCGCCGCTCAAAAGCAGACCAGCCACCACCATCAACCACAGGCGTTGATGGTTCACCAAAGTTTTCTCACTCTGCCACGCGAACAGCCAAACCGGCACCAGTAGCATCAGCCCGATCATTCGAGCCCAATCGTGCGAATCAACATTCACGCTCTGCATGACCGGAAGACTGTCTGAAACCAGCCAGCAGCCGAGCGCGAGCATCACTACTGTAGCTCCCATCAGAGCGATGACAGAAAACTTCCGGCTCACCGCCAGCGCCATGGCCAGCGACAGTGCGAAACCAATCAGAATCGCAAATCGCGCGTGAATCCGGAACATCGTGTAACCCGGAATGATCGCCTTCGCTAAATCGAAAAGAGGCGTTTGATCCGTCAATCCCAGGATGAGACACCCCACCATGACCAGCCACAACCCGCGCACATTCCGGTCGCGGATTTGCGTCAATCCGATCGCCCCAGCGAGCAGCGGAAAAATTCCCAGATAATACGCCTGTTCCGGATTACGTCCCATTAAAGACCACGGGCTGTAAAAAAATGAGGCAAGGCTCCACTTCAGCATGTGCATGACATGAACAACCTTGGGATCATTCAGAGACCGCAGGCTTTGTCCCGTGTATTCAAGCAGCGGCAGCAAAATCACCGCGCTCACCAGCGCACCAAGCAGGACACTGGCGCCAAATCCGCATGCGTCTTTCAGCCATTCCACAATCGAAATGGCCAACGGCCTTTGCAATCGCCGTCCCGTCAGAAAAAAGAATGTGCTCAATACCGTCATCCAAACCACTTGCGGATGCCCGCATAAAATTTGCAATCCCACAGCCAGCGCCAACAGCCCAAAGCGTCGTCGCGAACGTTCCTCCTGCCAACGCACTGCCAGCAACACGATTAAGGGAATATAACAAGCCGTATTGAGCACTCCCAGATGTCCTGCGCTTAAACGATTAAACATCTGCGCACTGGCAAGAAAACTGAACATCCCCAGCCAGCTTCCCAGCCGGTTGACGCCGAGATAACGTGCCAGATGAAGGAACGAAACCCCCGCGAAACCAAAGTGGAATGCCAATGAAAGTGCTGCAAACAAGCTAGGGCCAAGCAACGCCACCGGCCAGGTGCCGGGATAAAACACCGCCGCTTCGGGATTCGCCGCGAAAGGCAGCCCCAGCCCCACATATGGATTCCAGAGTGGTAATTCAAAATGACGCAATGACTCCGCCAGATACGCCAGGTTAAACTGGTGCATCCGCAGATAATCATAGCTCGTGAAGAAACCGGAAACAGTCCCCACCGCCACCAGAACCACAAGGCTCACAACCCCAAAAACGAGATAGCTTTCTTTGCGAGGAACGGTCTTTTCCACGGATTCCATTTTGGCTCTGCTACGTGCTTTTCACCAACTGCAATTGATTCAGGAACGCCCAAAAGCTAGCGCGGTTCCCCAGCATTAAGCAACGGTGAAGGTCACCCGATTAGCAAATGTACCCCCTAAGCGAAGCCACCACAAAACCGCCAAAACATCTCCTCCCGATCGAGTGAAATCATTCCCCGCATGGAGTTCCGCATTCATGCGGCTGCGTTTACGCCTTGACCATCCGGGGTGTGAATTTTCCAGTCTTTCGCGTTGACGAACGCCCGACCGTCTAAAGACGGAACTCCATACTTTCGCGGGCGCGGACAAACTCAACTGTTACGCTCCGACAACCACTTTCAACCCTTCAACCTTTTAACAGCCCCTCACTTCCCCTCCGGCTTCGGACTCTCCGTCTGTGCGTTTTTTATTTTCTCCACCAGCTCATTATATTGCCGCACGACGTCGTTGCGCTCCTTCGTGTTCTCATTGAGTTTCGCCACGAATTCATCCCGTTGCGTCACGAGTTCCTTGAACGCCTGATTCTGTTTCTTAATTCCATCGTAAGCTTCGGCAAGCTTGTCCTCCAAAGTGCCGACCGCTTTCTGATATTGCTCCGCCTGACGCGCCAGAGATTCTTTTGCGATTTTTAGTTCCGTTAATTCCCGTTGTTGCGTGGCCACGACCATTTCATTCGTCTGCACGGCAGCTTTTAATTCCGTGATGCGGGCATCCATTTGCGCAATGCGCCGGTCCATCGTCGCCATCGAATTGGTGTAACCTTGAATCGCCACGTTCTTGTCAAAGACCGTCCGGCTCAAGCTCTCGATTTGAGTTCGCTGCGCCGTCTGCCCGTACCATTGGTAAACACACAGCCCGCAAAGACTGAGCGCCAGCACGATCAACAGGTTCTCTTGAAATCGTTTCATAAAACATCAACGGGGTTCTGGTTCAGCGTTTACGGAAATCGCGGCCCGCTGAATGCCGGCACGTTTCACAAAATCAAGCACGTAAACCATCGCGCCATGAGTCGTTTCACGGGTGCCGGCAATATATACCGGCAGATTCGTATTGGCGTTGAAACGGTTGGTGAGCAGGACGTGCAACTCAGGAAAGGAGAGGGCTTTTTTATCCAGCGAAACCTGTCCGTATTTATCCACCAATAAATTGATCAGGTCCGGCTTGTGCGAAGAAGAAGCCAAAGTCGCCGTTGGCAGACTGGCCTTCAGCGTGCGGACTTTTTGCATCTGCAAACTGACCATCATAAACGACGCCAGCAAAAAGAACATGATGTCGATGAGTGGAATGATTTCCAACCGGGTGCGTTTAGGCCGCAACGGAGAATAGATTTTCATAAACGGATGCGAGGTTAGTGGGCTTCTGCATTTTCATTCCCATCGACCGTGAAAGCCACTTTTTGAATACCAACGCGCCGCACGGTTTCCAACACTTCCACCATTGCGCCATGCAGCGTATCCCGGTCTCCTCCGATATACACGGGCACGTTCGTATCCAGACGAAAGCGGTTGCTCAATACGGTGCTGAGTTCGGGCAATTGGATTTTCCGTTTCTCCAGCCAGATGGCGCCACTTTTATCCACCACCAGATAAAGCATGTTGGGTGTGAAATCGTGCTTCGCCTGCATAGCGCCGGGCAGATTCACTTTGATATTCTGGCTGTGGCTCAGTTGCAAACTGACCATCATGAAGGAGGCCAGCAGGAAAAACATGATGTCGATCAAGGGAATGATCTCGATCCGCGTATGCTTGCGCTGGACGGGAGAAGACAGTTTCATGGTTGAAACCTCAGTGAGTTTTTACCGATGACGCGGCCTCTTCCCGGCGCATTCGGGCCGTGGTGACCATGACCTCCACGTTGGTAGCCGCAGTCTCCAATTCAAACTGCAAACGCGCGACCTTGCCGGAAAAATAATTGTACGGAATCAACGAGATAATCGCGATGCCCAGCCCACACGCCGTGGCAATGAGCGCTTCTCCAATGCCACCCGTCACCGCCATCACGGAAAGCTCCGCGTCACCGACCTTCAGAAAAGCCCCCATCAACCCCGTCACCGTGCCCATCAAGCCAAGCAGCGGCGCGAGCGTCACCAGCGTATCCATGATATTCAGAAACCGCCCCGCGCGTTCCAACTCGATCCCGGCGGCCAGTTGTAACGCGCCCGGCAATGAAGTGTTCGCGTGGTTCAACCCGTGGCGCACCGTCCGGATCACCGGGTCTTCTGAATTTTCCGCCAACTGTGCAGCGGAGGCAAAATTGGCATTTTCGAGTGCCGCGAAAATTTCACTCAACCGCTTTGGATCGCGTTTGCGCCCTTCGTTGAACCACCAGAAACTGCGTTCTCCGACGACGGCTACCGCCACGAATGCACAAATGAGAATCGGCCACATAACGGGGCCACCTTTAAGGAAAAACTGAACGGCAAGGTTTGCGAGCATAGGATTTTTTTCAGGTTAAGGAGTTTGGGATTTTGAAAATGAGGAACATGGAATTATCGGACACTGGCGCTTAAGCGGTAGGTAATGGTCGCTTCAAACAGGCGCTCGTTCGACGCCGATGGAATGCGCCAATGACGCTTCACAAATTCCATCGTGCTGCGGTCCAGCAGCGGAAAGCTGGACGTCTCTTTTACTTCCGCTGAAATAATTGCCCCCGTGCCGTCAACCGTGAGCCACAGCACCACCGTCCCCTGCTCTCCCTGCGCCAACGCAATTTTGGGATACGGTGGCTGAGGACGATCTCCGCCATTTCCGGTCGAACCCACGGTTATGGGTGACGGTGGCGCAGGAGCTTCCGCCTTTCTCCCACCACCCTCGCCAGAGCCGCGAGCCACCAGTGGCTGGGCTATCGCCAGCACGGGCACGGCAGCGATAGGCGTCGCTGCCACGAGGTTGCCGATCGTCGGAATGGAAAAATTAATTTCCGGCGTATTCAGCGTCACCGCGACAACGGGCGTTGCTTCGGGTTGCCCCGGTTCGTGCTGATCACGCGGGGCTTCGTTCTCTGCCGTGACGGGCGGTGGTAAACTCACCGGTTGAAGCACCACGGGAATCACGTCTTCAACCGGTGGCACCGCTTTGATTGATACCGCCGGAAGTTTTAATCCGAATCCGCCAATAACCAGAAAGAACAGACAAAGAGAATTCACCCAGGCCAGCTTTTGCGCGTCATTCTCCTGAAAAGCGGATAAATATTCACGCCCCTTGCCCACCCGGTTGCCAACCGTTTTATGTGCTGCTGAATTCATGAAAATGCCCTCTGCGCGTGACGACCAGTTCCGATAACCGGTCGTCACGCGGCAGAACGAACAACTATTTAGAATGCGTAACTGAGAGAACCGTAGAATCCACGCCGTGACCCGTATTGGGGTGCGCCCACGCCAATGCCCGTGCCATCGCGCAGGAGGTAAACCTGATCCAGCACGTTCACGACATCGAACCGCGCCGTGACCCGGGTCTGCCCAAGCTTGAATTCATGTTGCACACCGAGATTCAACGGGCTGTAAGCCGGAAGCTTGCGTCCATTGGGAATATTACCATCCGCGCGCAACCCGTTTCCGTACAGGACATCCGCGTAAACAAGCGTGTTTTCCCAGCGATACGAAACTCCGAAAGAACCGGTGAAGGTCTGATTGTGATCCGTAAAGATGGAATGATTCTGGATGTACGCGAGATCCGCCGGATCGAAGTTGAACTGCGCGGAATCAATATTCTCGGCCCTGGAAACCGAATACGCCAGATTCGCAAACGCGGAGAAGCCGTCCTTTTTATACGTGGCCGAGAGTTCCGTGCCGTAAATAACCCCCTTCTGATAATTGAACGGCGTCACGATCAGCGATTGCCCGAATTGCCCATCGTCCAGGGCATTGCGGGAAATCTTGTAATAGGCGTCCAGCCCGACTTGCAAACCGGGTAGCACCGTTTGCGTAATGCCTGCATCGAAATAATGCGCCCGCTCTGATTTCACCGGATCATTTTGCGTGTTGGCCGGGGCATTGGAGGTGTTGGCAAACTTCGATAGTGTCGTTTGCTGAATCGACTCCAACGGCGGCGGAGTGAAGAAGCGCGCGTAACCCGCATGCAACGTGGTGCTCTCAGTGGCTTTGAAGATCGTATTGATGCGCGGAGCAAATTCGGTTTCCCGAAGGTAAGCGTCCGACACGTCAAAACGACTGCCGAAATTCACCGTCCACTGATCCGTAATCTTCCACTCGTCCTGCGCGTAAATCCCGTAGAGGTAACCCCACTTGGAACCATTATCGACAATGTCGAATGCCGGCGCAACGGCATTGCCGAGACCATCGATGACAAAGACGGACGTGGTGGAATCTGCCACCGCCCGTTGCGCGGTAGCCTGAAAGCCGCCGCGCAAGGTGTGTTTGTCATTGAGATCGTAGCTGGCATCGCCTTGCAGGCCCGTAGCGAAAACATTGCGGTTCACCCGGCTGGCGACACCGTTGAAGTAGAGATCCCCCTGGGCATCCGGCCGGAACAATACTCCGCTGTAACGAGCAAAGCTCGCGAGTTGAAAATTCAAATCGCCTAGCGATTTTTGGTAAGCCAGCACGCTGTAGTAATTCTGCTCCGTCTGGTTTTCATCCAGCCCGGATGAATCCGCCGCATAACCACCCGTCGGCCATGGATTCCCATTCGGATCGGTTCCGGCTGTTTGTCCCGGACTATTCGGAATTTGGAAGTAACTGTGCGACGCGCTCAAAATGAGGCTTAGCCGGCTGGTGTCATCCAACACGTAAGACAAATATGCAAACCCCTTGTATTGATCCGAATTATCGTGAAGCGGACGGCTGCTGCCCGTGGGATTTTCAATGCCTAAACCCGTGTGCAGATAGCTGCCATCCGCAAAGTAATTCAGATTCCCTTCCCGCCCGCCGTATTCAAAACCCGGCCGTAACGTATCGTAACTGCCCCCATACATTGAGATTTGGCCCCCTTGATCGAAAGCGCCGCTTTTGGTGTGGATGTCCACCACGCCCGCCTGACGGAACCCGTATTGCGCAGGCAACGCCCCCGTAATCAATTCCAGCGAATTGACAAAGCGCGTATCCAATTCTGAACCGAAGCCCGAAATCCCTTCCGGCAGAATAACGTCGTTAATGCGGTATTGAAGGTTGGCATGCTCACCGCGCACATGCAATTGGCCGAAGGAGTCCTGTACCACGCCCGGCGCACGTAACAACACCTGGTTGAAGGCGCTGTTTGCTCCCTGGGGTTGCGTCGCGATTTGCTCTTTGTCGATGACGTAGGCGGTGGCGCCAAGGTCTGCCACGATTTTATTGCGTGCTTCATCAAGCTGACCAAAGACCGTGACCTCTTTGATTTTGACCGCGTTCGTGGAACTGCCGGAAACCGGCGTCGGCACCGTCGCTGGAACGCTATTCGTAGTTTGGGCAAAAGCGGAACTGCCGCACGCCAGAGAGGCGAGGCAAATCGCCGTCCAATAGGCCCGTCGATGAGGAAGTGGAATGACAATACTTGCGGAGGATTTAAATAAATAAGTCGGATTCATAAGGCTACCGGTCGCCCCGTTAAAGGGAGCGCCCCATTTAAAACTGCATTTCTAAGGATTTCTGAGGTATCTACGGCTCGATACTGGTGCGCGAGGCCCAGCATCAAACCACCAAGTTAATAATTCCCGGAAAACCGGGATTTAAGGACTGGAGAGGA
>JBEHZA010000202.1:0-8515 GCA_048497895.1 Verrucomicrobiota bacterium
CACGCTCAAAGAATTTCTGGTGGCGCCGGACAAGGTGCGCATTACGATGCCTCCGCTGCCGTTGGAAAGCATGCAACGGGTGCTGGATTTGATCCGCAAGGATGTGAGTGACGATAATGTGCGGGTGGATAATCCGACGCAGAATCTGGAGAGTTATTTCCTGGGAGTGGTGCAACGGGCGCGGGAAAGCTCGGCTCACACTTCAGGCGCTACTTCCGGCAGTCAGGTCGCGGCTTATCTGCGCGAAGGCGCGGAAGGCGGGCCGGTGAGTTCTGAGAAACTATTGGATCGGTTGACGTTGCCGACGGCCAAGGAAGAGCCGAAGCCAGCCGCACCGGTGGCAGCCGATACAGTCGATCACAAAAAACTGGATCAACTTACCTCGGCGACGCCAGCACCGGCGGTCCCGGCCAAGCCGGCTGCGGAAACGCCCAAGCCGGATAACCTGGAAAAAGCGGACGAAAAACTTTCGTCTCTGCTCGGCAAGCCCAAATGACCGTGTGTTTGTAGTTGCCTGCGCGCTTTACCCACTATGAATTTCCTCTTCGCCCTGTCACGATTCCTGATCAAGGTCTTCACGGCTTTCGGATTGTTCCGGGTGGTGTCGGATTTGATTTTTGGCAAGCGGATTACGGCGGTGGCCGGGTTGACGATGAAGGCGGCGTTCCGTTTCCGCCTGATTCTGGCGCTGGCGTTTATTCTGCTGGTGACCGTGATTGGTCTGCCGCTCATCATTAAGGATGACGGAACGGCCCGCGGGTTGACGCAGATTCTTTTAACTTACACGTTGGGCACGATTGCGACTTTGCTTGGGTTTGCCACTTTGTGGCTGGGTTGTGGCACGATGGCGCGGGATGTGGAGGAGTGCCAGATGCAGGTGGTATCGGTGAAGCCCATTCCGCGCTGGCAGATTTGGCTGGGGAAGTGGCTGGGCATTCTCGCGTTGGACGCCATTCTGCTCGGGGTCAGCGGGCTTTCCGTTTACAGCCTGGTGTTATGGCGGGCGGATCACGCCAAACTCCGTCCTGATCAACGGGAAATTCTACGGAATGAAGTGTTGGTGGGACGGATTTCCGCCAAGGAAAAAATGCCTGACTACGAGGCGGACGTGGAGCGTATTACGCAAGAGCGGATGAAAGACCCGTCGATTGCGACGATGGATCGGGACTTTGTGCGGAAACAAATCCGGGAATTGGTGAAGTCACAATATCAGGCCGTAGGGCCGAGTTTCACCCGGACCTGGAGAATCAAGTTAAACGGATCATTGGCCCGGTTGAAGGATCAGCCGTTTTCCATGCGCATCAAATATCATGCGGCGCAGGTGACTTCTCAGACCCGTTACGGTGGTATTTTTGTGGTGGGCCCGCCGGGCAAGCCCGACGTTCGCCGCATGGATACCACTATGCTGGTGGATTCCTTCCAGGAATATCCGCTGCCGCCGAACGCGTTCGATGAAAATGGGGTTTTGACGATTGAGTTCTTTAATCCTAATCCGGCGACGCTGTTGTTCCCGTTGGAAGACGGCATGGAGGTGTTGTATCGCGAGTGCGGTTTTGGACTGAATTTCTTCCGCGGACTCCTGATCATTTATTTGTGGCTGGCCTTGCTGGCGGCGCTGGGGCTGGCTTCCGCCAGTTCGCTTTCATTCCCGGTGGCTTCGTTCTTATCGCTGGGAGTTTTGATTGTGGGATTGTCCAGCGGCCTGTTATCAAACGTGGTTAAAGAAGATTCGGTGATGGCCAAGACGCATGATGAAGGAACGCCGCGGATTTCACCGATTGATGCCGTGCTGGTGCCGATCTTCAAAGGTCTGCTGGAAGTGGTCCGGCTGGTGGAGAATTTTTCACCGATCGATAATTTAAGCAGCGGGCGCAGTATTACTTGGGGTGAACTGGGGCGCGCTTTTGTGCAAATCACCCTCTTTATGACCGGGTTATTCGGTCTGATTGGAGTCGTGCTTTTCCAGCGACGGGAACTGGCGACGGCTCAGGCAACACAGTGACATGAGGGAGAGCAAACTATTTAAACCGCTGCTGGCCTTTTTGGCCCTGGTGATGATTTGCGCCTCCGCATTCACGCAGTCGCGGTTAAACGGCGACCGTTCCAAGCTGGGCCTGACCCGCAATGAGCCGTTGAAGAATGCGCCGCCGATTCTCGCTTTTACGACCGTGGCGTTGGGCGGTTTTCGTGGTTTGATCGCCAACGTGCTGTGGATTCGCGCCAATGATCTTCAGCAGGATGAAAAGTATTTTGAAATGGTGCAGTTGGCGGATTGGATCACCAAGCTGCAACCGCAATTTACTTCCGTCTGGATTCATCAGGCCTGGAACATGGCCTACAATATTTCGATCAAGTTCCCCAACAAGGAAGACCGCTGGCACTGGGTGTACGCGGGCATCAAATTGTTGCGTGATGAAGCGTTGCGTTTTAATCCGCACGAGCCGTTGATCTACCGGGAAATCGGCTGGTTCTACGAAAATAAAATCGGCCAGAACGTGGATGATCAGCACGAGTTTTTTAAGCTTACCTGGGCTTACGAAATGAGCCAGGTGATCGGTGATCCGCCCTACGATTTCAAATATCTGGTCAACCCGCAGACCGACGAAGCCAAACAGCGCGCCACACTCCTGTTGGAGAAATATAAGCTGGACCCGAAGATCATGGTGGATGTGGAAGAGCGCTATGGACCGTTGGATTGGCGCATGCCGGAAACCCATGCTATCTATTGGGCGACTGCGGGTTTGAAATATGCCAAACAGGACGATTTGATGCCTTTGCGCCGGTTGGTTTACCAATCCATGCAGTTGGCTTTTCAACGGGGACGTTTAGTCGTCAATAAGGCAGACAGCCGGGCCGAATTTGCGCCGAACGTGGACATCATTCCGAAGGTAAATAATTCATATGAGGAAATGATTGCGGCAGAACCGAACGTCGAAAACATCAAGCAGGGGCACATGAACTTCCTGCTCTACGCCGTGGCCACGCTCTACTTATATAACCGTGAATCCGATGCGGCGAAGTGGTGGCATATTCTCGAAACGAAGTATCCCCCCAAGCTTCGCGGTTTTAATACCATGGATGACTTTGTCATGTGGCGGGTAGGGGATCTCGTGGAAAATGACGGACAGGACAAATACAATGCTGCCATTCGTGGCTACCTCAGCCGGTCGTTCTATTATTTGGCGCTCGGAGAAGAAGAACGCGCTGTTGGCTATCAAAACTGGGCCCGTAAAGCGTGGAAGGTTCATGACGAAAAAATCTTCGTCAAAAATAAACCCGAGATTTACGAGAAATTAAAATTGCCTCCGTTCGAGCAGATGAAGCGGGAGGAATTGGATAAATTGATCAATCCTAAAGATTCCAATTCACCAGCGCTTAGCCCGCAATTGGCTTTACAACTGCGCACTCGTTTAGGTTTGCCGCCGCCCACCAACATGGTAGCGCAGGTTGCCAAACCGGTGGTGCCTTTGCGGCCATCCACCTCCAGCGATTTGGAAGTAATGCCAGTGGCCGAACGTAATCTCAAAGCAGGTGAAGCGTTCCTGGCGAAGAACCGCGATGCCGAAGGCGTCTCCGTCCTTGCCAGTGGTGTGCAATATAAAATTCTCAGCCAGGGCAGTGGTCCTAAGCCCAAGCCGACGGATGGTGTATCCGTTCATTATCGGGGTACGCTGATTGATGGCCAGGAATTCGATAATTCTTATAAGCGCGGTGAACCCTTCCGCTTTATGGTCAGTGGCGGTGTGATTAAAGGCTGGACCGATGCACTGCCTCTCATGCCAGTCGGTTCAAAATGGCGTTTATTTATTCCTCCGCACATGGCTTACGGCGAATCCGGCCGTGGCGGTCTTATTGGTCCCAACGCGACTTTGATCTTCGATGTGGAACTACTCCGCATTCTCAAGCCGGAAGAAGTGGGCGAGAAGAAGTAAACAGTAATGCTTCTACGTACATTTGCTTTTCAGATCTTCTCCCAAGATTAAAGCAACTGGCTCACTGTTTTTTTGAGTAAATGAAACGCTGGTGTTACTTCTTGAAGTAAAGTTCCTCCACATTCCAAACCAGCCGGTTGTTATGGTGAACGGTGGCATTAACATTGCCGATATCCGAGCGGATGGCCGCATACGCATTCATCGCCGAGGTGGGGATTTGCGGCATCTGCTCTGCCAGAATCGCCTGCACTTCATCCACGTATTTTTTGCGTTCCGCAAAATCAAGCGTCTTCAACTGCGCATCCATGAGCCAATCCAGCCGCGCTTCCCATTCCGTTGCGGGCGTCTTTTGACGGGGAAACCATTGGTGGGAAAATCCGCTGGACTTGATCACGTTCATGCTCTCGACTGGGTCCACTGATTCGGATGCCAGTCCCAGAAAAATACACTCAAAGTCGAAACTCGCATCCAGCTTTGTGACCAGTGAATTAAATTCCAACGGGCGAAAATTCACTTTGATTCCCAGTCGCTTCAAGTCCTCCTGTACAATCACTGAACCTTTTTCGCGTCGGCTATTTCCAGTATTGGTGTTCAATTCAAACTCGATTGGATTGCCTTGTTCATCCTCCAGCACGCCATCACCATTCCGGTCTTTGATGCCGATTTCCGCCAGCAGTTGCCGCGCTTTTTCCAGATCGTGCGGATACTGGGTAACCTTTGGGTTATACCACTTCGTATTCGAGCTGGTGAAGAAACCGTAAAATGGCGTTCCATGTCCCGACAAGGTTGCCCGCACAATCGCTTCCCGATCCAGCGCATACGAAATGGCCTGACGGAACTTCTGGTTACGGAACCATTTCAATTTGTGCGGCGCTATGTAAGGTTTTCCCGCGGCATTTTTGCCGGTGTTCTCATTGAAAATAATCAAATCGAATTGCGATGCCACTCCGAGGTCCAACAGACGAAAACGACCGTTCGCAGAAGCCTCTTTGAATTTATCCGCTTCCTCCGGCCGCACAAATTCCAGCAGGTCGCTTTCGCCTTTCAGAAACCGCAACGCCAGCGTGTTTTGATCCGGCACCACCAGATGCACCACACTGTCGAAATAGGGCAGCCGCTGTCCCTTGGAATCCACCTTGTAATAATACGGGTTGCGTTCCAGCAAAGCCAGTTGGCCGGGCTTATATTGTTTCAGCAGGTAAGCGCCGCTCACCACGAGTTGATCCGGCGGCGTGTTCACTCCGTAGGCCGATTCAAAACGTTTCTCTTTTACTGCGCTGGCGAGGACGTGTTGCGGCAGAATCCGCACGTCGCCGGCAAATTCCACGAATGGCGCAAAAATTTCCGCCGTCACAATGCGCACGGTCAGATCATCCACTTTGCTTACTTCAAAATTCTTGCCACCCACGCGCAACGGATCAGCGGTGACGTTGACGATATTCGTATTGTAAACGACGTCGTTAAACGTAAACACCACGTCGTCCGCTGTCAGTGGGTGACCGTCACTCCACTTGAGTCCTTTGCGCAGATGAAAGGTCCACGTCTTTTGATCCGCCGCCACTTCCCACGAAGCCGCCAGTCCGGGGATCGGGTCTTGCGTCACCTGATTTTTCTTCACTAACCCGTCGAACATCATGTTGTAGATGTCGCGGGAAGAGGTCTCATTCGCCGTGATCGGATTGAAGGTTTTCGGGTCGGCAAAACTGGCGATCACCAATCGCCCGCCACGAATGCCCGGCTCACACTTGGCCACCAGCGGTGGCTGCGGCAAATCTATTTCCGCCGCCGCTTTGGTTGGGCCAGCGGCAGGTGCCTCGCTGGATTTGGAACCGCATCCGCTTTGCAGCAGCGCCAGGGATAAACCCACAATGGCCAGTGCTGGTTTGATCAGTTGCTTCATGCAGATTTATTTCTTATGGAAGTAAAGTTCCTCGGCATTCCACGTCATTCGCGAGCTGGTTAAGGGAGTGGGGCGCACATTGCCAATGTCGGAACGAATTGCTGCATACGCATACGGAGCCACCACGGTAATCATTGGCACCTGCTCCGCGAAGATGGTCTGCACTTCGTTGTAATATTTTTTGCGCTCGTCAAAATTAAGTGTCTTGAGTTGGGCATTCATCAGGAAATCCATGCGTTCCTCCCACTTCGTTCCGGGCGTCTTTTGCCGTGGAAACCACGGCGTCGTGAAGCCGCTGGAAGTCAGCATATTCATGCTGCTGGTCGGTTCCGTGCCGTCGCCACCGAACGCCAGCAGGCAACATTCAAATTCGTGCGTCGTGTCGATCTTGGTAATTAGCGTATTAAAATCCACCGGCTGATAAATCAGCTTGATGCCGAGTTTCTTTAAATCCTCTTGCAGAATAACTGCGATTTTTTCACGCGTGTTATTGCCCGCATTGGTGTTCAGCACAAATTCAATCGGGTTGCCTGCTTCGTCCTCCAGAATGCCATCGCCATCCCGGTCTTTGATGCCGATTTCCGCCAGCAACGCCTTCGCTTTGGTCACGTCGTACGGGTATTGTTGGATTTTGGGATTAAACCACTTCTTATCCGCCGGCGAAACGAAACCGAAACTTTCCACCGCCCGCCCGTTGTAAACGGATTTGATAATGCTCGGGCGATCCATCGCATACGAGATTGCCTGCCGGAATTTTGTATTGCTGAACCATTTCAGTTTCTTTGGATCGATCAGCGGTTGGCCGGACTTCGGATTCTTCCCCGTGTTCAGGTTGAACCAGATCGAGATGCGCTCCATTTGCAAACCGAGTTCGAGCACGTTGAATTTGCCTTTGTTGGATTCGGTTTTGAAACGGTCCAGTTCTTCCGCGCGAATCACTTCATGCACATCACTTTCGCCGCTCAGAAAACGCAGTGCCATTGCGTTAAAGTCCGGCACAGTGCTCCAGACCAGGTTGTCCAGGTACGGCAGCCGTTGCCCTTTGGAATCCACTTCGCAAAAGTAGGGATTGCGTTCCAGCACCACCGTTTGACCGGGTTTGAATTCTTTCAATCGGAACGGTCCCGCGCCGACAATTTCTTCCGCCTTGCTGCCTACGCCATAGGCGGCCGCGAAACGTCCTTCCTTCACGGACTTTTCCAGCTTGTGTTTCGGCACGAGTGCCGTGCCGCCAAAGAATTCCAGGAAAGGAGCATAAACGTCCGGCGTTACCACCTTGACGGTCAAGTCATCCACCTTGCTAACGGAGAAATCTTTGCCATCGATGCGGAATAAATCCACCGTTACGTTGTCGATGTTCGTATTGTAAATCACGTTGTTCCAGGTGAACACCACGTCATCAGCCGTCAGCGGCTCGCCATCACTCCAGCAGAGTCCTTTGCGCAGCTTGAACGTCCACGTCTTTTGATCGCTCTCTACTTTCCAGGATTCGGCCAATTGCGGGACGACTTCCTGCGTCTGCATGTCGAGACTTGTCAGCCCGGCGAACATGAACCGGATGACATCCGTCGAAGAGCTTTCATTGGCCGTAATCGGGTTAAAGGTTTTAGGTTCGCCAAAAACGGCGATCACCAAACGTCCGCCCGGAATGCCCGGCGCACACTTCGCCACCAAAGGCGGATCGGGCAGGGGATAGTTCTGTTTGCTGGCCGTGGTGGAGGAATCGGTTTTGCTGCCGCAGCCAGTCAGAAACAAAATTCCGCTGAGTAAAAGACCAGTGATGAGATTTCTAAACATAATTAAAGAATCAAAGTGCTTACTTCTCGGATCGCGGGTCCAGCGCATCCCGCAGGCCGTCGCCCAGAAAATTTAGCGCGAGCAAAGTCGTGATCATGATCGCCGCCGGATACACCACCAGCCACCAGTAAATCCGGACGGGATTTAACTGGTTTGCCCCTTCCGCGATCAACGATCCCCAACTGGCCATCGGCGGTTGAATGCCCAGTCCCAAATAGCTCAGGAACGATTCATACAGAATCACCGCGGGCACCGTCAGTGTCAGATAGACAATAATAATCCCGTAAACGTTCGGGAGGATATGCCGACCCAGCAAGCGCGCGTGGCTTGCTCCCAGCGCCCGGCTCGCGTCCACAAATTGCCGTGAGCGCAAGGAAAGCACCTGGCCACGCACAATGCGCGCCATGGTCAACCACGAAACCGCTCCCAGGCCGATGAATAGAAAATAAAGCCGGACCGAAGGTGTAATGTCACCTTTCATCCAATGCCCCAACCGGACCTTCACCACCTCTTCCAGAGTCGTGATCAGCACGATGACGAAGACAATTGAGGGCAGGGCGTATAATATATCTACCGCCCGCATCATCAATCCATCCACCCGTCCGCCAATATAACCGGCAATCGCCCCCCACAACACTCCAATGACCAGGCTGACCACTGTGCCCACGGCTCCCACTAGCAGTGATACCCGTCCGCCATACATCATCCGGGTTAACAAATCTCTTCCATGGATATCCGTCCCCAGCCAATGCTGTGCGTTGGGTGGTTGAAATTGCGCATCCGAAATCGCTTCTGGCTTATAGGAAGTTAACCAGGGCCAGCAAATGACCAGGCCGACGATCAACGCCAGGAACAAGGCGCACACCACGGCCAGCTTATTGGACTT
>JBEHZA010000203.1:0-8504 GCA_048497895.1 Verrucomicrobiota bacterium
ACCGGTTGCGGGCCATCGCCCGGGCGCTGCGCGAGGACCCCGCCGACACCACCTCGCTCGCCGGGCTCGGGCGGCGGATCGGGGCCAGCCCCCGGACGCTCAGCCGCCTGTTCCGCAACGAGCTCGGCATGACCTTCTACCAGTGGCGCACGCAGCTGCGCGTCCACCACGCGCTCGTCCTCCTCGCCGAGGGCCACGACACGACAGGCCGAAGGGTATCGAATTGATGTGATTTTTCTTCGATTGTCTTCTACACGACTCGCTCTAAAAAGGGTAGCAGCCCGAGTCAAACAGGGAGGACACAATGTGCCGCATACTGATGTGGTGCGACGTTATCGGCGTGGCTGGGAGAACTTTCGGACGGCTTATTGCCTGCTTGCGGATACCTGGGCCGTATATGATAATTCCGGAGAACTACCATTGCTAATCGAAAAGGGACCGTGAAAACAACGAGCCAAAAAAAGAAAACCGATGATTTCGTTGCACAAGTTGGACGTGCGCTGCGTCGTTCCGCCCAGGTTGCCCGCAAAACTGCGCGGGATCATGGCACTCCGATTTATATCTCGCAAAATGGCAAAGTGGTGGCGCAAAAGCCATGAGTCATTTTCAACGGTGTTCGTTGAATTCAAGGAAGTGAAATCACGTTTCAAAATTCGCGTCGCAGTCCAGAATGTCTGATCCTGCCGCCATGTCGTTGGGGAGCAAGCTGGCTCCTTTGCTGGGCAACGGATTCTTTCGTCCGCTGGCCCGGCCGACGGCGGCCATTTATATCGATTGCGCGGATCGTTTGGCAGAGGCGGCGGATGAAGGTGGGCAGGTCGCGTATGACGAGGCACGTTTGCTCGTGCGTGATACATTGTCGCGTTATTCCAGCACGCAACTGGATGTGGATGAAGGCGGGCAATTCAACGATATCAATCAACGTTCCGGCCAATTCTTCAATAAACTGATTGAAGCGGGTTGGATTCAGGACCGGCATGTCAGTCTGGATGAACGGTGGATATTGCTTTCGCCATGGCTGCGGATGCTGTTGCGTTTACTGCGTGATCTTTCCGAGGATCGACCTTCGGAATTGCGGGATTTTGCGGCGACGTTGCGTTCGATTTGCGGCAGTTTGCAATCACCGGAAGCGTTGAACCCGCAACGATTGGGTGCGGAGGAGATGCGGCAGACGGTGAAGGATTTGCTGGATCGCGCCAGCCGGGCGGATGATCAAATGCACGCGGTGGAGACGTTGATTCTGCGGCACGAAAATACGCAACGCGCGAGCGGTTCCGCGCAGGAGACGTTGCAGAATTTCCTCGTCGATTTTCACACGGGCCAGCACATGGTTTGTTATGACGCCTTGCAAGGGGCGGCATTGCTGCCACGCATCAATCAAGCGCGGGCGACGGTGCAGGAGGCGTTGAACGATCCGTTTACGAAACAACGTTTGGCCGAGGGATTGGCGGTGCATTGGGAAATTAACGCGACGGAAGCGTATGTCGAAGCGGAGCGGATGCTGGCGCGATTGGAGCGGCATTTGTCAGGCATTCCCAAGAAGCAACGACTGATCGATGGGCGGATGGCGGATTTCAGCCGGTTGTCGGCGGCGCGGTATCGTTACCAGATGGAGATTCGCGGACGGCGTCCGGAGCAGGTGAAAGCGTATATTGCGGACGCAGCGCGACAGCACAAGGGCACTTCTTTCTCAGCGTTGGCGAATGAGCCGGGCATGCCGCTGCTGAGTCCTGAGGTGGAAGTTTATTTTGGGGTCGATTCACTGTCGCGTCAGCGCAAGGCGCGTCCGGCGATTAACCTGACATTGGAGAATCCCGGTCGCGAAAACGATCCGGAAGCGGCGAAGGAGGAAATCCGTCGGCGCAATTTGAACCTGCTTACGCCGCAACGCGCGGCGAAGTTTGTGGAGCATTATCTCGCGGCGAAGGGAGATTCCATTACTACGGAACAAATGCACATTTACCGCGAGGATGAGTTGCTCGATCTATTGGCCGTGCTGGCATTTGATCGCGGCCCCGCAGGCGAAGCGCAACGTTCCATTCGCTGGCGTGTAAGTGCGATGCGCACCGACCTGGGCACGGAGCCGGACCGGATTCCAGCGGATAAGCAAGCGGACCGGATGATCGAACGTTTCACGATTCAACGACTTTCCTGATATGGCATTACCCTGGCCCTCATTTTGGCAACATATTCGCGTGGAAGATCGCGAGGCGCTGTCGGACGTGCTGACGGAACTGCTGGCGGCAGGCGCCATCTTTGGCGACGGCGGGCGCGATCGTGAACGTTATCTGCTGGCGCGGGAATATCAACGGGAGTTGTCGGAATATTTTGCGCCGCTCCACCTGGAACTGGTGCCTGATCCGGATCGGCCGATTGTGCAGCTTCGCCCCGTGCCGGAGAGTTGCGGGTTGACGGCGCGCTTTACCAAAGCGGAGACGCTGCTCGTGCTGACGCTCTGGCGCATGTATGACGACGTGCGGATGGAGCAACCGGTGGAAACGGTGGTGGTTTCCGCGAATGACGTGTGGTCGCGGTTGAAACTTTACTTTGAACAAGTGGAGCCGCCGGGAGAAACACAGTTGCGCGAGATGCTGGCGAAATTGAAAGCGCGCCGGTTAATCCGTTTTCAAAGGCATGATGATCCGTTGCGTTTCGGTGAATCGCAGGTGGAAATATTGCCGACGCTGGCACGGGCGATTCCGTTTGAAAATGCCGCCGCCTGGGAACAGCAAGCCGCGCTGTATCGCGGTTCCGCTACGGACGATGGCGAAGTGGCCGAAGACGGCAAAGCTCAACCTTCCTTTTTCTCATGAACCAGCGCATTTCTCTCAGTCGTATTATCGCGCTCAACTGGTATGGCTTTCGTCAGATCATCGACCTGGATGACAATGTGCTGATTTCCGGCGCGTATGGCACGGGCAAATCAGCGCTGCTGGATTTGATGCAGTATGTGCTGCTGGGTGAACACTGGCGGGCGAACCGGGCGGCAGCCGGAACGGCGCGAGGGCGTGATCTGGTGAGTTATTGCCTGGGGGATACGAATCAAACACGCAATGGTGAACGGCATTTTGTGCGGTCGAGCGGCGTGACACTGGCGGCTTTGGAGTTTACGCGTCCGCCGGCGGCGGGAAAAAAGAAAGCGCAACGTGAGACCTGGGGCATCCGGTTGGAATATTCCAGCGCGACGGCGCAACCGAAGCACACGTATTTTTATATACCCGACCGGTTGGAATATGCGGAGGTTGCTCCGAATAACAAGATGCTGGATGACGAGGCGTTTCGCACGTGGATCCGGCGCGAGTATGGCAAGGACTGCCTGTTTGCCGGACAACGCGATTACCTCGCGGAGATGGGTACGTCCCGGCATCTCTACTTTGATTTCGACGCGTTCCGCCGGACATTTCCGAAGGCGATTGCGTTTGAACCGGAGGAAAACGTAGAGAAGTTTATTCGTGAGTTTATTTTGGAGGATAGCCCGCTGGATGTGCGGGATGTGCGGACGGCGTTGCGGGCTTACGATGAAACGCGGCGGCGGCTGGCCAAGCAGGAGGATGAAGCGGCCTTTCTGCGGCGCATTGTGGAGCAGCACGAGCTTTACGAGTCATCCCGGCGGCAGGAGGCAGTGCTGTTGCATTGTCAGCACTCGCTGCGGTTGATGCAGGCGCAGGAACGGTTTGAGCGGCATGCTTTCGATTTGAAACAATTGCAGGAAGAGCATGCGGCGGATTTGAAGCAGTTGGAACAGGCGGTGGCGGACAGCGAGAACGTGGGCAAACTCTTGAGCGAGGTTCGCTTCGAGATTCAGAAGGATGCCAACCAGATTAAGTTTGATCAACTGGATCGGCAAAAGCGCGAGTTACAGGCGCGGGTGACTTCGTTGCAGGAAGCACAAAAGAGCGTGCGTCAACGGCTGGCCGAGCGGCATTACCGCTGGATGCAGTGGTTAAAACATGGTGGTGGTTTGCCGTTGGAAAAGCTCGCGTCCATTTTACAAGTGGAAGATGCACTGTTGGCAAATTTGCGCTCGGGCAAAGACGCGGAGCGATTCGAGGCGCTGCCGAAGTTGTCCTCACGCTTTAACGAAATCTGGCGTGAAGTAGAGCATTTGTTGCAGCCGCTGCAACGGCAGATCGAAGCAGCAGCAGCGCAGCTCAAGCAATTGGCGGCGGATTTAGAAAACCTTTCACGTGGACAAGCGCCGGGGTCTTTCCCGGTATTTCAAACGTTGCGTCAAAAACTCGGAGATCGCGTGGAGCAACTGGGCCGGTTGATTGAGGTGAAACCGGAGGCGGAACGTTGGTGGCCGGCTTTGGAATTATTTCTGGGACGTCAACGCTGGGTGATTGTGCCTGCGGACCAAGCGACGTATCGCGAGGCGTTGGATTTGCTGCGCCGGACTCCACCGGGGCGGGAGCCAGAAGCGTTATTGAATCCGGCGGAATTACGGCAGTTGCGTGCGGGTTCACGAACCGATTCGTTATTTGCGAAAGTGCAGGTCACGCACACGCTGGCCCGCAATTACGTAGAGCATTTGCTGGGTGAAGTGCAATGCGTGGAGACGGTGGAGGAATTGGAGCGTTCCGAAAGTGGGCGGGCAATTACGCCGGAAGGGATATTCAAGCAAGCGCCGTTGCGGCGTCGCCTGAAACCGGCGAACGCGGTGGAATTGACTTTGGGTCGCGAGGGGCTGGAGCGGATGCGCAATGCGAAGGAGCGCGAGCAGATTGAAGTGCGGGCGTTGCAGGAATCATTGAAGCAACGCTTGAGCGATGTGCAGGTATGGCTGGATACGGGGCGTAACGGCGGGTTGGGTGATCCCGCGTTGCCGGATCGGGCCGGGGAATTGCCGCAGTTGCCGCAACTGGAAGCGGAACTGGGCCGGGTGCGTGAGACGATTAACCTCCTTATAACGCCGGAACTGGAAGCGCGGCAGAAGCGGTTGAACGAATTGGAAACCGATCAACGCAAATTGAACGAAGCGATTGGCAATCTGCGCGGGCGCAATGAAGGGTTCAATCTCAAGGCGCGGCCGTTGCGCGAGCAGATGGAAGCGGCAGAAGAAGATGCCCGGGAATTCCGGTTGGAAGTGGAGGAGAGCCGCGTTCGATTGGGGCGTGATTTTGTGGGCATTCTCGACATTAATCTGGAAGCGCGGCGCGATGCGTTGAAGGCAGAGTTTCCGAAATGGAGCGATTGTTTTAACGCCGTGCAGGACCGGGCGACGAAAGCCGGGCGCGAAGCGGTGGAGGCGAAGGGCAAACGGCAGAACGAACGGATTCTGCTGGCGACGGCGCGGGATGAACACGGGCATTTGAAACATCCGGAATATCAGCATGATTTTCAACCGGAAGACGAGGGCAATGGGTCGTGGACGACACGTTTGCGGTTGCTGGAAACCGTCGAATTACAGAAGTCACGCGAGCTGGCGGAAGCTCGCAAGCGGGATTGGGAACGGCGTTTGCAGGACAGTGTGCTGAACGAGTTGAACCACCGCATTCAGGAAGCGCAGGGGACGATCAAATTGCTCGACCGTTATCTCAGCGCCCCGGTGGGGCGGAGCCGTTATCGCATCAGTCAGCGGCGTGATCCGGCGTTTGCTACGCTTTGGAGGTTGCTGGATTCAGGTCTCGAAGCGACGGACCCACTGGCAGCGGCGATTCAGGAAAGCGAGATGCAACGGGCGAAGGATGAATTGATGGCGGCGGTGGATGCGGCGGATCAATCCGATGAGCGCGCCCGCCGGCTATTGGATTATCGGAATTATCATCACTACGATATTGAGATTGTGCCGGCGGACAAGCCGGATGCCCCGCCGATTTCGCTGGGGCGAAGCGGGCGTAATTTGAGCGGTGGTGAGAATCAGGCGCCGTTCTTCATTTCCATGTTGGCGGCGTTTCGCCGGGTTTATGATTTAGGCAGTGGCAAATCGCAGCACCTCGGCCTGGTGGTGATGGATGAAGCGTTTTCCAAGTTATCCGGTGACGGCATTGAGGACTGCCTGGCGCTGGCGCGGAATTTTCAACTGCAACTGGTCATGGCGTTTCCGCCGGAACGGTTGGGGGTGATGGTGCCGCATGCGCAGACGGTGATCATGTGCCAGAAGGAAGTGAAACGCGATGCGAACGGTTACGTGACCGGCATCGATAATATTCCGTTGCTGAGCACGATGGCGGAAGCGGTGGAGGCGCTCGCTTGAGGGTATGAATCTGCGGAAATCACCGCTGGCTGGCGAATTATTTGCCCAATGGCAACGCGCCCGCGGTGAGCGCAGTGAACCGGCGACACGGCCGTTCAGTCGAAGCTGGGATGAGTTGCTGGATGCGGCGGGGCTGGCATCCGCGGAGGAGGAAAGAGAAGCTGCTCGTGATGCACGGGAGCTAACGGCACAAGGCTGGCTGCAAATCAAGCCGTTGCAATTTCGACCCGGAACAATTGGGCGGGTGAGCATTCCTTTGGACGCGGAGGCGCGCTGGTGTGCGGCGTTTGGATTTGAACGGCCCGTGATTGGTCCGGCGGAGGCAGTCCGGATGCATGAATATCCGTGGGAACCGGAATTGTCATTTGTGCGTGAGACGAGGGTGAGTTTATCGTTTGAAGAATTGCGGCGGTGGAACGATTTTTTGGCGCGGGGTGGAAGGACACGTTCGATGGTTCCGATCAAAGAGCGGTCGTTGGAATTGTTCGGTGACGAGAAGCGGCTCGATCAATTGGCGAATTCGGCGTTGGTAGTTTCCGGACGGCTGAAGCTGGAAACATTGCGCTGCGAAATGGTGGGTGAACCGCTGCCGTGGAAGCGTGGGCCGTTGGCAGCGGCGGCAAATCCGGTGATCGTGCTGGAGAACGCGGCGACGTGGCACTCGTACGATCGCTGGAACCAGCTTCGTCCACAGTTCAGCGCGGTGATTTATGGAGGCGGTAACCGGTTTGTGGATGGAGTTGGTTTCTTGAGTGAGATTTTCCGTGAACTGGGTGGCGGCCCGCGAACGATATATTATTTTGGCGATCTTGATCCGCATGGGTTGCGGATTCCGCAACTGGCTTCTGATCGCGCCGAAAAGGCGGGATTGCTGAAGGTTGAACCGCACTTATGGAGTTACCGGCAATTGCTCGCGGTGGGGCAGGGGAAGGAACAACTGTGCGAGGATGAGTTAAACGATACGGCGGTGTGCGATTGGCTGGGGGAACTAGTGGAACCGGTGAAGCGATTGCTCGCTGCGCGGCAGCGATTGCCGCAGGAGTTTGTGGGGTGGGAGGTTTTGGAGAGGGCGGGAATGGAACTGTGATTGCGTTTGAAATGAAGAAGGCGTAATTTGCAAAATGTGAAGGCGAAGAAACGCGAGTTCAGTGTATTGATTGAGCGCGATAGTGAAGGGTATTACGTGGCGCATGTGCCGGAATTAAGAGGGTGCCATACGCAAGCTAAGTCGTTGGATAAACTGATGCAACGCGTGCGGGAGGCGATCGAGGTTTGTTTGGAGGTTGAAGAGGACAGTTCGTCGAGCAATGAATTTATCGGAGTGCAACGCATTCTGGTCTAAACAATGCCCAAGCTCCCAGATTGCGTGGACGGGAAGTTGTTGCTGCTTTGCGACAGGCCGGGTTTGTCGTTTTACGAATTAAAGGAAGTCACCATGTTCTTGGTCATTCTGACGGACGTCGCACTGTAGTTCCGGTTCATGCTGGAGAAACCATCGGTCCGGGATTATTGAAAGCGATTCTTGATGATGTGGAAATGACAGCAGAGGAATTTGGGCGATTCCTGTAAGTGGGTAAGTCGCTATGATTGGCGCCGGAGCAGGTCAGATTTTGGTGGAGGTGGAAAATTTTGACGGAGAGCAGGTTTATTGCAGATTGGAGCGAACCGTAATTTCTTTTATGGGCGTTGGGTTAGCGAACATTGCTGCGGCTGATCCTCGGCGGATACAGCCGCGGTCCGAGAGTGTTCTGGCGTGCGCGAGTGAAGGTATGGAGTTCCGTCTTTAGACGGCTCGATGTTCGTTTGTGAGATGGTCGGGAAAATTTTTAACGTGAGCCGTCAAGGTGTTAGCGCAGCCGCATAAATGCGGAACTCCATACGGGGGGCATTCTTTGAAGCGGGTGTTTTCTGGCGTATTCGGCAGGTTGCCTTTTGCCCGGACGTTGAGGCGGCGTGAACGCCGCGCTCCTATGAAGTGGGGGTCTGGCCGAGGACGATGTCGAATTTGGCGGTGAGTTCACCGGCGCGGGAATCTTTCAAGGGAGCGAAATCGATGGTGACGGAGTCGCGGCCTTTCGGATCGCGGATGCCACGGTAAACGCCGTCCTTTTCGTTCAGCGGACTGCCTTTAATATAGCATTGAGTGGTGATCAATTCTTCGGAGCCGCGCTTCACTTTGAAATGGATGTGAGGCGTGCGGCCGGGATAGGCTTCGACGTCCGAGGCGTCGTTCGTGGCACGCCGAACGAACGTCGTGATCGACTCTTGATAGCGATCGTAGAGCACACCGAGGGCGCTGATGTTGCCC